>NZ_JASPEP010000012.1:0-68219 GCF_031292835.1 Actinomyces stomatis
TTGGGCGCATCGGCGGCGCCTCCCTGGGGCGCCGGCTTGGCTGGAGCCGCCGGGGCCTGGGTTGCGTCACTCGGCTTGGCGGCCTGAGCCCCCGGCTTGGGAGCGCCAGCACCCGGCTTGGGGGCAGCCGGCTTGACAGCGGGGCTCGGAGCCTGCTCCTGAGCACCGGCGGGTCCCGGCTTGGCGGCCTGAGCCCCCGGCTTGGGAGCGCCCTTGGAGGGCTTGGGGGCCTGAGAGGCGGTCTTGGCCGACTTGTCGGCCGCAGTGTCCGCCGGCGCTTCCTGCACCTGGGCGGCGAAGTGCTCGCGAACCCGACGAGCGACGGGTGGCTCAACGGCGGAGGAGGCCGCCTTGACGAACTCTCCCTGGTCCTTGAGCCAGGCCAGGATCACCTTCGAGGTGACCTTCTTGCCAGTGGGGTCGAGCTCTTTAGCAAGCTCATGAACGCGTGGTTTAGCCACATTTCTCCTGTCCGGTTTCCCACCCCGGACAGGGGTGGGTGCTTCTAGAGGCAGCTCATCGCTGGGTACTCATCGGGTGCCCATCGGCTTCCTACCCGCCTTCGCTATCGGTGGTCCGCTCACCCGGTCGGGCAGCGGGGGTCTCGCCGTCATTGACCACTCCCCGCTCCAGGAACCCGCGCACCCGGGCCACATCCAGTGGTCCGCCGGTGCGCAGGGCACGTGGAGCGGCGCGTCGTCGCTCAGCGAGGTCGAGGCACGCCGGATCCGGGTGGATCCAGGCGCCGCGCCCGGGTCTGACGGCCCGGGCATCGACGTCGAGCTCACCGCCCGACGTCAGCACGAGACGCAGTAGCTGCGTCCGCGGGGCCCTTTGTCGACAGCCGATACAGGTGCGCTCGGGCACGTGGGGGATGGTGACCACCGTCCGTCGGTGTCCTTCCGCTGGTCTGCAGCCGCTGACGCGGGCACCACGGCCGAGGAATCCCGGCGCAGGACCCGCAAAGGTCCGCCGGAAAGTCTACATCGCCCCACGGGGCGGTTCAGTCGCTCAGCTCTGAGGGACCTGTCACGTCGTCGGACTGGGAGCCCTGACCGGGGGTGATCTCACCGGACTCGGCATCGGCGTGGATGTCGATCTTCCAGCCGGTCAGACGGGCAGCCAGACGGGCGTTCTGCCCCTCCTTGCCGATGGCCAGGGAGAGCTGGAAGTCGGGGACGATGGCGCGGGCAGTGCGCTCCTCGGAGTCGATGACGCCCACGGCGGCCACGCGGGCCGGGGACAGGGCGTTGGCGATGAAGCGGGCCGGGTCCTCCGAATAGTCCACGATGTCGATCTTCTCTCCACCGAGCTCGGTCATGACCGCGCGCACCCGCTGCCCCATGGGGCCGATGCAGGCACCCTTGGCGTTGACGCCGCGAACCTTGGAGCGCACAGCCATCTTGGTGCGGTGGCCGGCCTCCCGGGCGACGGAGACGATCTCGACGTCCCCCGAGGAGATCTCAGGAACCTCGCGCTCGAAGAGCTTGCGAACCAGCCCCGGGTGAGTGCGCGACAGGATGATCTGAGCCCCGCGGGTGCCGCGTGAGACGTCGGTTACGTAGGCGCGCACGCGGTCGCCGTGGCGGTAGCGCTCGCCGGGGACCTGCTCATGGGGAGGCATGATGCCCTCGTGCTCCTCGTCCAGGCGCACGTACACGATGCGGGGGTCGCGTCCCTGCTCCACGGTGCCGGAGATCAGCTCACCGGTCTTGTCCTTGAAGGCGCCCAGGACCTCGAAGTCGCGACGGTCCTGGATGCGCTGGACGATGACGCTGCGGGCCGTGGCCTGGGCGATGCGACCGAAGTCGTCGGGGGTGTCGTCGAAGTACTCCCCCGTGGGCTGATCGTCCTCGTCGACCTCCGGGGCCAGAACGCTCATGTGCCCAGTGCGGCGGTCGATCTCGACGTGGGCCCCCCGAATCGCTCCGGGGACCTTGGAATAGGCCCCCAGGATGGCATCCTCGATAGCGGGCAGCAGGTTGTCCAGGTCAATGCCGAGCTCGTCGGCAGCGCCTCGCAGCTCCGGCATATTGATGTCCATGGGTCCTTGGGTCCTCTCTGGTCCGCTGAAGCGGGTGTGCACTGGGTTCCCGTTGACGGTAGTCCGTGACGGGCCGGATGGTCCATCACGTCTTTCCCGGGCAGGTCCGTCAACCTATCAGTTATCAGGACATACATTATTCCCGGTCGCTATCCGCGGGGAGCATCCTATGGATCTTCGGCCTGTTGCCCGGCTCTAGAACCCGGCCACCACCATCCGTGCCTCGGTGATGTCCCCCAGCGCGATGCGGTGCTGGACGCCGTCGACCTCGATCCCGACCATGCCGCCGTTGTGCTCACTGGCGTCGGCGTCCTCATCGGCCGCGGTGACGAGGCCGGTGAGCTCGTGGTCGGCCGTGCGCACCCGGGCACTATGACCAACGGCACGCCGGAAGTGACGCAGAGTGGTCAGCTCTCGCTCGGCTCCAGGGGTGGAGACCTCGAGGGTGTACTGCCCCTTGACGGGGTCGGCCTCATCGAGGGCCTGGGAGATGGCCGCGGTCACGGGCCCCAGGGAGTCGAGATCGAGGTCTCCGGGACCGTCAGCCAGATCCACGAAGACGCGCACGACCGAGTACTTGCCCGCCCTGGTGGTCTCCACGCTCTCGAGATGAAGCCCGGCATCGTTGACGACGGGGACGAGCAGATCGGTGAGACTGCGCGCCAGTGCGTCAGCGCGCTTGCGCGGATCCTTACGCGGATCATGGGCTGCCATGGTCGTTCTTCCTTCCATACTGGCCCGAGCAGAGGATCGGGCGGACGTGGTCGACATGATCGAGGTGGTCGAGGTCGGGATCATGCTACCTGCCGTCTGTGGGAGGATTCCCCGGTGAACACTCGCCGCAATCCCCTCCCCGCCCAGTCGAACGGCATTCCGTCGCCCTACGGTGACCGAGTCGGTGGCAGGCTCCGAGCCGGTGCCGACACGGGTGCGGCGGGCCACGGCCTGACGCGCCGCACCGCAGTGCTTGCGGTGGGGACGGCTCTGACCGCGGCGTTGGGCGGTTGCGGACTGCGCCTGGGGAAGGGTTCCCCGGCGTCCCTGCCCTCGGCCTCGGCGGCGGAGACCACCCGTGACGGTCTGGCCAGGCAGGCCGCGCTCATCTCCTCCACCGCCGGCGTGGTCGCGCAGGCCGGCGGTGGTGATGCCACGACTGCGGCCCTGGCCGAGGGGGTGAAGCAGACGGCTGACGCCCAGCTCGAGACCCTGGGTGGGGTATGGCAGCCGTGGCCCTCGCAGGTGCCGTCCTCCTACCCCACGGTTGCTCCGGTGCCGTCGGCCTCGGCGGGAGCCTCCGCGCAAGACCTGGCCACGGCCCTGGCCGATGGATCGACGCTGGCCCGCAGAGCGGCGATCGCCGCCGCCTCGGAGCAGGACGCTCGGCTCTTCACCTCACTGACAGTGGCCTGGAGTCTCCAGCACGACCTCTTCAAGCCGCCGAGCTCGGCGGACACGCCACGGGCGGAGGTGGCGCAGGGCAGCAAGATCAGTTCCGGCCTGTTGACCTCCTACGATGCCGCCCGCTATGCCATGGAGGAGCTCGCGGCGCGCAGCGACGACCCCCAGCGCACTCGGGCGATCGCCGACGCCAAGGCCGCCACATCCGTCGTCAATGCCGCGGTGGCCGCGGGCACTGAGGACAAGCGGCTGAGCGCCTACGCCGCCCCGAGCGAGTCCACCGACCCCAATGTGAGCACCCAGGTGCTCTGGGCCCGGCAGGTGTGGTCCAACATCGTGTCGTCGGAGGTGCAGGAGGCCGGTTCCGCCAAGGCCTCCAGTCCGGCCCGTGAAGCGGCCGTCACCGGTGCGGTCGACGCCGCCCGGCGCGCCACCGCCTGGGGCGCGGACTTCTCCTCCCTGCCCGGCTACGCCGCCTGACGTGCGCCTCCTCGTAGCAGTTCTGGCCGTCGTCGCCGCCCTGGCGGCCGTGGACCAGCTCTTCTTGTGGATGGAGCGCCGTGGCTGGATCTACTGGCGGCGTCGCAGGCCCGACCCGCGCGGAGCTGTTCTGGGTCCCATCGACAATGTCTTCAACCCGGCCCACGAGCACGTGGTTGAGCAGCAGGGGACCGAGGAGCGCCTGGCCGACATCCAGGCAGACACGGCCCCAAGACGCAACCGCGACGTCGAGTGAGCTCGAACGGCAGTACCAGCGCAACCCACTGCGATGGAGATCCCCGGAGGACTCGTCGCCTCGCATGTAGCAGCAACGCTCCACCAGCGGCACCGGATCGTTGGGGCCTCCGGCCCCGGGGTGAGGAAGCCCGCCCCCGCCTCTCGCCGACCCACTCCACGAGAGTGGGGATCTACTGCCCAGGGGTTGTACGTACTGCACAAAAGCCGGGCCTTCGTGGAGTACCCCCGACCCTCCCCCAGGTAGCACCCGACCCTCGTGCAGTATGCCGCCCCGAGTAAGGGGCTCGGGCCAGAGCCGGCGTTGAAGCGGCGCCGCCGGGACCCAGTACAGGAGCCAGGAGGGGCAGCCGGGTCCGAGGTGTTCGCCTCGCGCCGATACCGGCGCCACCTGTCACAGGCTCCGGGCGACCTCCAGGGCGTCGCGGACGGTGGCGCTGATCTCGGCTACGGCGGCGTCGGCGGGCACGGAGCGGCGCTCACCGGTGCGGCGGTCACGGATCTCCACGGTTCCCTCCTTGGCCAGGTCCCGGCCGACGACGACCGTGTAGGGCAGGCCGAGGAGCTCGGAATCGGCGAACTTCACGCCGGCGGAGACCTTGCGGCGGTCGTCGTAGAGGACCTCGATGCCGTCGGCGTCCAGGGACGAGGCGATCCGCTCGGCGACGTCGAAGACGGCCTGGTCCTTGCCGGTGGCCAGGACCTGCACGTGGTAGGGGGCGATCTGGACGGGCCAGGTGAGTCCCTTGTCGTCGTGGTTGGCCTCGGCCAGGGCGGCCATGACGCGGCTGACGCCGATGCCGTAGGAGCCCATGGTGACCACGCGGGCCTTGCCGTTCTCATCCAGGACGGTCAGCCCCAGGGCCTGGGAGTACTTGCGTCCCAGCTCGAAGATGTGGCCGATCTCGATGCCGCGGGCCAGGTGGAGGGGGCCGGAGCCGTCGGGGGCGGGGTCGCCCTCGCGGACCTCGGCGGCCTCGATAGTGCCGTCGGCGGTGAAGTCACGGCCCATGACCAGGTCGAGGACGTGCTTCTTGTCGGTGTTGGCGCCGGTGACCCAGCTGGTCCCCTCCACGATCCGGGGGTCGACGAGGTAGCGCACGGAGCCGGTGAGGACCTCGGTTCCGTCGTCGAGCCTCTCCACGCGGCGCAGCGGGGAGTTCGGGCCGATGGCGGTGGGACCGATGTAGCCGCGCACGAGCTCGGGGTGGGTCTCGAAGTCGGTGTCTCCGGCCATCTCGACCTCGGCGGGGGCGACGGCGGCCTCCAGACGCTTCATGTCGACGTCGCGGTCGCCGGGCACGCCGACGACCAGCAGCTCACGCTCACCATCTGGGTGGATGAGGGTGACGACGACGTTCTTGAGCGTGTCGGCGGCCGTCCAGGCCCGCCCGTCCGACCGCGGGTAGGCCTCGTTGCACAGGTCGACCAGGGAGTCGATGGTCGGGGTGTCGGGGGTGTCGACGACGCGCGCCGGGCCGATGCCGGAGGCGTCCACGGGATCGGGGACCACGGTGGTGACGGCCTCGGCGTTGGCCGCGTAGCCGCTTGAGGAGCGCACAAAGGTGTCCTCGCCGATCTCGCAGGGGTACAGGAACTCCTCGGAGTGGGACCCGCCCATGGCGCCGGCCATGGCGTTGACGATGACGTAGTCCAGGCCCAGGCGGGCGAAGATCCGCTCGTAGGTGTCACGGTGGGCCTGGTAGGCGGCGGCCAGCCCGGCGTCGTCGATGTCGAAGGAGTAGGAGTCCTTCATGACGAACTCGCGTCCGCGGATGATGCCGGCGCGGGGGCGGGCCTCGTCGCGGTACTTGGTCTGGATCTGGTAGACGATGGCCGGCAGGTCCTTGTAGGAGGAGTAGAGGTCCTTGACCGCGAGGGTGAACATCTCCTCGTGGGTGGGTGCCAGCAGGTAGTCCCCATCCTTGCGGTCGCGGAGCTTGAACAGGGTGGGGCCGTAGTCGTTCCAGCGTCCGGTGGCCTGGTAGGGCTCGGCCGGCAGGAGAGCCGGGAAGTGGACCTCCTGGCCGCCCATGGCATCCATCTCCTGGCGCACAATGTCCTCGATCTTGCGCAGCGTTCGCAGGCCCAGCGGCAACCAGGTGTACACCCCGGGGGCGGCGCGGCGGACGTAGCAGGCGCGCACGAGCAGGCGGTGGCTGGCGACCTCGGCGTCGGCCGGGTCCTCGCGCAGAGTTCGGATGAAGGAGGTGGAGAGTCTGTGCAGCACGGGGTGATCCTACGGGGTCTGACGCCACGGCCCCAACGGAGCCCGCCCGACCGTACGAGATCACGCGATTCGGGACCGGCTGACCAACGACGACGCACAGGGCGAACCGGAGGCCTTGACGCTGGTCAGGGACGACTTGCGGCCCTCGAGAAGGGCCCGATACGCTCCATCCCATCGGAGGGTTCGTCGACCCTCTTATCCCTGAATTCGGCCCGCGTCACGTCCCCCTGCTCGCGGACCACAGGCAAGGAAGCATATGGACAGGCACTCCTCCATGCGCGAGGGACACGGCCAGACGTGGGCGAAGGCCATTCTTCTGGGTGAGCACTCCGTGGTCTACGGCCACCCCGCCGTCGCCGTACCACTGCAGGACCTGCGGATGCGAGCCACTGCGAGACCGACCTCGGGCCCCTCCACGCTGACCAGCCTGGGCTACTCGGGCCCCCTGACGCAGGCCGGCCCCCGGTTCGCCAGCGTGGCGCGAGCCTTCGAGGTGGCCCGGGAGTTCTCCGGGTGCCTGGACCAGGCCCTTGAGATCACCACCGTCAGCGACTTCCCCCATGAGCGCGGGCTCGGTTCGTCGGCCGCGGCGGCCGGTGCGATCATCCGTGCGGTTCTGGACGCCTGCGGGCGCGAGGCCGCCGCGGACGAGCTGTTCGCCCTGACGCAGATGGCCGAGCAGATCGCTCACGGCAAGCCGTCGGGGCTCGACGCCGCCGCCACCTGCTCCCCGTGCCCCATCCGGTTCCAGGGAGGGCAGATGCGGCCCCTGAGCCAGCGCATTGAGAACGCCTCCCTCGTCATCGCCGACTCCGGGATCCACGGTTCCACCCGAGAGGCCGTTGGCGGCCTGCGCCGGCGCTACGAGAACGATCCGGACAACATCGGTCCGCGCATCAACCGCCTGGGGGCACTCACCCAGAACGCGATCATGGCCCTGGACCAGGCCGACGCCCAGGCGCTCGGGGTCGCCTTGGACGAGGCGCACGCGGTGCTGACCGAGCTCTGCCTGAGCCTGCCGATCCTCGATGACCTCACCGAGGCCGCCCGCGCCGCCGGGGCACTGGGCGCCAAACTCACCGGCGGGGGGCTCGGCGGCTGCGTCATCGCCCTGGTGACCGGCGAGCCGGCCGCGCGCCGGGTGCGCGCCGCTCTGGAACGGGCGGGGGCGCCGGCGACTTGGAACTACCGGATGCGCATCAGCGAGGTGGACGAGTGACCGCCGTACCCCCCGGAGCCGCTGCCGGCTCCTCCCCGTCCGCCATCGCGACCGCGACGGCCAGCGCGAACACCAACATCGCGCTCATCAAGTACTGGGGCAAGGTCGATGAGGCACAGGCGATCCCCGCCACCTCGAGCCTGTCCCTCACCCTCGGCGGCACCCGGACGACGACGACGGTCTCCTTCGACGGCGGGGACGGCGCCGCAGACTCGGTGACGATCAACGGGGCCTCCCCCAGCGCCGTGGAGCTGGGGCGAGTGACCCGGTTCCTCGACCTGGTGCGCGCCCGCTCAGGCGTCACCGCCCCGGCAACCGTCACCTCCCGGGCCTCGGTCCCGCTGGCGGCCGGCCTGGCGAGCTCGGCGGCGGGCTTCGCGGCGCTTGCGGCGGCGGCCTCCCGGGCCGCCGGCATGGATCTCGACGGCCGGGAGCTCTCCAGACTGGCCCGACGCGGCTCGGGCTCGGCGACCCGCTCCGTCTTCGGTGGGCTGGTCCTGTGGAACGCGGGCCACGACGACGCCTCCTCCTACGCCGAGCCGGTCGCCTGCGAGATGGACCTGGCAATGGTCGTCGTCGTGCTCTCGCAGCGTTACAAGCCCATCAGCTCGACCCGGGCCATGCGGGCCACCATGTCGTCCTCCCCTCTCTTCCCCGCCTGGGTCGAGGCCAGCGGGAGGGACCTTCAGGTGGCGCTGGAGGCGGTCCGGGTGGGCGACCTGGCGCGGCTCGGGGAGATCGTCGAGGGCAACGCCCTGGGCATGCACGCCACGATGATCGCGGCCCGCCCGGGCATCATCTACTGGCTGCCGCAGACCGTGGCGGCACTGCAAGCGATCCGCGCCATGCGCGAGGAGGGGCTGCCCGTCTGGGCAACGATCGATGCCGGCCCCAACGTCAAGGTCCTCACCGAGGGCGCCCGCGCCGAGGAGGTCGCCGCCGCGCTGCGGGACCGTCTGAGCGGCACCACCGTCTCGGTGAGGCGTCCCGGCGGCGGGGTGCGTATCGAGGAGGGCCCATGCCCCTGACCTCTCACGGCGGCGATGTCGTCTCCAGGGCGCCGGGTAAGCTCTACATCGCCGGAGAGTACGCCGTCGTCGAGCCCGGCCACCGAGCGGTCCTGGTCGCCGTCGACCGATTCATCACCGTGCGCATCACGCCCTGCTCCCCCGCCGGCGGGCACGCGGGCACGATCAGCTCGCGGCTCTACGCCACCGGCTCCAGGCCCTGGCGCCGCCGACCGCAGGACGGCCAGGCCGAGGCAGTCGGAGGAGAGGACGACTACATCATCTCGGCGATCCGAGTCGTTGAGGCGCTGGTGACCCAGGGCGGCGGCCGGCCAGGCTCCTTCGACCTGAGCGTCTCCAGCGAGCTGGAGGAGGACGACGGGCGCAAGCTGGGACTGGGCTCATCATCGGCGGTGACGGTGGCGACGGTGCGCGCCGTCGCCGCCTTCTACGGCCTGGCCGCCGACGACCTGACCGTCTACAAGCTGGCGATGCTGGCCAGTGACACGGTCCAGCCGATCGGCTCAGGAGGAGACATCGCCGCGAGCGCCATGACCGGGTGGGTGGCCTACACCTCCCCCGACCGCTCGTGGCTGCGCCGGGCCCGGCAGCGAGCCGGGGCCGGTGGCATGAGCGATCTCGTGGAGGCGGACTGGCCAGGTCTGAGCGTCCGCCGCCTGCCGTCTCCCTCATTGCGGCTTCAGGTGGGTTGGACCGGCGCGCCTGCCTCCACCCCGGCCCTGGTCGCCGACGTCCAGACCCGATCCCACGGGGCCGATGACTACGCCGTCTTCCTGCGCGACAGCCAGGACTGCCTGGCTCGTCTCATCACCGCGATCGAGGATGATGACGCCGCCCGGATCATGCGCCAGATCGCGCGCAACAGGGCTCTTCTGGCCGGGCTCAGCCGGATCGGCGGCCGGACCATCGAGACCGCTGAGCTGGTGAGACTGGTCGAGATCGCGCTCGACCACGGTGCCACGGCCAAGAGCTCTGGCGCTGGGGGCGGGGACTGCGGAATCGCCCTGTGCCCACCGGCCACGGACCTGGTTGCACTGCGAGCCGCGTGGGAGACGGCCGGGATACGCCCTCTGGACCTGTCGGTCTACAGCCAGGACTCATCCGCTGCCTGCGCAGCCGACCCCGCTGAGGCACGTGCTGATTCCTCGACCGCCTCCTCCGTTAAGGTCACCCCATGAGCCACGAGCCCCTCACCTCGCAACGGGCCTCCCGTAAGGACGAGCACCTGGAGCTGGCGATGCGTCTGCACGGTCAGGACCGCGCCGGCGCCTTCGACGACGTCTCCTTCATCCATCACAGCCTGCCGGGGGTCAGCGCCGAGCAGGTCGATATCGGCACCACCGTCCTGGGCTGCCGCTGGGAGGTCCCGTTCTATATCAACGCCATGACCGGCGGAACGCAGGCAACAGCGGCTATCAATGCCGGTCTGGCCGAGGCGGCCGCTGAGGCGGGAGTCGCGATCGCCTGCGGTTCCCAGCACGTGGCCCTGCGTGACCCCGAGCGGGCGGACGGCTTCCACGTCATCCGACACCGGGCCCCGGGCGCCTTCGTCCTGGCCAATGTCGGACCGACCGTCAGCCCTCAGGAGGCACTGCAGGCCGTGGAGATGTTGGAGGCCAACGCCCTGCAGATCCACCTCAACGCGGCCCAGGAGCTGGTCATGCCCGAGGGCGACCGCGACTTCACCGGCTGGAGCGAGGCGATCGCCGGCATCGTTGCGGCCGTGCCCGTCCCGGTGGTGGTCAAGGAAGTGGGCTTCGGGCTCTCACGCCGGACGATCGAGGCCCTGGCGCGCACCGGCATCGCGGCCGTCGACGTGGCTGGGGCCGGAGGCACGGACTTCATCGCCATTGAGAACGAGCGCCGACCGCAGCGCGACCTGTCCTACCTGGTCGGCTGGGGCCAGTCGACGGCGCTGTGCCTGCTGGAGTCGCTGAGCGGATCGGAGCCGGTCAGCCTGCCGGTACTGGCCTCCGGCGGCGTGCGCAACCCGCTCGACGTCGTCCGGTCGCTGGCCCTGGGCGCCTGCGCCGTCGGCGCCTCCGGGCACGTCCTGCGCACCCTGATCAAGGCGGGCCCCGAGGCCCTGCGCCAAGAGCTGCGCACCTGGAGCGAGCACGTGCGCACGCTCATGACCCTGCTGGGAGCGGCCGATGTCTCTCAGCTGCGTCGCACCGATGTTCTCGTCACCGGGAGCACCGCTGAGCGGGCCCGTCTGCTCGGCGTCGATCTGACCCGTCTGGCGCACCGCAGCGATACCTAACCGTCACCAGGTGCTTCCGTCAAGGGGGATCGTCCCCTCTGCCTTTTACTCCGACTGACTCATAGAGTGCTGGTATCAGGACTCAACATCGGAGTCTCGCGTGGCCGATCGCAACAGACGTGCGGCGGAGGCCGGTCCCCAACCTCCGCCGCATCCCGCGAGAAGGAGATCAGGCCAGAGCGGCCAGGGCCTTGACGATGCCGGGAGCCGCGTAAAGGGACATGAACTGGACGCCGTAGGAGACCCCCAGTCGGTTGAGCGACCCGCACGCGATTCCCACAAGCAGGACCCCGAAGACATTGGCCAGGCCTGCCTTCTGGTCGGCGTCGATGTAGGCCAGCAGGAGGACGAAGGCGACGAACAGCGCCAGCACCGCCTCGTGGGGAATGCGACGCATGACGAAGTAGGTGATCTGCGAGGACCAGCGCACGGCGATGACGTACGTGATCGCAACCGCGGCAAGAGCCCCGATGGTCACGGTGATGATGAATCCGGGCAGGTCCAGCAGGTGGTGCAGGTTGTGCTGCTTGGTGTAGACCGAGCCCGCATTGAACAGCGGACCGGCGGGGCCGACGGACACACCGGAGATCGGGACCCCGAGCGCCACCAGCGGAATGATGACGCCGGCCAGGTAGGTCGAGTGGGTCAGGGCGCTCATGACGGTCACTGCACGTTGCGCGCGGGGCACCCGGTCCTCCTTCTGGCGGGCCACGGAGGCCTCGCCCAGCAGGAAGGTCAGGCCCACCGGGCTGAGAATGAACAGCGGGGTGGAGACGGCGGCCATGGCGGCACTCCACCAGCCCTCGGACCTCGTGATGAGCCGCCCCGGCCACAACGCCTGTCGCTCGAAACCGGATCGCAGCAGCTCGGCCTTGGTGCGATTGCCGTGCGGCAGTGCCTCCCGACGCTTGGCATTGAGCAGCTCCAGGAGGGTCAGGAGCATAGGCCCCACGGTGATCCCGAGGAAGAAGGAGGTATTGACACTGGCCTTCTCAGGGATAATCCCCGCCCCTCGGTAGAGCGCCGGAAGCGCCTGGAACAGAAGTGCCATGGGAAGAATCGATACCAGGGAGAGAATTCGGTTCTTTCCGAGCAGGGCCAGAATCACGGCTCCGGCAGCCAGGACGATATCGGAGTTGGACTTGATCCAGTCGGCCATGGGCAGCAGCAGACCGGCAAGGAGGAAGCTCAGGGGAATGGAGATAAGGGTTCCAATGGCCGACCCCACCGCCATCTTCCGGATCGTGTCTGAGGCCAGGCCCTTGTTGCGCAGCACCATGGCGTGATCCATGAGCGGAGCGGACATGACTCCGCCGGGCAGTCCCACCAGCGCCGTCGGGATCCCGTTCATGAGGTTGAGCGTGACCACGGCGGAGATGAAGAAGGCAAGCACCACGTGCGGTGGTGCCCCAGCCAGGATGATCGCCAGAGTGACGGGGGCCAGCACCCCGGTCTCATCGGTCCCGGGGATGAAACCGATGAAGGTGTAGAGGACCACAGCAGCCAGGATGGCGACCACCATCATGAGGAGAAGGCTCACAGTCACCGGTCTCCCCCTTCACTCGCCCCGACGTTCAGCTCATCGACAATGGTGACCTCACGTTTAGGAGTCACAAGGAGGCAGCAGGCGATAAAACCGATGGTGGAGGCCCCCAGCCCCCAGAAGAGCGGCTTGCCTCCGAGATAAACGGAGAACAGCACCGCCGCGACGACGCATATCACCGATATCAGGAGACAGACAATCAAGTCTCTGGGTGATACGAGGTCATTCCATACCTCGATATTGTTCTGACGCTCCGTGGTCTCGGAGTCGACGTCATCCGTACTGCGCACGATTGGTGATCGTAGGCGAGCCGCCCAAGACGCTCCATATGTTGTTCACCATGACTTTGCAGGCGCTGTGTAACAAAACAGCATCGTCCTTGCGGTCCCACCGGGAACATTCACAGGAGCACGGTGGCGAACAGACCCACCTGCACGAACCCCAGAGACCGGTAGAGCGCCAGGGCGGGGGCGTTGTAGTCGTTGACGTAGAGGCTGACAACGCCGTCGGCCCCGACATGATCGCGACGTACGGCGTCCACGACGCTGGCCAGAGCCGCCGCCCCGACTCCTCGCCCACGCAGGTCGGGGCGCGTCCACACCCCGGTCAGCTGGGCGACACAGCCGGCCGGGGAGCGCCACAGGGCCCCGACATCGGCCTTGAAGGCCACGGCCCGAGGCGAGCCGGGTTGAACCGGGTGACCGGCACCGTCATCGAGCACGATGTAGCTGCGTCCCTGCTCGATGAGCCAGCTGACGTGGCGGCCGTAACCGGGACCGTCCACGGTGGGGTCGTAGCCGAGCTCCCCGCTGAACATGTCCACCGAGGCGGGCAGCACCAGTCCGTCCTCATCAGGACGGGCGAGACGGACCGACCTCCCCACCCAGGCCAGGGACGGACGACGACGCAGGTGCGCACTCCCCAGTCCCCCGCCCACCCGGGGCGCGGTCAGGACCGGCTGCCTCCAGCGCTCATGGCGAGCACGCGCTCCCTGCTCGCTGAGCCCGCCCCAGATCGCGGCGACGTCTCGAGCCGGTCCCGACACGGAGCCGCGCCTGGAGAGGCGAGGGCGGGCGTGCTCGGCCAGCGCCCAGATCTCACCGGCATCCGCGGCTCGCAGACCGTGCTCTGGGCGTCCGGCCAGGCCGAAGAGCATGAGAGAACCCACCGACCAGGCCGCGGCGACAGGACGGGCCAGTCCTCCCAGAGCGACGACGTCGCCGCGCCCCCAACGAGACCAGCGCTGCATCTGCTGGACCAGGCTCACGGCGCTGACCGGATCGAGTGCGCACAGCGACATGACGCCCGAGACCCGGTCGGCGGGGACCGGTGTCAGGCGATCGGCGCGACGCTGATCGCGTTCGTGATCACGGTGCCGTAGGAAGCCCATGTCCGTCAGGCCCGGGCGGGAGCTCTGCGCTTCCCGCCCTCACCGGTCCTCAACCGGCGGCGGAGACCATGGGAGCGGTGCCGGCCAGTGCATCCTCACCGAGCTCCTCGGCCATCTCAGCGGCCATGACCTCGGCGTGCTTGAGGAGGGTCTCAACGACCTGGTCCTCGGGGACGGTCTCAACCACCTGGCCACGCACGAAGATCTGCCCCTTGCCGTTGCCCGAGGCGCAGCCCAGGTCTGCCTCACGGGCCTCGCCGGGGCCGTTGACGACACAGCCCATGACGGCCACGCGCAACGGCGCGGTGACCTTCTTGAGTCCCGCCTCCACCTCCTCGGCAAGGGTCCACACATCCACCTGAGCCCGACCGCAGGAGGGACAGGAGACGATCTCGAGCTGGCGCTGACGCAGACCCATGAACTCTAAGAGCTTGGTGCCCACCTTGACCTCCTCAACCGGAGGCGCCGACAGGGAGACGCGGATGGTGTCGCCGATGCCCTCTGCGAGCAGGGTGCCGAAGGCGGCGCAGGACTTGATCGTGCCCTGGAAGGCGGGACCGGCCTCGGTCACGCCCAGGTGCAGGGGCCACTGACCGGCCTCGGACAGGAGCCGGTAGGCCTGCACCATGGTGACGACGTCGTGGTGCTTGACGGAGATCTTGAAGTCGTGGAAGTCGTTCTCCTCGAACAGTCCGGCCTCCCAGGTGGCGGACTCCACGAGCGCCTCGGGGGTGGCCTTGCCGTACTTCTTAAGCAGGCGCTTGTCGAGGCTTCCGGCGTTGACGCCGATGCGTAGGGAGACACCGGCGTCGGAGGCGGCCTTGCAGATGTCGGCGACCTGGTCGTCGAACTTGCGGATGTTGCCGGGATTGACGCGCACGGCGCCGCAGCCCGCATCGATGGCGGCGAAGACGTACTTGGGGTTGAAGTGGATGTCCGCGATGACGGGGATGCGCGACTGCTTGGCGATGATCGGCAGCGCCTCGGCGTCCTTGTCGGTGGGGCAGGCCACGCGCACGATGTCGCAGCCCGCGGCCGTCAGCTCGGCGATCTGCTGGAGCGTGGCACCGATGTCATGCGTCTTGGTAGTGGTCATGGACTGCACTGTGATGGGCGCGTCTCCACCGACGTTGAGGCTGCCGACCTTGATCTTGCGAGTTGGTCGGCGCGGCGCCAGGACCGGGGCCTGGGCACGCATGGTGGGGATGCCAAGAGCGATCGCTTCAGTCACCCGACCAGTATGTCACCCGCCCTGCCCGCCCCCACACCTCAGGTGTGTGGCATCGCTCCCGCCGGTACCGATTTGCTCACGCCCTCGCCGGCCCTGCGGGTCTCACAGCGGCGCAGCGATATCCACCCAGACCAGGACCAGGGCCATAACAATGAGCAGGCCGAAGACGACCTGACCGATGGGCAGCATCCTGGCCGTGTCCACCGGTCCCGGATCGGGCTTGCCCTGCGCCTTGGCGATCGAGCGCCGGATGCCCTCCCAGCAGGCCCCGGCCACGTGCCCGCCGTCCAGCGGCAGCAGCGGCACCAGGTTGAAGGCGAACAGCGCCAGGTTGAGGCTGCCCAGCAGCATGAGCATGGTGCTCACCCGCATCGACAGGGGGACCTCTCCACCTCCGGCAGCACCGCCGCTGGTGGCATTTCCGGCCATGCGCCCCATGCCCACCAGTCCCACAACGCCGCTGTCGGCACTGCGCTGCTCAATGCCCAGCGCCGCCTGGACGGCGTGATAGAGGCCGACCGGCAGGGTGGCGATGGCCTTGACCGTCCCTCCGATGGCCTGTCCGATGAGGCCCGGGATCTTGGCGGGGCTCAGGGGAATGGTTCCCAGCGACGGGGAGATGCCGACATAGGGGCGGGCCTGGGTGCGCACGGCCCCGGAGGCGTCCTTGACCGGGGCCCCCTGCGCGTCGCGAACGGTGCGTTGGACTTCGACGGCGGTGACGCTCACTGTGCGCTCGGCTCCGTCGCGCTCGATGACGACCTGGGTGGGGCGGGTGCCTGTGGCGGCGATCCGGGCCTGAAGCTCTTCCCAGGAGGAGACCTTCACCCCGCCCCAGGAGACGATCCTGTCGCCGACTTTGATGCCGGCAGCGCTGGCGGGTCCGACGGGGTCGGAGTCCTGGCAGGGGGCGTCCGCGTCGATGTTGGACGAGACGCAGGGCGCCACGGTCGACAGCGTCGTCGTGCGTCCGGGGATACCGACCGCGCCGATGGCCACGGCCAGCAGCACGATCCCCAGGGCCAGGTTGGTGAGGATTCCCCCGGCCATGACGATGAGCTTCTTGGGGACGCTGAGGTGGTAGAAGGCCCGGTGCTCCTCTCCGGGCTGGATCTCCTCCAGGGCCTCGGCTCGCGCCTCACCCACCATGCCCAGGCTTCCGTCCTTGCGCTTGCGGTCCGGCCTGCCGGGCTTGGCGGGCGGCAGCATGCCGACGAGCTTGACGTAGCCGCCCAGCCAGATGGCCTTGACGCCGTACTCGGTCTCTCCGCGCTTGAACGACCAGATCCTCGGGCCGAAGCCGACGAAGTACTCGGGGACCTTCACACCGAACCTCTTGGCGGGGATCATGTGCCCGAGCTCGTGAAGGGCCACCGAGACACCGATCCCGATGATGAGGATGACGATGCCCAGGATGTAGGCCAGGGTGGTGCTCACGAGTCTGCTCCTCCGTTTCGTACCGCGATGAGCTCGTCGGCGCGGGCGCGCGCCCAGGTCTCCACGGCCAGGAGGTCGTCGAGGCTCGGGGAGGTCAGGCCCTCGTGCTCGCCGACGACGAGCGCGTCGATCTCAACGATGTCCAGCCACTCCAGGCCGCCGGCGAGGAATGCTGCGACGGCCTGCTCGTTGGCCGCGTTGAGCACGGCCGGGTGGGTGTCCGAGGCCGCCACGGCGCTGCGGGCCAGGTCGACGGCCGGGAAGGCGGCGTCGTCCAGTGGCTCGAAGGTCCAGCTGACTGGTTCGCGCCAGTCGTTGGGAGTCACCATGCCCGACAGGTTGGGACGCTCGGGCCAGGTCAGCCCCAGGGCGATGGGTAGGCGCATGTCGGGCGGTGAGGCTTGGGCGATGGTGGCGCCGTCGGTGAACTCCACCATGGAGTGGACGACGGACTGGGGGTGGACGACGACGTCGATCTGCTCGGGTGCCACATCGAACAGGAGGTGGGCCTCGATGAGCTCGAGTCCTTTGTTGATGAGGGTCGAGGAGTTGATGGTCACCACCGGCCCCATGTCCCAGGTGGGGTGCTTGAGGGCGGCGGCGGCACTGATCCCGGTGAGCTCGGTGCGGCTGCGCCTGCGGAAGGGGCCACCGGAGGCGGTGAGGACCAGCCGTCTCACCTCGCTGCGCCCGCTGACGACGGGACTGGTCAGTCCCTTCTCATGGCGGCCGCTGGCCAGGGCCTGGGCGATGGCGGAGTGCTCGGAGTCCACGGGAACGATCTGGCCGGGTCGGGTGAGCGCCTGGCGGACCAGGGCGCCCCCGACGACGAGGGACTCCTTGTTGGCCAGTGCCAGGCGGGCTCCGCTGCTCAGGGCGGCCAGCGTGGGCAGCAGGCCCACGGAGCCGGTGATGCCGTTGACGACCGTGTCGTGGGTTCCCAGTCCGGCGGCCTCGACCGCCGTGGTAGCGGCATCGGGGCCGGTGAGGATGGTGGTGACCGGGTCGGGGCGACCGGCCTGGGCGGCTGCGGCCGTCAGGGCCTGGCGCAGGCGGCCGCCGAGATCCTCTCCCCCACCGGTGACGGCCAGGACGGGGACCTCCCAGGTGATGGCCTGGTGGGCCAGGAGGTCCAGGCGTGATCCACCTGCGGCCAGGGCGACCACCTGCGGAGCGGCCGCCCCCAGGCGGGTGAGGACCTCGAGGGTCTGGGTGCCGATCGACCCGGTGGATCCCAGGAGGACCAGTCGCTGTGGGATATAGGAGGGCGGTGGTGCATGGCTGGTCATGGGGTGGTGGGTTTCCTCAGGACGTGCTCGACGGGCTCGACTCACTCGACGGACAGGAGGACCTCGACGACGCGCGCCAGGTAGCGGTCGACGCTGGGCTCCCCGTAGGCCTTGTTCCCCCGGGCCCGACGAAAGACCGCTCCGCGCACCTCGCTGGAGGTCAGGGTGGTGTCGGAGTCGAAGTAGCCGGCGATGCGGTCCATGAGGGCGTCGACGTCAGTCTTGTCATACCCCTGTCCGGAGGCCGGGGCGAAGCGCTCGCCGGCCGGACGCAGGAGACGCGGGTAGAGGGTGGTGGCGAGCTGGGTGACCTGGTCCATCCAGGCCTGGCGGCCCTTCTTGGCCACGAAGGCCGCGCGCCGGCGCTGGAGGAACGCGGCCTCGAGCCGGTCGAGAGCCGCGTCCACGGCCTGGGGCTGGTAACCGCGCAGAACGACGTCGAAGGCGACGGTGCGCACACCCTCGGAGTCCATCTCGTCGAGCTCACCGGCGTCGTAGATCTCGTGAGCCGTCTCGAAGTAGCGGTCCACCTGCTCGGGGCGGTAGCCCGGTCGCAGGAGCGCTGACTTGGGGAACATGTCGCTCATGTCGTCTTGGCCCTCTCCTGGTTAAGTACCTCGGTCGCGAGCTGACCGCAGGCACCGTCGATGTCGCTGCCTCGAGTGTCTCGCACTGTCGTGGTAATTCCGGCACGCCGGAGCGTGTCAACGAACATATCCTGAACCGCAACCTCCGAGCAGGTCCAGATGGATCCCGGGGTGGGGTTGAGCGGGATGGGGTTGACATGGGCCCATCCGGTGTCCCTGCGGTTGAGCTCGTCAGCGAGCAGCTGGGCTCGCCAGGCGTGGTCGTTCATGTCCTTGATAAGTGCGTACTCGATGGACACGCGCCGGCCGGTGGCCAGGAAGTAGTCGTGGGCGGCGTCGAGCAGCTCACCGACCTTCCACTTGGAGTTGACGGGGATGAGCTCGTCGCGCAGCTCGTCGTCGGGGGCGTGCAGGGAGACGGCCAGGGTCACCGGCAGCCCCTCACCGGCGAGCCGGCGGATGAGGGGAACGAGCCCCACGGTGGAGACGGTGATACCGCGGGCCGACAGGCCGAAGCCCTCCGGGGCCGGGTCGATGAGCCGGTGGAGGGCGCCGACGACGTTCTTGTAGTTGACCATCGGCTCACCCATGCCCATGAAGACCACGTTGGAGAGTCGGGCAGGTCCCCCGGTCAGTTCCCCGGCGGCCGAGGCCTGGGCGGCGTGGCGCACCTGCTCCACGATCTCCCCGGTGGACAGGTTGCGGGTCAGCCCCATCTGACCGGTGGCACAGAAGGGGCAGGCCATGCCGCAACCGGCCTGGGAGGAGACGCACAGGGTGGTGCGGTCCTTATAGCGCATGAGGACGCTCTCGACGCGGACGCCGTCGTGCAGCTCCCACAGGTGCTTGATGGTACGCCCGCCGTCGGCGCGCAGGGCGCGCACCGGGGTGATGAGCTCGGGCAGCAGGTCGGCGCACAGCTGCTCGCGCTGGGCGGCGGGCAGGTCGGTCATATCCGCGCTGTCACGGGTGAAGTGCGTGAAGTAATGACGCGAGAGCTGGTCCGCCCGGAAGGAGGGCAGGCCCGAGTCCTTGCAGGCGGCCTTGCGGCCGGCCAGATCGAGGTCGGCCAGGTGACGAGGTGCCTTGCCGCGCGCCGCCGGTACTGCGAAGGACAGGCGCGGCTTGGCGTCCGGGCTGGTGGCGCCCTCCGGGGGCTGGTCGGTCGGCATGACCTGGACCTGGCCGTCACGCGGACGCCCAGTGATGCTGACGGGCTGCGGGCGCCGGGGGCGCTGCTGTACTCGCGATGGACTCACGCTCGTGCTCCTCGTGTCCCGGGGCTGGGGAGGGCCGGGCTGGTCGATAGGGGTGGGTGCGGCATGCCGTCCCTATTTCACCAGGAGGGTGAAGGCGTAGACAAGTGGAGCGGCCACGAGGATCGAGTCGAGCCGATCCATGATTCCGCCGTGTCCGGGCAGGAGCGTGCCCATGTCCTTGAGTCCCAGGTCGCGCTTGAGCAGGGACTCCCCCAGGTCGCCCAGGGTGGAGACGACCACGGTGCAGGCCCCCAGTGCGGCTCCTGCCCACCAGGGGCCGTCGATGGCCCAGACGCAGCCGGCCCCGGTCGCCACCGCCGCCAGCAGGGAGCCCATGAGCCCCTCCCAGGACTTCTTGGGCGAGACCGAGGGCGCCAGGGGGTGACGGCCGAAGGTGATGCCGGCCATCCACCCGCCGGTGTCGTTGGCGGCCGCCAGGGCGATGAGCATCATGACTTTTCCCACTCCGTGATCCTGCACCAGGAGCAGGACGGCGAAGCCGGCCAGGAAGGGCAGGTAGGTGGCGGCGAAGACCGAGGCGGCCGCGGCACTGGAGCGCGAGCGGCGGACCTCGTCATGGGCCTCCGTGCGAGGGATGTCATGACCGGCCTGCTCCAGGACGGTACCGACCTCCGCCTCGGCCTGGTCCATGAAGCTCCACAGGACGCAGGCCCCGACAGTGGCGACATAGGCCCCGAAGGCCGCCTCCGCTCCCACCTCCCAGGCGCACACGGAGATTCCCAGGGTCCCCAGCCACAGCGGCGCCAGGGGCAGGCGGATGCGCTTGCGGGCGAAGGCAGCCGCCAGCTCCCACAGTGCCCCGCAGACGGCCAGAACGACGACGCCCACGAAGATGACCTTGTAGAAGGCCAGGGACCCCAGGACCACGGCGATGAGCGCGACCGCCACCCCGATGGCGGCGGGCAGGTTGCGTCCTGCCCGCCCGGTGGCGGGCAGGGGGTCGTGGTTGCGCGTGGGGCGCGGGTTCAGCAGAGTCGACACGGGGCTCACAGGGGTTGACGGGACAGAGTCGGGAGGCCGGGTGGAGGCGCGGCCGATCCCGGGACGAGGCGGGTCAGACCTCGAGGAGCTCGCTCTCCTTGGCGCTCAGTGCGGCATCGATCTGCTCGACGAAACGCTTGGTGAGACCGTCGAGCTCGTGCTCGGCGCGCTTGACGTCGTCCTCGCCGGCCTCGCCGTCCTTCTTGATGGCCTCGAGCTCCTTCTTGGCCTTGCCGCGGATACCGCGCACCTGGACGCGGGAGTCCTCGGCGCGGGAGCGGGCGAGCTTGACGTAGTCCTTGCGGCGCTCCTCGGTCAGCGCCGGCAGGGTGACGCGGATGACGGTGCCGTCATCGGTGGGGTTGACGCCGAGGTCGGACTCGCGGATGGCGGTGACGATGTCCTTCATGGCGGAGCGGTCGAAGGGGCTGACCAGGACGGTGCGGGCCTCGGGGATCGTCAGGGAGGCGAGCTGCTGGAGCGGGGTGGGTGCGCCGTAGTAGTCCACGACGATCCCGTTGAACATCGAGGGGTTGGCGCGGCCGGTGCGGATGGTGGCCAGCTCGCTCTTGGCGGCCTGAAGGGCCTTGTCCATCTTGTCCTCGGCCTCGAGCATGACGTCGTCGATCATGGTGCTTCCTTTGCTGGGCGGTCGTGGGTTCGTCAGGTAGTGATCGGCCACCGCGGGGATGGCTGCGGGTTGAGTGAGAGGGTGTGCTGGCCGTCTGGGCCGTAGGCGGTCACGGATCTCGAACGGGGCCGTGAGCGGCCCGTCGGAGCCCGCAGCCGAGTCAGTCGCAGCTGACGAGTGTCCCGATTCTCTCACCCAGCAGGGCGCGGGTGATGTTTCCGGGCTCCCCCATGCCAAAGACGCGCATGGTCAGATCGTTGTCGCGGCACAGGGCGAAGGCGGAGGCGTCCACCACCTGGAGGCCGTCGGCCAGGGCGCGTTCGTAGGTGAGCTGGTCGAGGCGCCGGGCCTCGGGGTTCTTGCGGGGGTCGGCGGTGTAGACGCCGTCGACACCGTTCTTGCCCACGAGCAGCTCGTCGCAGTGGGTCTCCAGGGCGCGCTGGGCCGAGACGGTGTCTGTGGAGAAGTAGGGCAGGCCGGCACCGGCGCCGAAGACGACGACGCGGTTCTTCTCCATGTGACGGATGGCGCGCAGGGGGATGTAGGACTCGGCGACCTGTCCCATGGCGATGGCTGTCTGGACGCGGGCGGGCACCCCCGCCTTCTCGATGAAGTCCTGAAGGGCCAGGGCGTTCATGACGGTTCCCAGCATGCCCATGTAGTCGGCGCGGGCGCGGTCCATGCCCCGCGACGAGAGCTCGGCGCCTCGGAAGAAGTTCCCGCCTCCGACGACGACGGAGACCTGGACTCCGGCGCGCACGGCGTCGGCGATCTGACGGGCGGCGTCGGAGACGACGTCGGGGTCCAGACCTATCGATCCGCCACCGAAGACCTCACCGGAGAGCTTGAGTAGAACACGTCTGGGGTGCGTGCCGTGGGCGACGCGGTCGTCACGAGCCGGTTCCTGACTCATTGCGCTATGTCTCCTGGGTTCGGTGGGCAGGTTTGGCACAGCCTACCCCGTCCGCGGCGGCACCGGGCCACGATGAGCGTCAACCCTGGCGGTCAGACACGCCATGGGATGAGGACCACGCTGAGACATGCGTGAGGACATGCTCCCAGGGAGCAGAGGTTGATGGATGTCGATGAGTGAAGGGACGACAAGACGGGGCGGGGGCACGAGCATGGTGCTCGTGCCCCCGCCCCGGACATCTCCGGATATCACCGGTGGAGCCGGCCTCACCACTCACTGGCGGGCCGACTTGAACGGTGAGCGGATCAGGCGCCGACGCGGAAGCGCACGAAGCCGGTCAGCTCGCCGCCGGTGGCCTCGACAACCTTGCCGACCGTGGTCTTGGGGTCCTTGGCGAAGGCCTGGTCGATCAGGACGTTCTCCTTGAAGAAGCCGCTGAGGCGACCCTCGACGATCTTGGGGATGGCCTTCTCGGGCTTGCCCTCGGCGCGGGTGGTCTCCTCGGCGATGGCGCGCTCCTTGTCCACGACCTCGGTCGGCACGTCGTCGCGGGTGGCGTAGGCCGGGGAGTAGGCGGCAATGTGCATGGCGACGTCGTGAGCCACCTCGGCGGCCTTGGCGTCGGTACCCACCAGGACGCCGACCTGGGCGGGCAGGTCGGGGTTGGTGCGGTGCAGGTAGAGCTCGATCTTGTCGGCCTCGAGGCGGCCGACACGACGCACGACGATCTTCTCGCCGATGACGGCCTGCATGCCGTCGGTGAGCTCCTTGACGGTGGAGCCGTCGACCTCGACCTCGGCCAGGGCCTCGGCGTCGGTGGCGCCCGAGTCCAGGGCAGCGGTGAGGACCTGCTCGGCGTAGTCGAGGAACTTCTGGTTCTTGGCCACGAAGTCGGTCTCGGCGTTGATCTCGACGAGGACGCCGACCTGGCCGTTGCCGGAGTCGACGACCTTGGCGGCAATGAGGCCGGCGGAGGCGGCGCGGCCCTCGCGCTTGGCGATGCCCTTGAGGCCCTTGACGCGAATGATCTCAATGGCCTTCTCGGCGTCGCCGTTGGCCTCGTCGAGGGCCTTCTTGACGTCGAGCATGCCGGCGCCGGTCTTCTCGCGCAGCGCCTTGATGTCAGCAGTGGTGTAGTTCGCCATGAATGTCTCCTGGTCAGTCAGTGACTAATAGACGTGTGAAAAAGGACAAGTAGAGGCGTTCACAGCGCGGATGCCGCGCCGTGAACGAAGAGCTGAGGCGATGCGCCCGAGCTCAGGCCTGCTCGGCGGCAGGGGCCTCGGCGGTCTCAGCGGCCTCGGAGGTCGGCGCGTCGGCCTCGGCTCCGGCGAGGAGCTGGGCCTCCCACTCGGGCAGCGGCTCGGCGTCGGCAGGGGCGACCTCGGCCTCCTCACCGGTGCGGACGCGGCCGCCGGAGCGGGCCAGCAGGCCCTCTGCGGTGGCGTCGGCGACGACGCGGGTGAGCAGGGTGACGGCGCGGATGGCGTCGTCGTTGCCGGGGATGCCGTAGGTGGCCTCGTCCGGGTCGCAGTTGGTGTCCAGGATGGCGATGACCGGGATCCCGAGCTTCTGGGCCTCGGAGATGGCCAGGTGCTCCTTCTTGGTGTCCACGACCCACACGGCCGCGGGGAGCTTGCTCATGTCGCGGATACCGCCCAGGGTGCGCTGGAGCTTGTCCTTCTCGCGGCGCATCATGAGCAGCTCCTTCTTGGTGCGGCCGGAGCCGGCCACGTCATCGAAGTCGATCTGCTCGAGCTCCTTCATGCGGTCCAGGCGGGCGCGCACGGTGGAGAAGTTGGTGAGCATGCCGCCCAGCCAGCGCTGGTTGACGTAGGGCATGCCGACGCGCTGGGCCTGCTCGGCCACGGCGGCCTGGGCCTGCTTCTTGGTTCCGACGAACAGGATGTTGCCGCCGCGAGCGACGATCTCCTTGACGAAGTCGTAAGCGGTGTTGATGCCCTCGATGGACTGCTGGAGGTCGATGATGTAGATGCCGTTGCGCTCGGTGAGGATGAAGCGCTTCATCTTGGGGTTCCAGCGACGAGTCTGGTGCCCGAAGTGGACACCGCTGTCAAGGAGCTGGCGCATGGTAACGACGGCCATGACGGTCCTTCCGTGTGTGCCGAGAGGTTGCTCGACGCACGATTATTCGGGGGACGGCCGAGCGGCGCTCGGAGACGTCCCAGGGTTTTTCTTCTGGGTTCTTCCCCGTGATTCCACACGCTTGCGAACGCGCACCGAAGTCGGTGACCGGCTGGAAGCCGGCGCGGATGGGGCCTGGTGCCTGCGACGCACGGCCACCCGTTCACCGTGGCGAACCGTGATGACCGGGACCGCGACCGTGTCGCCCGGAGGGACGTCCCGAGATGCTCGGGTGCAGGCACGCGAAGTCAGCACTCCGGGCCCGTCTCCCGCTGACGCCGGAGCGATCCGCAGAATGCTGCGGGGGTGAGGCTACCACAGGGCTGCACCAGCCGCCGAGGCCGAATCAGCCGTATTCGGAGTAGTCCCGGTCACCACAGGCCGATTCCTGAGAGCGCTTTCCACAGGGCCGACGACGTCCCCAGCGCCCAAGGCCGATCGGCCCGCACCCTGAGGGCATGCACCCAGAACATCCCCGGCGACCCCGCCGAATCCGGAAAGCCCGAGCACGTCGCACGACTCCTCATCCTCCCCGCCTCCTGTTCCGCCGTCTCGCCGTACTGGCAGCAGCCCTGACCGCCTGCAGCTCACTCGCCGCACTCCCCGGCGCCCCAGCGGCTCACGGCATGTGCACATTCACCGGCGCTGCCGCGACCACAGTTCCGGCCCCGCAGTTCCAGGACCCGGCGCCCACCGACCTGACGGGGACTGCGTCGGGGCCGGCCGAAGCCGCCTCCTCACTGACCTCGCCCTCGTTCCTCACGAGCGTCAACCTCGTCTCCCTGCTCGATGAGGAGACGGGGACGAGCGGTCAGGAGGGGACGGACCGGCCCCAGGGTCCCCAGCGCCCGCGGGGGCGCTACCGGTGGCCGACCGGCGCACCGGCCACCGTGGTGGAGGACTTCGACCCGCCCGCCGTCGTGTGGGGCCGCGGGCACCGGGGAGTCGATCTTGCGGCTGCGGAGGGCACTCAGATCCGCAGCGCCGCTGCGGGGACGGTGGCCTTCGCCGGCATGGTGGCAGGGCGTCCGGTGGTCTCCGTCGACCACGCAGACGGGATCCGCACCACCTACGAGCCGGTCGAACCGACCGTCAGCGCCGGCGACACAGTGGGTGCGGGGCAGGTCATCGGCACCCTCCTGGCGGGGCACCGCTCAGACGGGGTCTGCGCCCTGCACTGGGGCGCTCGCACCGGCCCTCAGACGTACATCAACCCGCTGCGCCTGCTGCAACCGGCCGTCATCCGCCTCAAGCCGGTCCAGTAGCACCGGTGATCGACGCTTGATCTCGCCGACATTCCTTCCGATGATGGGAGGTCGTGGAGAGTGGTGAGCTTTCGGACACATCCCCTTCCAAGGCATCTTGTTGAGAGAGGTGGAGACATGAGGCCCTCCGAGTCCCTTCAGTATTGGCTCGAGTCCTCCCTGCGTCCCAGGCTGCAGAGGATGGCCGCAAAGCGACGCCCAGACCTGCCGGCCCCGCAGGTGCTCATCATCGCCCCGGGGGTGAGGTTCTCCTTCGGTGAGGTCGACCTACCTTTCCATACCGCGAGCGCGGGAAAACCCTTCGTGGCGGTCGCGGCGGCGCGCCTGGCCCAGCAGGGACTGCTGTCCCTGAATGCGCCGATCGGCGAGCTCGCCCCGAGCATCGATCTGTCCGCGCTACCCGCCGCTCCCGGCGTCATTCTGTCCCGGGACCTGACCCTGAGTCACCTGCTCAGCCACCGCTCAGGGCTACCCGACCCGTTACAGCCTCCGCGCGGGCACGCCACCGAGTGCTCGCTGGACCGCCTTGTGCGCCAACCCGACCGCCGGTGGGACCTGGCCGAGGTGTTGGCGCAGTGCGCGGGACTGCCGCCCCAGGGCCGGCCCGGTGAGCGCTTCGCCTACGGGGACGGCAGCTATGCCCTGGCTCAGTGTGTGCTCCAGGAGGTCACCGGCCTGTCCACCCACGAGGCGCTGCGCACCCAGGTGTTTCAGCCGGCAGGCATGACGAGCACGGGTCAGCCGCACTCCACGGCCACCGATGAGGAGCTGGCAGATCTGACGATCGCTCCGGTCTGGGTCAAGGGTGCGGAGATCAGCCATGCCAGGGCGCTGTCCGCCGGGTCCGCTGACGGCGGCGCAGTGACAACCCTGGAGGACATGGTGCGGTTCCAAGAGGCCCTGCATGAGGGAGACCTGCTCGACCGGGCTCTGCTGGCGCGCCTGACCCGGCCCCGCTCCCGCCTGCGCCCGGGCATCCACTACGGGACGGGCCTGGCCACGATCCGCTTCGGTGAGTTCCTGCCCTTGGTCCTGCGGGGCCTGCCCGAGCCGGTGGGAGGCCTGGGCCTGTGGGCGGTACACAGCTTCTTCTACCCGCGCCAGCGCGCCCACGTCGTCATGAACCTCCACAGCACTAAGCAGATGCAGCGCAGCTTCTCGCTGCACATCGCGATCGCCCGCCGTCTGGCCCGCCTGCCCTGAGCCGCGCTCCCCCACTGGCCGACCCTCGGGTCGGGCACGACTTCGGGGTGTCCATGGGGGCCAGGACTCACCCGGGGTCAGCCCACCACGGTGCCGTGGCATGGACGTGCTCGCCGTCTCAAGCGCGGGGGAAGGCCTGCTCGTAGACGCTGCGCAGACGCTCGGCCGAGACGTGGGTGTAGCGCTGCGTGGTGGCCAGCGAGGAGTGGCCGAGGAGCTCTTGGACACTGCGCAGGTCCGCTCCCCCGCCCAGGACGTGCGTGGCGGCGCTGTGCCGCAGCCCGTGCGGGCCCAGGTCGGGGACCTGGGCAGCCGCGCACAGGCGGTGGACGACGTCGCGCACCGCCCGGGGATCGATACGCCTCCCCCGCGCACCCAGGAAGAGGGCGCCTCCCGCGTCGACGGCGCAGATCTCACCGCGCCGACGCAGCCATGCTTCCAGCGCCTTGGCGGCGGGCAGCCCGTAGGGGACGGTACGTTCCTTGCGGCCCTTGCCCAGGACTCGCAGGGTCCGTTGGGAGTGGTCGAGGTCGGTGACGTCAAGGCCGACGAGCTCGGATACCCGCACGCCGGTCGCATACAGGGTCTCGATGATGGCCAGATCGCGCACAGCCAGGACCTCCCCGTCCGAGGCGAGATCCGCAGCGGTCTTGAGCAGCTGAGAGGCCTGCTGGGTCGTCAGTACCCCGGGTAGGCGGTTGTCGACGCGGGGCGCACGCAGACGCGCGGCGACGTCTGAGGAGAGCACTCCCGCCTCGAAGGCCCAGGAGGAGAAGGTCCTCACCGAGGCCGAGCGACGAGCCAGGGTGGCACGCGAGTGACCACTCGCGGCCATCGCAGCGAGCCAGTCCCGCAGGTCCGCCAGGTCGAGGGTGGCCAGGGCGGGGTCGACAGGCTCGGCGTCCCCCTCACCGACGCCCAGGAAGCTCAGCAGATCACTGATGTCGACGAGATAGGCGCGCACGGTGTGCTGGGACAGGTCCCGCTGCAGGGCCAGGTAGCTGCGGTAGGAGGCGAGCAGATCAGCACGCGTCCTCGACATGGCAGACCCCCTTGATGACGGTCCTCACTGGCGAATGACATGAGGGAGATGAGCTATAGCAACGTGGCGACCTGTGAGCGGATCTCGGCGATGCGCTTCTCGTCGCGTTTGTAGTGGGTCCATTTCCCGATACGTGTGGAGGTCACCAGACCTTCACGCTCCAAGGCCCGCATGAAGGCTGATACGGTCGACTGAGCAAGCCCCACCTTGTCGGTGATCTGCTTGATGCAGACCCCGTACTCATCGGGATCCGCGATCCCCTGCTCGATAGGGAACTCCGCCCGAGGTTCTCGGAGCCACTGAAGAATCCGGAGGCGCACCGGATGAGCGAGAACCTTGAGGGCGTCGACCATCACGCCCAGGTCCGCAGAATCCGAATAACCTTCCGAATGACTCTGCACACCCTCCGACATCGCCCCTCCCGCCCCCTATCTCTGCCACGGCTCGAGTTTCGAGCGAGCATATCACTCGTCCTGAACCAGGCGTTCCGACGCCGAGACGCATCACGTGCCGAGGACGAGCTTGGCCCAGTAGATGCTGACGATGAGGACCACCACACCGAGGAACTGAGAAAGTGTCAGGGTCTCGGAGAAGAGAATATAGGCGTAGGCGGCTGCGGCTATGGGCTGGAGCAGGGCGAACAGCGACCCCAGCTGCAGCGACATGAAGTGCATGGCGTGGGCCATGAGTGTCTGCCCGAGTATCTGAGAGGTGAACGCCAGGACAACGAGCAGCAGCCAGCCCCACGCAGAACGCGGAAGCAGGTTCTCCCCGCGCGGTATCGCCACCGCAAGGCACACCGCAGCGCACCATAAACTAAGTAGTGCCATGATACGTGGCGCGGGATACCTCTTTCGCAGCCCCTGGGCGACAACAAGAAATCCCGTGTAGAAGAATGCCGTGGCCAAGGCCATCGCGTTTCCGAGCAGGTGCCCTGGGTCCGTATGAACACCGACCGGGGTCAGGAGCAGCAGCCCCCCGATCGCCAGGATCGCCGGAGAAACGAGTCTGACGTCAGGAACGTCCCTGAAGAGCACCCACCCGTAGATCGCCGCGGCGAAGGGGACAAGATTGGCCAGGAGGTTGGACTCGGCCAGCGTGGTGTGGAAGAACGACATGTTCCACAGGCACAGGTCGATCGCCAGGAGAGCGCCGCCCAGGGCGATGGTGGCATGGTCACGAAGGGGTATGCGTTCCCGCACTCGAGACCCACGCCGCAGTCCGACCCCGGTGTCGAGCAGGAGCAGCATGGACTGCGATCAGAGACCGGAAGCCGCCGGTGGCGATCGGTCCGACCTCACTCAGCCGAACGAACACTCCCCCGAGCGCTAAACATCCCACTGCGAGCACTGCGCAGGCAATCGCCCCTCCCCTCACCCGACCACCGACAGCACGACTCAGATGCTGCACCATCATGCCCCTCCTTACCTCTCATCTCCGCTGACACCGACCGTCCGCCGCCTCAAGCGGCCTGCGCCCGTATCCAGCGCGGCGACGCGAACCGACACCAGCACCATAACCCACATATCGACAATATGCGATAGGTCGATTCATTGAGGGTCGTCGGCCGGCTACTGGATGAGGGAGGCGTCCGCGGCCAGCCCGTCAAGAGGTCCGCCCCCGGTCAGCTCGAGGTCCTGCTCTTGGCGGCTTCCACGTCGACGGCACCCACTTGGCCTCCGACACCCCACTAGCACCAGAAACCAGAGGATCGGGCTCATCGGTCCAAGGCGAGCTGCCCCCCAGCGGCAACAAGAGGCTCAAGCGCGCCAGAATCCCGTACGACCCGCATCCATCAACACAGCCACCAGCAGCCGCTCGACTCACCGCATGAGGACCCCATCACGGACCGCCTCCATCGGAAGGCGGCAGTATCCACGCCCTGGAGAGACGTGACCACATTGATTTAGCGCGCAACCTCACCAGTCGAATCACAAGTTCATAACAACCATCCGAGCGGCGTTATGTGAGCAGGCCACCCCTTCTGCTTGATCCCAACAAAAAATCCACTCCCCCTCCGTGTCCCCCCACATTTGGAGTGGTTGTTGCCGTCCAACAAGGAAGTTAAAATCTTGGTCGTTCTTACGAGCGCCATCCCCCCTGGCCCATCCCTATTTCTGCTGGAGCACAGCACTGTGAAACGGTTGTCCAGGCGCCGTGTCTATGTCGGCGTCATCGCGGTACTGACCGCTGCGGCTCTGGTTGCCATCGTCCTGCATCCGGGGATGGTCACGCATGACGTCGACCTTCATGACGGCGGAGTGTGGGTGACCAACGGGAAGATGAAGATGGTCGCCCACCTCAACTACCCCTCGCAGACGCTCGACGGGGGGCTGCGCACCTCCTCGACAAGCTTCGACGTCGACCAGTCCGGCTCCCAGGTCTTCATGTCCGACTCGTCCTCGGACAGCTACACGCAGATCGACGTGGCCCGTACGACCCTCATGCCGCCGAACACATCATCCGGCTCATCATCCATGGAGCTGGGTGGGGGCCGCATCGGGGTGGCCGATCCAGCCACGGGCAAGGTCTGGGTCGCCAGCGCCTCGGAGGCCCCCACCTTCAGCCAGTCGTCAGCTCCTCCCACCATCTCCGACATGCCCGGTGCCATCCTGGCCATGGGAACCGACGGCTCGGCTCACGTCGCATCGCTCAAGACCGGCACCGTCAAGACGGTCACGCCCCGAGGCTCCGTCAACGACATCTCGACCACGCCCCTGCCCACGTTGGCGAACGACGCCGAGCTGCAGGTCAGCGCGGTGGGAGACAAGAGCGTGGTCCTCGACCGCCGCAGCGGCACCCTCGTGCTCCCGGGAGGTCAGTCGGCCTCCCTGTCCGGGGACGACCTCCAGCTCCAGGTCCCCGGCCCCCAGGCCGATGAGGTCCTGGTCTCCTCGACGTCCGGGCTGCTTCGCGTGAGCCTGTCCGGGAAGGTCTCGTCGATCTCCCCCGGTGTCACCGGCGGCAGCCCCTCCCGGCCCGCGCAGCACTCGGGCTGCGCCTACGCGGCCTGGGGAGTCAAGGGCTCCTTCCTACGGGACTGTGCGGGCACCGGCGACGACGTCGACATCCCCGTCCCCACGCTCAACAACGTCTCGAAGGCTGTCTTCCGCACCAACCGCGACGTCATCGTCCTCAACGACATCCCCACCGGCGGCGTGTGGCTGCCGGACAAGAACATGGTCCAGGTCGACAACTGGGAGCAGATCAACTCCCAGACGAAGAGCGAGGAGTACTCCGACGAGACGTCCACCGAGACCCGGGACGAGGCCACTCAAGAGCGGTCCAAGGAGAACACCCCTCCCGAGGCTCAGGACGACTCCTTCGGCGTGCGGCCCGGACGGACCTCCTACCTGCCGGTCATCGCCAACGACACCGATCCCGACGGTGACGTCCTGGTGGCCACCGCGACCTCTCAACCGTCCTTCGGAAAGGTGGGCCGGGTGCGCTCCGGCGCCGCCCTCCAGGTGGCAGTGGACGACAACGCCACGGGTTCATCGTCCTTGACCTACACCGTCGATGACGGTCAGGCGCAGTCCAGCGCCAACGTCACCCTCAACGTCCATCCCTTCTCCGTCAACGACGGCCCCGAGCAGAAACGGATCTCCTCGCTCGACCTCGCCTCCGGAGCGAGCACGACTCTCAACGTCTCCGACGACTGGCTCGACCCCGACGGCGACCCCGTCTACCTCAAAAGCATCTCCTTCCCCTCGGGATTCGACGTCATGTACCGGGCCGACGGCACCATCACGGTCAAGGACATGGGCCAGACGACCGGCAGCACGGACCTGACCGTCACCTACTCCGACGGCAGCGAGGACACCGAGGGCCGCCTGACGGTCAAGGTGCACGGCAACGAGAACCTGCCCCCGGTGACCAACGCGGACCACGTCGTCGTCCCGGCGGGCCAGTCCGGTCAGGTCTCACCGCTGGCCAATGACGTTGACGCCAATGGCGACACCCTGCGCCTGGCCTCCGTGGGGGAGGCGCCCGAGGGACTGACTGCCACAGCCGACGTCAGCCTCGGGGTCGTCACGCTCAACCCGTCCAAGGCGGGTACCTTCTACCTGACCTACACGGCCAGTGACGGGCCCTCCGCCACGGAGGGCGTGATCCGGGTCGACGCCATCGAGGTCGACCAGTCCGCGCTGCCCGTGGCACAGGACGACGTCATCACGCTGCCAACGGGAGGCCAGGCGCTGTCGGCGGTCCTGGACAACGACTCCGACCCGCAGGGCGGGGTGCTCAGCGTGCAGTCTGTACGCACCCCCGAGGGCAGCCCCCTGGTGGTGGCCCTCCTCGAGCACCACCTCCTGCGCATCACGGCTCCCAACGGACTGACCGAGACCACCACAGTCACATACACACTGGCCAACGCGGCCGGGACGACTGAGGGCACGCTCCAGGTCATCCCGGTCCCGGCCGCACCGAGCACCACACCTCCCGAGCTCACCGATGACACGCTCGTGGTGCGAGCCGGGGACGTGGGCGGTATCAGCGTCCTGGACAACGACCGCTCCCCCACGGGGCTGGATATGAGTGTCCAGTCCGATCTCCAGCACGAGATCGATCCGACCATGGGCGAGCCCTTCGTCTCTGACGACGTCGTCCGCTTCCGCGCAGGGGAGCAGCCGGGTAGCGGACGGATCATCTACAGCGTGCGCGACTCGGAGGGGAATGTCGCCTCGGCCAGCGTCAACCTGACCGTCGTGGCCCGCGACGACGAGCGCAATACGGCCCCGCACCCCAAGGACGTCACCGGGTGGGCCGTGGCCGGGGAGAAGGTGACGATCCCGATCCCCATGGAGGGGCTGGACTCCGAGGGTGACTCGGTCAGCCTCAGCGGGCTGATGTCCTCGCCGCGTCTGGGCGGCGTGGAGCTGGAGGGATCATCCCTGACCTACACGGCCGCTCCGAACGCCTCAGGCACAGACGTCTTCAGCTACACCGTCCAGGACCGCCTCGGCAAGACGGCCTCAGCCGTGGTCCGCGTCGGTGTGGCGCCCGCCGGGAAGACGAACCAGAAACCCGTCGCCGTGGCCGATGTCGTCACCGCGAGACCCGGTGTCAACCTGTCCATCCCGGTGCTGGTCAACGATGTTGACCCGGATGGGGACACCCTGTCCCTGGATTCGTCCCTCATCTCCGGGCAGGACTCGGGTGTGTCCCCGTCGGCCGACGGCTCACGGGTCAGGCTCAAGACCCCGAGCGCGGAGGGGAGCTACACCGTCCAGTACGGCGTCACGGACGGCCGCTCCGAGCCTGTCGTCGGCATGGTGACCCTGGTGGTGTCCGCCTCGGCGCCTCTCCAGGCCCCCATCGCCCGCGACGACCGCATCAGCAAGGCGCAGGCCCGATCCAACCGGACCGTCAAGGTCCCGGTACTGGACAACGACGAGGACCCGGACGGCGATATCAGCGCCGCCACCATCACCACCCAGGACGAGGGCGCGGGCGTCGGGCAGAACGGGGAACTGACGATCGAGGTGGGGGACGAGCCCCGCTTCGTGCTCTACACGGTCACGGATCCCAGTGGGCTGGCGTCCTCTGCCTTGGTCGAGGTCCCCGGATCGGTGGTCACCGAGCCCGAGGTCGACACGAGCAAGATGCCCTTGACCGTGCGCTCCGGAGAGACCCTGTCCATCGCGCTGCGTGACTACGTGCTCACCCGTGACGGCCGCAGCGTGCAGCTGACCGACGGAAACAAGGTCTCGGCCGCCGCCGGGTGGGACGGTTCCAACCTGGTCAAGGACTCCACCACGTTGACCTTCGCCTCGCGTCCCGACTACTCCGGTCCCTCCTCGGTCACCGTGGAGGTGACCGACGGCAAGGACCTCAACGATTCCAGTGGCAAGACCGCCTGGTTGACGCTTCCCATCACGGTGACCCCCGGGGACAACCGTCCGCCCACCATCGCCCCCACCGCCGTCGAGGTGGCCCCCGGTGAGACCACGACGGTCGACGTGTCGCTGTGGACCACGGACCCCGACGGGGAGAAGCCGGCCGATCTGACCTACTCGGTGCGAGACGTCCCCGCCGGTGTCGAGGCCTCGATCAGCGGCAAGACCCTGTCGGTGGTAGCACCCCCGGGAGCCTCGAAGGGGTCCCTGGGCGCGCTCACGATCGACGTCAAGGACGGCTCCGGGGCACAGGGATCGGGGTCGACGCCGGTGAGCATCGTCTCCTCCTCCAAGCCCCTCATCATGCTCTCGCCGGCATCAGTGAGCGCAGACGCCGGTAAGGCCACCACCGTGAACATCTCCTCCTACGCCGTCAATCCCTTCCCAGGCTCCCCCATCCACCTCGTGGGCACTCCTGCGGCTCCGGACGGCATCACGGTCACGGGCTCCGGCTCGACCCTGACGATCACGCCCGCAGCCGGTGCCCGGACAGGAGTCATCACCTACCGGGTCGGGGACAAGACCGGTGACGCCGGACGCGAGGTCGAGGGCACGGTCCAGGTGACGGTGCGCAGCCGGCCGAGTCCACCGACCTCGGTCTCGGCCACCTCCAGCAGCGCGTCAACGGCCCTGGTCTCATGGACCGCAGGACAGGCGAACGGTGCGCCGATCAGCGGTTTCACCGTCTATGACGAGACGCAGGGCGACTCCCAGGACTGCGGCACGGTCACCAGCTGCCTCATGGAGGGCCGCTCCAACGGCAAGGACCACACCTTCCACGTCGTGGCCCACAACGAGGTCGGCGACTCCGATGCCTCGGCCTCGGCCACCACCTCGATCGACGTCGTCCCGGACACGGTCCCCCAGCCGGTGGCCACCGCCGGTGACGGCTCCGTGAGCGTGTCCTGGACCGCCCCGTCCAACCAGGGCTCGGCCATCACCGGATACGTCGTCGCTCTCAGCCCGGGTGGACAGCAGCAGACGGTGTCGGGCACGAGCGCCACCTTCTCCGGACTGAGCAACGGGACGGCGTACACCGCGGTGGTCAAGGCCGTTAACGCCAAGGGTGAGAGCCAGCAGTGGTCCTCCGCCTCCTTGGCGGTCTCCCCCTACGGCAGGCCCGGACCGGTCAGCTCGGTGCAGGCCGCCTCGGCCAATCTCGGCAGCGGCGGCTCCTCGGACACCGTCGCCGTCTCCTGGGGGTCGGTATCCAACACCAACGGCAGACCGATCGAGTACTACACCGTGACATCCTCGACCGGGGCCTCCAAGACGGTCTCCGGCGCGGACAACCGCTCAACCACCCTGGAGGGTGTCAACACCTCCCAGAGTCAGGTGACCTTCACGGTGACGGCCACCAATGACTCCGCCAATGCATCCACCCACACCTCACCGGGACAGTCCACCTCGACCTGGGTCGTGGGACGCCCACCGGTCCCCAGTGTCAAGGGTGTCAGTGCGACCGGAACCAGCCGCCAGATCTCACTGTCAGCCAGCGCCTCGGCTGGCAACGGATGGAGCGCCGGGGAGCTGTCCACCCAGTGGAGCACCGACGGGGCCTCCTGGCAGTCCGTCAGTGACCTGAGTGGCAACGGCCTCAGTGACGGCAGTGCCTCAACCGTGTACGTACGTGTCTGCGGGTCCAAGACCGGGAGCACCTCCTGCTCGGAGACGGTCAGTGCCGGAAGCGTCACCCCCTTCGGCCCACCTGCCTCGCCGACCATCAGCTGCTCGGCCAGCGGAGCCACCACTGTCTCCTGCTCCTGGTCCGGCGGTGGCGACGGCGGGCGATCCACCCGTTACCAGCTGAGCGGACCGTCCGCCAGCGATGACGCCGGCGCCTCAGGCTCCCAGCAGTGGAGCGTCGCGGAGGGCAGCACGACACGCGCGTGCATCCGTGCCGTGCAGTCCTCCTCCGAGCAGGGCTCGCGCGAGGGCCAGGAGAACTGCGCCGAGGCGACGACCCGCTCCTTCGCCAGGAACTACGCCGGCTCGCTCAGCGGCCAAGGGCGGTGCAACGTCGGAGGGTGCGCGGGACAGAACGCCCGGTACCAGGAGGTCACTCTCTCGGACTGGCCCCCGAACTCGACCGTGACCTGCAGCGGAACCTGGAACCAGCGTGAGGTCAGCACCACGCTCACGGTCGACGGCTCAGGTGGGTACAGCGGCCGCCCCAGGTGGCAGGGCGGTTACAACACCATTCTGATGTCCAATCAGGATCGGGGGACCTGGTTCACATGCACGTAGCAGCCGGTACCCGCCCCCGTCGAACGTCGACGCCGGGCACGTCCCCACACCGATCAGCCGCCGGGGCTCCTCACCGGGACGGCTCCCTTCACCGCAGTCAGCACCCCACGGAGAGCGAGGGCGATCAATGGCCATGACGAATGAGAACGCGACCTGGTTCGCCGACACCTTCGCCCGGATGGTGAACAACGTGGGGCTGGCGCTACTGGGCAAGACCGAGGTCATTCGGCTGGCACTGGCCACCATGCTCTCCGAGGGGCACCTCCTGCTCGAGGACGCCCCCGGAACCGGCAAGACAGCCCTGGCCCGGGCCATAGCGGCGACCGTGCAGGGGACGCACTCGCGCATCCAGTTCACCCCCGACCTGCTGCCCAGCGACATCACGGGCGTGACGATCTACGACCAGAAGACGGGCACCTGGGACTTCCACGCCGGCCCGATCTTCTCCTCGATCGTCCTGGCCGACGAGATCAACCGGGCCAGCCCCAAGACCCAGTCAGCCCTCCTGGAGGTCATGGAGGAGTCCCAGGTGACGGTCGACGGCGTGCGCCACACGACTGAGCGCCCCTTCATGGTCATCGCCACCCAGAACCCCATCGAGCAGGCCGGCACCTACCGCCTGCCCGAGGCCCAGCTCGACCGCTTCCTCATGAAGACCTCCGTCGGGTATCCCGACGAGGAGGCGATGGCCGATGTCCTGGAGGGCAGTGCCACCCCGGACCGGTCGAAGTCGCTCAGCGCCGTCATCGCCTCCAGCGCCGTGGCCTCCATGGCCGACCTGGCAGCGGAGAACCACATGGAGCGCTCGGTGGTGAAGTACATCGCGGCGCTGGCGGCCGCCACCCGCGCCTCGGAGAGCACCCGTATCGGGGTCTCGACGCGAGGGGCGCTGGCGATGGCGCGGGTCGCGCGGGTCTGGGCGGCCGCTCAGGGCAGGCCTTACGTCGTCCCGGACGACGTGCGGATGCTCGCCCAGGTCGTGTGGGCCCACCGCCTGGTCATGGACCCCGACGCCGAGTTCGCCGGAGCCACGCCGTCGGCTGTCATCTCCGAGGCCCTGGAGGTCGTCCCCGTCCCCACAGTGCAGGAGTAGGACCTCATGGCTGCGACGACACCGGGCCCAGACCCCGGCGCCCACCCCCGCTCACCGGATCAGGAAGTTCTTGGAGACCCGGGGGTCGGGCGGGCGCCTTCACCCGCCCCACTGGGTTCCTCCGCGCCGCTGAGGACCGGTCCGAGGCGTTCTCGACGGACACTGAACGCGCTGAGGCGGACGTCGACCACAGCACGCGCGGCGGTGCCGGCCGTGGCCGGAACGGTCCTGCGTGCTCTGGCAGCACTGCGGCGAGCAGGCGCGGCCGTGCTGAAGCGGATGTCCGCGCTGGCCGTACGGCTACGAGCCGTTCCCGTGGTGGGGCCGGTGCTGGGCGACTGCGGCTCGTTGCTGAGCAGCGTGGTCACGACGGTGACCGCACTGGGGCGGGTCTGCCTCCTGGTGCTCGTCATCTCCTGGTACCTGGGCGCCAGCCGACACTGGATGGAGGCCTGGGTCATCGCCCTGGCCCTGGCCACCCTGATGGTGCTGGCGGCGGTCCAGGCGCTGGGGCGAGCCACCTACCGGGTGCGGCTCGCCCTGGTCTCGACCCGGGTCGTCGTCGGCGATCCGGCACTCGGCTCCCTGTACCTGTCTCCGCCCTCGGGGCGCGCCACCCGACCGGCGACGGTGGAGATGCCGGTGGGCCAGGGACTGGCCGTCTTCGATATTCCGCGCATCTCCCCGGGCTCCGAGCACCAGGAGGTCTTCACCGTGCCCACCCGGCATCGGGGAGTCATCACGGTGGGACCGGTCCGAAGCATCCGCGGGGACGCACTGGGCCTGGTCCGACGCTCACAGAACTGGACCGAGCCGGTCGACCTGTTCATCCACCCGCGCACCGTCAACCTGGACTCGACGGCGATCGGTTTCATCCGAGACATCGAGGGAGCGGTCACCCCGGACCTTTCCAGCTCGGACGTGTCCTTCCACGCCCTGCGCGAGTACACCCCCGGTGATGATCGCCGCAACGTCCATTGGAAGACCACCGCCCGGACCGGGCGCCTCATGGTGCGCCAGTTCGAGGAGACCCGCAGGGCCCATCTCCTGGTCGTCCACGACCTGGATCCTCACGCCTGGGACGAGGAGGAGGACTTCGAGACCTCGGTGTCCGCGAGCGCCTCGTTGCTGCTGGCCGCAGTGCGGGACAACCGGGAGATCAGCCTGGTCACTCAGGCCGGTCACCCCTACCTGCCCACGGGGGCGCGAGTGCTGGACGTCTTCACCACGCTCGATCCGGTGGAGGGGGCAGGTGACATGGTCGGCCTGACCCGGCAGGCGGTCAGTGCCGTGCCTCAGGCATCGGTCGCCGTCCTGGTCACTGGTTCCAGGACCCCGGCGGCCGCCCTCCACCGCGCTTATGCCGAGCTACCGGCCAGTACCCGTTGCCTGGCGCTGAGGATCGACGGCCGTCAGCGCCTGGCCTCGCAGAAGGTCGCGGGGCTGCCCGTGGTGACGCTGCCCGACCTGGAGCATCTGGCGCCCGCGATGAGAAAGGCCGGTTCATGATCGCTCGTGGGTCACGCACTCGCCCCGATCCTCCCGAGGATCTGCGTACCGGTGGCCGCGGGAGCACGGCGACGACCGCCTCGACCGGCAGCGGATCGTCAGCCCGTCGCCTGGACTGGGTGAGTCTGGGGGCGGTTGTGCTGCTGCTGGTCGCAGCGGGAGCCACGCACGGGGCAGTCTTCGGGGCCCTGAGCGGTTATGTCGCTGTCGCCGGGGGCATCGTCATTGGCACGCTCGTGGGACTGGCCGGAGCCTGGTGGCGATGGAACCCCCTGGAGGTCCTCCTGGCCGCAATCATCTCCTACCTCCTGGTGGGAGGTCCGCTGGCGCTCCCCACCACGACGGGTCGGTGGGGCGTGCCGACCATGGCAACCCTTCAGGGGCTGGTGGTCGGCGCGGTGACCTCGTGGAAGGACCTGCTGACGATCGCGCCTCCGGCGGCGTCCTTCGTCGGCCCGGGGATCGTCCCCTACCTCAGTGGGATGCTGTGCTCGCTGGTGGCGGTCACGATCGCGCTGCGAGCCGGCAGGCGTCAGGGCTGGGCCCTGGCGGCCGTGGCGGTGCTGGGACTCATCGGGATCCTGTGGGGCTCGCAGCGCGCTCCGCTGGCGCTTCCGGCGGCTGCCGTCGCCCTGGTGGTCGCCGTGGTGTGGATGACACACCTGCAACAGCGGGGTCGTATCGCGGCAGGGCACGGGATCGTCGGCAGGCCCGGTTCACGGCGTCGTGCCCGGGTCCGTCTTGTCACAGGCGCCACCGGGATGCTGGCGCTCGCCGTCACCGTCGCCACGACCCTGGCCCCCGTCATCGAGCCCGGAGGCCGCCGAGATGTGTTGCGCGACCACGTCAGGCCTCCCCTGGACCTGTCGGCCTACGCCTCACCGCTGACGTCCTTCCGTTACTGGGTCGACAACCAGAAGGACTCGACACTCTTCACGGTTGAGGGGCTCAAGGAGGGACAGAGGATTCGTCTGGCCACGTTGGACGCCTATGACGGAACCGTCATGCGTGTGGGCACCGACGCCTCGGCGGAGGGGTTCCGGCGGGTGGGCTCCACCGTCACCGATGAGCCATTGCCCGGTGGCACCAGCACCACGAGCCTGACGGTGACGATCAAGGACTATGCGGGCTACTGGATGCCCGGGGGCGGTCAGATGCAGTCGGTCGCCTTCACCGGTGATCGTGCCACGAGCCTGCAGGAGTCCCTGTACTACTCCGAGCCGCTGGAGTCGGCCATCACCACTCAGGGCCTGACTCAGGGGGATCGCTACACGACCACGATCGTCGACACCCCGACATGGACCGATGCCCAGCTCAGTGACAAGGCGCTCACCACGTTGACGATGCCCGAGACGAGTAACGTGCCGGAGTCGGCCGGGACCCGCCTGAGCGAGTTCATCGGCGACGCCTCCACTCCCGCAGAGAAGATCCGGACGATGGCGCAGACCTTCTCCAGTCAGGGCTTCTACTCCGACGGCAGTGACAAGCTCTCCCTACCGAGCCACTCGACCTCGCGCCTGACCACCTTCCTGGACCCCAAGAAGCCGATGATCGGTGACGACGAGCAGTACGCCGTCGCGATGGCGCTCATGGCCAGGCAGGCGGGCTACCCGGCGCGCGTGGTCCTGGGGTTCTATCCCGAGACCTACTCCGGGGGCGCCCAGGCGATCACCGGGACCAACGCCCACGCCTGGGTGGAGGTGAGCTTCTCCTCCGTGGGTTGGGTGGCCTTCGAACCCACTCCGCCCCGTGACCAGAAGCCCCAGACGGAGGTTCCCCGGCCCAAGCCGAATCCTCGTCCCCAGGTGCTCCAGCCACCTGTGCCGCCTCAGGACCCCGCCGATCTGACGCCGCAGACCAACGACGACCGCGACGACGACTCGGACCGCCCCAGCCCCTGGCTGGCCTGGCTGCTCCTGGCTGCCAAGGCGGCCGGTGTCCTGGCGATCATCGCCGCGCCCTTCATCATCATCGTGGCGGCCAAGGCATGGCGTCGTCGACGACGGCGCCGGGCCGCGAGTCGGAAGGATCGCATCACCGGCTCGTGGAACGAGCTCATCGACTACGCCACGGACCTGCGTACCGGGGTTCCACGCGCGACCACCCGCAGTGAGCAGGCCCTCTACCTCGACTCCTTCGTCTCCGGCGAGCCGAACCCGGGGCTGACCTTCCGCCCGTCCCCGGCCTCGGACAGCGTCGGCGGCCTGGCCCAGCTGGTGGACTCCACGGTGTTCAGCGGCCAGGACATGGCCGACGCGATCGAGGCCAGTGCCTGGAACAGTACCGACACCCTGAGTCGGGCCCTGGCCTCTCGCACCTCCCGGTACCGCCGTCTGGTAGCCCGGTTCTCGGTGACCTCCTTGAGACGTCATCCCGGCCGCGCACCGGTTGGGCGGCCCTTAGGCGTCGGATCGTCTCGGCACGGCGACGCTCCGACGCCCTCCCCGGTCGGCTCGCGCCGTTGGTGGCCGAGCCGTCTGAGCCCATCGGGCCTGCGCAGACCGCCGCATCAGTCGGCCACGGATTCACTGCCCTCCCCGGAAGGAGACGACTGATGACGACAGGATCAGTAGGGCCCTCCCCGGTCTCGCCAGTCACCCACGGCTCCCCCGCCCACCTGCGAGGCCTCCAGTCGGCCAGCACCGGTATGCGCGCCACGGCACTGGTCGTCGACGCAGTGGTGGTGTCCCTCATCAGCACCATGTGCCTGCTGCCCACCGTGATCGCCGTGCAGCTGAGCTCCACGGTGACCATCGCGGTGGCGGCCGTGTTCGCGTTCCTGGGAGCGGTGGCTGTCATCTGGTTCGAGATCATTGACCTGTGGAGACGTGGACAGACCCTCGGGATGAGGGTCGTGGGCCTCTCCTGGCTGCGCTGGAGCCTCCCAGGAAGACCCGGTCTGAACGCCATCTCCAAGCTACTGGTCCTGTCGACCGTCTCCGCCCTCACCCTGGGTATTGGAGCCGTCATCATCTACCTGATCTCTGAGGACCGCAGCGGTCGCTCCTGGTTCGACAGGATCAGTGACATCATCGTCGTCACCGACAAGGACACCGATGCTGTCGAGGAGCCCTCGGGGAGGGGAACCGGCAGACGATCATCGGCGCACGGGGATGAAGCATTCAGCCCCCAGTGGTGGGCACCGTCCGAGACTCGCAGCGCAGATGCCTCCGCGGCTGCTTCCGGCGCCGAGGAGTTCATCACCGAGGTCCCGTGGCGATCCGGGGAGCCGGAGGAGACGGCAGCACCCACCCGACGGCCCATGCACCCGGAGCCATCCTCCATAGGGCACGACGGCGATCCAGCCGCGGCACATCCTGTTTCGACGCCCCTTTCACCGCTGTCCACGCGTCAGGAGCAGGCCGACTCCCCCGTGGCATCCGGAGCGGCGCCGATGGAGTCGCAGGATCATTGGGCTTCCGTGGACCCCCGCGCCGAGGAGGACCCCATGGACCGCACCGTTGCCAGAACCGCCACCCGGTCCGCGCCCTCGCTCCTGCTGGACACCGGGCAGCGGGTCGACCTCGGCACTGCGGGCACGGTCCTGCTGGGCCGCGATCCGCAGGCGGTCGCCCCCTGGGAGGGCGCCTGCACCGTCGCCGTGGACGATCCGGGATTCTCCATCTCCAAGACCCATGTCGCCGTCGTCCTGGAGGGCACCGATGTGTTCGTTGAGGACCTGGGCTCCACCAACGGCACCACGGTGGAGGCTCCTGAGGGCGCGCTGACGACCGCCGGTGAGGGCCAGCGCGTCAGGGCCGGCGTCGGCGACATCGTCCATTTCGGTCGACGCCGATTCACGGTGGGGCGCTGAGACGGGATGATGAGATGAACAGCTCCACCACAGCGCATCCAGCGGCTCATGCGGCCTCGCTCCCTCAGGAGGTCCGCCTCGTCGTGCGTCACGGCTCGGCCACCGACGTCGGCAGGGTCCGCACGGATAACGAGGACTCGCTGCTGGCCGGCTCCCCGGTCTTCCTCGTCGCGGACGGCATGGGGGGACACCGCTCGGGAGGTACCGCCTCGGCTCACGCCGTGGGAGCCTTCGAGGACCTCGTGGGGCGCACCTTCGTCACGTCGCGGGAGTTCAACAGGCGGCTGACCCGCGCCGCACGGAACGTGGCCGCTCTGGGGACCGGGGAACGCGCCCCCGGATCGACACTCACGGGGCTGCTGCTCTCCCGGCAGGGAGCGCTTCCGTGCCTGCGAGTGGTGAACATCGGCGACTCACGCACCTACCACCTGTCCACGCAGTCCTTCTCCCAGGTCACCCACGACCACTCCGAGGTCCAGGAGCTCATCGACTCCGGCCAGCTGGACCAGGCCCGGGCACTGTCATCACGCAACCGCAACGTCATCACCCGGGCGCTGGGGGCCGGCGGCGGGGACCAGGTGGTGGCCGACCAGTACCTTCTGCCGGCCACCGTGGGCGACCGCTTCATCATCTGCTCGGACGGGCTGAGCGGGCACGTCGCCGAATCCCTCATCGAGATGGTGGCCAGGTCCGTGCCCGACCCGCGCAATGCGGCCCACGAACTGGTCGCCCTGGCCCTGGCCGCTGGCGGACGAGACAACGTCACCGTCATCGTCGTCGACGTCGTGGATGTCTTCCCTCCCTGGGAGGACACACAGGTCGACGACACCACGCTGCCCCGGGCCACCGGCTCCGACTCCACCGTCCCCACCCCCGCCTCCAGGAGGTCCTGTCCATGAACATGCTGACACGCTGGGTACCAGGCGACATCCTTGTTGCCGTCGCGGACGGCGGCGTCCTCGCCCTCGACGGGAGTGCGCCGGCGATGGAGGCGATGTGGACCGAGCTCGGTGAGCACCGATCCCTCGGCGACCTGCTGCGAAGCCTGAGCCGGCTGCACGACAACGAGGTCTTCTCCCTTCCCGACTTCCTCATGATGGCCATCGACGGCCAGGAGCTGCGAGTGGCCGCCCGGGGGCGTTTCAGCCTCCACCTGGACACCGCCGATGGCGAGCGCAGCTTCAGCGCCTCCGAGGTCGTCGTGTGGGAGGAGTCCCGCTATGACCATGTCAACCAGTGCATCCTCGAGCTCGCCCCGGCCGCTGGGCGCACAGCCGGCCCCGAACACCTCGAGGAGTTCCTCCCTCTGCGGTCGGGGATCGTCCGAGCCGCACAGCTGCACATCGGGTTCGGATCCCACCAGATCCCGCTGTCCCCGCCGGCTCTGTCTGGTGCTCACGAGGCCGAGGAGGCACAGTTTCCATCAGCGGTCCAGGAGATCATCCAGCAGGCTCGGGCGGCAGGCGTCCCGGAGCAGGCCGCCCCGCCGGCGCCGTCATCCCGACCTGCGACGCAGGACCGGAGGGAGGCCGCCCACCCGGCTTCCACCGATCCCGGACGGACGCTGGGACCGGAGTCCTTGGACATGCTGGCCGGTGCGGGTTCCCCGCAGGAGCCCGGGAACCCGGCCGCGGTACTGGAACCCGTCGACGTTCCGGCGGCTGCCGATGCCGCGGACCCGCAGATACGCGAGCAGAGGGTCGAGGACGAGTACGTCGGTCATCTCTTCGAGCACGCCATGATGACGGAGGGCGAAGCGGGGGCTCCCCGCTCGGTCCCCTCCGAGGACGTGGATCCGTTGGCCCGGATCGCCGGAGGGCTTGGTCGCCACCGGGCCGCCCCCCATGGTGAGGACGCCTCCAGCTCCCCTCCCGAGGCGCACTCGGCGCAGGCGGATGAACCGCTCCCGACTCACGGACCGGCCCCGGACAACGGTGTGGAGGCGGCTTCCCCGAACGGTTCCGCCCCCTCGGGTGAGCACTGGCGACATGACGGGCGCACCGTCTCGGCCGCCGGGCTTCATGCCGCCCGGAATGCACTGGGCGGGCAGGCCACGATGGCCGAGTTCGATGAGCCGTCCGGCACCGGCCCCAGTGTGCTGGCCGTCTTCTGCGAGGCGGGGCATCCCAATCCTGTGCACGCCTCCTCGTGCCGCGAGTGCGATGCCGCCATCACCTCCAGGACAGGCCAGGTCGAACGACCGGTCCTGGGGATCCTGCGTGTCTCCTCCGGTGCCACCGCGGTTCTGGACACCGACGTCATTATCGGCCGAGTACCCCAGGGCACCAGCACCACCGCCGCTCAGAGCCCCCATCTGCTCGCGGTCCCCAGCCCGGGCAAGTCGATCTCGAAGACTCACTGCGCCATACGGGTCGAGGACTGGGACATGAGTGTGGAGGACCTGGGGTCCACCAACGGCACCTTCCTGCTGCGCGCCGGGGAGGAGCCCCGCCGGGTGCCCGAGCACCAGCAGCTCTTTCTGCGCATCGGGGACGTCATCGACATCGGTGACGACACCACCCTGACTGTGGAACGTGAGACATGATGTCCTCCAAGAGGAACGCTTCCCCGCAGGGGCCACCGATCCCCGGAGCCAGGCCCAAGCGCTTCCTGGGCGCCGGAGGCTTCGCCGACGTCTTCCTTTACGAGCAGCAGGTGCCGCGCCGCGACGTGGCGGTCAAGATCCTGCGGCAAGGAGGAAGCGAGCGCGACCACCACCGGTTCACCACCGAGGCGGACCTCATGGCCCGGCTGTCGTCACACCCCTCCATCGTGTCGGTCTACGGGGCCGGGACAGTGGAGGAGGAACGCAGCTACCTCATCATGGAGTACTGTCCCCCGCCCCACTTGGGCAAGCTGGCCACCTCACAGCCCTTGACGCTCACACGCGCCCTGGAGATCGGAATCCAGGTGGCGGGCGCGGTGGAGACCATTCACCGAGTCGGTTACCTCCACCGCGACATTAAGCCGGCCAATATCCTCGTCACCCCCTTCGGGCGCCCTGTGCTCGGCGACTTCGGGATCGCCGCACCCATTGGACTCAGCGTCGAGCAGGACGAGTTCGGTGGGGCCTCCCCACCATGGGCCTCACCCGAGCAGCAGCTCGACCAGGAGAGTCTGACACCTGCCTCGGACGTCTACGCTCTGGCCGCGACCATCTACACCCTGCTGGCGGGGCGCTCGCCCCACGTCGACGTCTCCGGCTCCGACCGCAACGACCAGCTCTCGATGCTCGACCGGGTACTCCACCGACCGATTCCCCCGATCGGACGACGCGACGTGCCCGAGCAGCTCGAGCGGGTCCTGATCACGGCGATGTCAAAGTCCCCCCGAGGACGGTATGCCAGCGCCGTCGCCCTGGCTCGAGCGCTGCAACAGGTTCAGACCGACCTGCAGCTGGCCACCACCCAGCTGGATGTCATGGAGGAGGCGCCCCGAGAGGAGACGGGTGGGGACGGGGAGCAGGACTCCACGATGCTGCGGCCGGTCGTCACGGTGAACCCCGACGGGCCGACCGGAACGGTGCCCGCTGCCCACAGGCATGACGACGCCGCCACGGCATTCGCGCCCCGTCGTGTCGAGGCCCAGTCCACAGGCGCCGCCTCGCAGCGCGACCGGCCCCGCCCCCGGTTCTCGGTGCCGCAGCCATCCGCGGGGCCACTCATGCCCGAGGTGCTCGGCAGCCGTCCCGGGCGCAGGAACGACGACGAGGTCGAGCCCGCCCCGGAGGGGGCGGTCCTCCCGGGGCACCGGGCGAGTACCTCATCCGCCTCGACGACATCATCCCCACAGCCCTGGGCCACTCCCCTCTCCGAGGACGATGCGGCCGAGGGTGCGGCGGGTGCTCCAGGCACGGACGAGGCTGAGGCGGGCCTCAGGAGGCAGCCCAGACGCCTGTCGGGGCGAGCCGTGGCCGTCACCGTTCTGGGCGCCGCCGTCGTGGTTAGCCTGACCGCGATCGGAGTGTGGTCGGTGCTGCGAGGAGAGGGCGGGACACAGCAGGCCACCGCCCAACCGGCGACCACCGCGCCGCCTGGGGCCGTTCCCGGTGCCGGGATACTGCCCGCCGTCACGGACCTCAGGGTCGCACAGGCCGAGGAGCGCGTCTCAGCCACCTGGTCCTACGACTCCAGCGGCAGCGACGTGGTCTTCCTGTACCGCATCTCCGACCCGGGCCAGCTGCTTCCGGTGCAGGAGACCAGGCAGACCAGCGTCACTGTCACACCGGTCAGTGCACGGACCTGCATCGAGGTGGTCGCTCGGGACTCCAGCGGGGCCTCGTCGGAGGCCGCCGTCGCCTGCGTCGACACACCCGGGGCGGGCAGCGCGGGGTGAGCCGATCTCTGTCCAAGGCCCCACCGACAGCCGCACGAGCACCGACGTTCAAGGAACATCCATGCAATCGAGGAATACCAAGGAAGAAGGAGGGACCATGACGAATTCACCTGCCGAGCCCCTGCTCGTGGACTTCGTCGGTGAGCTGTACCACGTCGAGCCCGGTACGCACTTCAGTATCGGGCGCGAGGGGGATCTCGTGCTCGACGCCGACAACCTGTTCCTGCACCGCAGGTTCCTCATCCTGGAGCACGACACGGGCCTGTGGTGGGTCGCCAACGTCGGTTCCCACATCGGGGCGACCCTGACCGAGAGGTCCGGTACCTCCCGTTCCTGGATCGCTCCCGGAGCCCGGGTGCCGCTGGTCTTTCCCGAGATGGCCATCGTGTTCACCGCAGGCTCGACCACCTATGAGATCCTGCTGACCGTCCCCCTCCCCGGCTACGAGACCGCTCAGCCGCGTTCGCTGGCTCCCCAGACCGGTGAGGCAACCGTGGGCATGGTGACCCTGACCCCCAGCCAGCACCTGGCGATCCTGGCACTGGCTGAGCCCTGGCTCAGGCGCACCGGCACCGGCCCGGTCGACTTGCCCCGCAACGCCGACGCGGCGGCCCGCCTGGGCTGGACCCTTACCCGTTTCAACCGCAAGCTGGACAACATCTGTTACAAGCTCGACCGTATCGGCGTCAAGGGCATGCGCGGAGGGCCCCGCTCCCACGCCTCCTACCGGCGCACCGCCCTGGTCGACTACGCCCTGACCGCACGGATCGTCACTGTCGAGGACCTCCCCCTGCTGGACAGCACGACGCGGCCGACGGGCACCGAGGACTCGGCGCAGGACTGAGGCGCTCCGGTGTGTGACACTCACATGCCTCAGAAGTAGGGAGACAAGACGCGTACGTCGTGCCCGCGCCTCAGTCGAGAGAGGCTCCGCCGGCCCGGCCACGTGAACGGTTCCGGTTGCGCCGCTTCCAACCGGTGGCGGTGCGCTCCACCTTCCCTGAGAGCTCCAGGATCCCCAGCGCCGATGTCGCCTCCTTCGGCGACAGCCCTGAGGAGCGGATGATGGACTCGGTGCTCGCCGCCGCACGGGCCGGCATGGCATCCAGGACGAGGGAGGCATCCGGGGCCAGCCCGTCGAGAAGACCTCCGCCGATCAGCTCAGGGTCCTGCTCCTTGGCGGCATCCGCGTCGACGGTGCCCAGGGGCGTCAGCAGCTCCAGGGCGTCGTCGGTGTCGGTGACACAGACCGCCCCTTTTCGCAGGAGACGGTGGCATCCGACCGAGGACATGGAGGTCACGGGGCCGGGAACGGCGCCCAGCTGCCTGCCCAGCTCGAGGGCACGGTGGGCGGTGGACAGGGCGCCTGATCTCCAGGCCGCCTCCACCACGATCGTCGCCCTGGAGATCGCCGCGATGAGGCGGTTGCGTGAGACGAACCGGTGGCGGCCCGGCTGACAGCCCGGTGGCACCTCCGCCACCAGTGCCCCGGAGGCGATGACCGCCTCCAGCACCCCGGTGTTTCCCACCGGGTAGAGGCGATCCACGCCCCCGGCGGAGACCGACACGGTTGGCCCCTCCTGCAGTGCTCCGCGGTGCGCGCAGGCATCGATGCCGAAGGCTCCCCCGGAGACGATGAGGCCGCCTTTGGCCGTCACCCCTGAGGCCAGGGAGGTGGCGACGCTCTCACCGTACCGGGTGGAGGCCCGGGCCCCCACCAGCGCCAGGCACAGTCCGCTGGCCGGTCCCACCGGCATCCGCTGCTCGCGTACGGGCTGACCGGCGCCTGTGGCGCTCTCAGCGTCGTCGTCCCCAACGGCCCCGGGCGCCCCTCCCCCGTTGTCCTTGTTCTTCAGGTCCGCGGCGTTGACCAGCAGCGATGGGTCGCCACGCACCCACAGGCAGAAGGGCGGGTGCTCCAGCTCGTCCACCCCCGGCGGCCACCAGGGCTCCCCCGGGAGGATGAGGCTCCCACCGAGACGGTCGAGCACATCGAGCTCGCGGCGGATGTCGAGTCCCTCCAGGCGCGGCACCCACCGGGCAGCGACCTGAGCCCAGCACGTACTGATATCGCCGGCGCTGCTCGTCCCCGGGGGCGGCTCCGACACCGGTGGGCGTGGGGAGCTGCGTACCTGTCCTGAGGAGTCGATGGCCTCCTCCAGCAGCCACCTCAGGGCGGGGCCCGGCCCGAGCCGGCCCACCACCATGGCTGCGGTGGCGCTGTTGGGCTCGGCCAGACGGGACCAGGTTGCGCGCGCCAACGCCGGATCCTCAATGTCGTAGGGCAGCTTCATGGACGCACTCCTGAGGTTCTCAGGGCCAGGGCGGTCCCGATGTGGGTGAGGGCGAGGGAGTCGACGCCCTCGAGGTCGGCGAGGGTCCAGGCCAGTCTGAGGACTCGGTCCACCCCGCGCAGGGAGAGGTCCCCGCGTTCCAGGGCGGTCATGAGCCGGCGGCTGAGTGGAGCACTGAGTCCACCGTCGGGGCCTCTGAGGTAGGAGCCGGGGACCTCGGCGTTGAGGCGCCACGGGGTGCTGGCCAGTCTGCGCTCCGCGGCCCGGCGGGCACGTAGGACGCGCCGGGCCACCGCGGCACTGGACTCTCCACTGCCCGCGGAAGCGAGATCGGCGGCACTGACGGCGCCGACCTCGACCGTGATGTCGACCCGATCCAGCAGCGGACCGGACAGTCGTGAGAAGTAGCGCCGTCGCTGCAGGGAGGTGCAGGTGCACTCCAGGCCGCGGCCACCGGCCTTGCCGCAGGGGCAGGGGTTGGCGGCCAGCACGAGCTGGAAGGCGGCCGGGTAGCTGGCTCGCCCGCCCACGCGGTCGATGGTGACCATTCCCGACTCCAGCGGCTGGCGCAGGCAGTCCAGGACGCCCGCGCTGAACTCCGGGGCCTCGTCGAGGAAGAGCACACCGCGGTGAGCCAGGGAGACGTCTCCGGGGCGGGGCAGACCGGAGCCTCCTCCGACGACGGCGGCCCGAGTCGCCGTGTGGTGCGGCGCGCGCAACGGCGGCCGGGTGATGAGTCCGCGGGCGGGGTCGAAGATTCCAGCAACGGAGTGCAAGGAGGTGACGGTGACGGCATCCGTCTGCTCCAGGGGCGGCAGGATGGAGGGAAGCCTCTCGGCGAGCATGGTCTTCCCTGTTCCCGGGGGCCCCACCATGATGAGGTGATGGCCCCCGGCGGCGGCGACCTCGAGGGCCTGCCGGGCCTCGGTCTGCCCGACGACGTCCGCCAGGTCCGGCAGCTCGGCGTCGTGGGGAGGGGTCGTCGGGGCATCGTCTGTTGCTGCCTCGGTGATCTGCTCCACCGCTGCCGCCACGGCAGCGCTCAGCCGCCCTCCGTAGCGCTCGACGAGCTGACCAACGTGTCTGACGGCGGTGACCCGGGCGCCGGGGACGAGCTCGGCCTCGGCTGCGGCCTCCTGGGCGACGACGATCTCCTCCACCCCGGCGGCCACCGCGGCCTGGACGCTGGGCAGGACGCCACGGACGGAGTGCACGGAGCCGTCCAGCCCGAGCTCGCCGATGTAGACGGTCCGTCCCAGGAGCCCGGCTGCGGACCGTCCGAGCCGACCGCGTGCTCCCAGGACGGCCAGAGCGAGCGCAAGATCCAGTCCGGTCCCGCTCTTGCGCAGGTCCGCCGGGGAGAGGTTGACGGTCAGGCGCTGCTCGCCCCAGGTGACGCCGCAGGTGCTCAACGCGGCCCGAACGCGCTCACGCGACTCGCGCACGGCGGTATCGGGGAGGCCCACGAGGGTGAATCCGGGCAGACCCTGGGCGGAGTGAGCCTCGACGTCAACGATGTGCCCGGCCAGCCCGGTCAGCGTGACGGCGAGCGTGCGCGCTAGCCCCATGACGCATCCACCGCCCGGTGGTGGCGCAGCAGCGCAGGACGCGCGTCGCGCAGGAGGATGGAGACGACGTCGAGGCGCATGCCGGTGTGCGGCGGGGTCTCATGGGTGGTCGCCCAGGCAGCCGCCAGGGCGCGCAGTCGGGCGACCTTGCGGGCGTCGACCGCGGCTGCCGGTGACCCCTGGCGCAGGGAGCTGCGGGTCTTGACCTCAACGATGACGAGCCTCGGCCTTGTCCGTGCCGCACCTGACTCGGCAGCGGGCGCACTGCTCGGCTCCCGGTGCGCGTGGGTGGGCTCCAGGGCGATGATGTCGAGCTCTCCGCGCAGGCCGTGCTCCGGGCGCCAGTTGCGCTCCAGGACCTGCCAGCCGATGTCCTCCAGGTAGGTGGCGGCAAGGTCCTCGCCACGGCGTCCGGTGCGCAGGCGGGACGCTCCTGCGGGAGCGGATCCCGAACCACCCGGGCTCCGGGCGGCCTGCGTGGGCACGTGATCACCGCATCTCGCTGCGATCACCGTTCTTCCCGTTGTGGTTGCTACGACCTGGTCGGTCATCCCGATCACCTCCGCCACTAGCCTGAGGCCGGATCAGCCGGTGGGCGCCACGGCCCCATCGGCTCTGTGGACAACGCTGCCGGAAGACGTCCTGTGGCCCCCGGTGAGCGGGGCCGGTCAGCGGAACGGATGCGGCCAGAACTGGCGGCGCAGCATCGGAAAGGTTAGGAGGGGATGTCCATCTCGAGCTTGGTGAGCTCCTCGACGTTGACGTCCTTGAAGGTGACGACGTGGACGGACTTCACGAACCGGGAGGCACGGTAGATGTCCCACACCCAGGCGTCCTCGAGGGTGAGCTCGAAGAAGACCTCCCCGCCGTTGGTGCGTACCTGGACGTCGACGGCGTTGGCCAGGTAGAACCGCCGCTCGGTCTCCACCACGTAGGAGAACAGGGAGGCGACGTCGCGGTACTCCCGGTACAGCGAGAGCTCCAGCTCGTTCTCATAGGACTCGAGGTCTTCTGCGCTCACCGGGCCATCATGCCTGCCCGCGGCCGCTGGAGGCGGCAGGCGGCGGGGGCGAGTCGGCCCTGTCCGGGAGTCGCCCTGGAGTCGGGCAGCCGCATCAGGCGCTGCCTCGGCCGTGGCGCTGGTCCAGGCCGGGCAGGTGCCAGCTGCGTCGGTGCTGGTCGCCGGCGCCCAGGGCGGTGAGTCCCTTGATATGGGCCGCAGAGGCGTAGCCCTTGTTGGAGGCCCACCCGTAGCCGGGATCGTCGAGACCAGCCATGAGGGCGTCTCGTTCAACCTTGGCCAGGACACTGGCGGCGGCGACGACGGCGCACCTGGCGTCGGCCTTGACCTCCATGCGCACCGCGGGGGTGGACGGAAGCGCAGCGGGCTCAGGAGCGGACCTGGAGGGGGGAGCGTCCTCCAGGGCGGTGAGCAGGTCGGGCTGGGGCGCGGTGAGCCAGTCGGCCACGCCGTCGAGGATGATGACGCCGGGGGCGTGGCCGCGCTCAGCGACCTGCTGCAGAGCCCGCAGACCCGCCGTCCTCAGGGCTCCGACGATGCCGCACTCATCGATCTCAGCAGGTGAGGCATGGGCGACGGCGCAGTCCACGAGCCAGCTGCGTACAGGATCAACCAGGCCCGTGCGCGCCCGGGCCGTCAGCTGCTTGGAGTCGGCGAGCCCCTCGGGGAAGTCGTCATCGGTGCGCCGCGCCACGATCGCCAAGCCGACGCTGACCGGTCCGGCCAGGGCCCCGCGACCGACCTCGTCCAGACCGCCGACATAGTCGTAGGTCTCAAGCAGCGCCTTCTCCAGGCACCGGTCGGGGCGGGTGCGTCCCCGAGGACTCATCTCATTCTCCCCGGGACCTGCTCCTGGTCGGCCAAGCCTCCGGAGGTATCCGGACCGTCGGCCGTCCACCCGGGCTGGGTGTGCTGCCCGTCGTCGTTGCCGGGCTCCTCACCGGCAGCGCCGACGTCATCGGAGTCCTTGCCGTCGGGGGCCTGCGACGATGCCTCCTCCTCAGAAGCCGTTTCCCCGTCGCCTGTGGGAGCAGCGGGAGGCGAGGGCGACGCGGACGGCGTTGAGACCTCCCTCACAGGCACGTCTGAGAAGGAGCTCCTCCCTCTTCCCAGAGTCCCCCACCGGCTCGGGTGCGACCATTGGAAGACCACCTTGGCCACCCCGACGACGTTCTTCAACGGCACGAAACCGCCATGGGCGTCGTCGCGGTGGTAGCGGGAGTCGGCCGAGTTGCTGCGGTTGTCCCCCATGACCCACACGTAGCCCTGGGGGACGGTGACATCGAAGGAGGTCAGGGACGGGGACTGACCGTCCTTGACGTAGGGCTCCTTGACCGCAACGCCGTTGACGCTGAGGGTCCCCTTCCCGTCGGCGACCACATGGTCGCCACCGACACCGATGACCCGCTTGACGAGGTGATGGCCGGTGTTCTCCGGCAGAAGGTTCACTGAGACCATGACCTTCTGGGCGGCGCCGCGCAGCCCCGTCGGCTCCTTGACATGGAGCCAGTCATCAGGGTCGGTGAAGACGATCACGTCGCCCCGTTCGACGTCGTCGGAGCCGTACATGGGGACCGCGACCTTGTCCCCGTCACGCAGGGTGCGTTCCATGGAGCCGGAGGGGATCTCGTAGATCTGGACGACGTAGGCCCGCAGGAGAGCCGGGACGAGGATGACGACTGCCACAATAAGCACCAGCCTGATCACCCGTTGGTACAGGGAGCTGGTCTGCGGCGGAGGGATGGCGGGGGCCACGTGCCGGCGGGGCTGGATGGAGGGGGGCAGCTCGGTGAGCTCGTCATCGGGCTCGGGGTCGGCGTCCGGGTCGATGAACGGGTCGTAATCCCACTCATCGCTGTCGTCGACCGGGGCCGGCTTCGGAGCTTCTCCAGCCGCATCAGGAACCGTGCAGGTCTCCTGGGGGGAGTCCGCGGACGGAGAGCTGCAGGCCGGAGTGATCGCGGACCTGGAGGTCCGACCGATCTGAGAGGGATCGGCCTGTTTCAGGTCCAGCCCGACGTCGTCGGTCCCTTCCTGCACCGGTCTCACCGTGCTCCTTCCCCGGAATTGATGTACGTGGGACCGCCGCTGCACGGCGGCGAGAGATGGCGAGCGCCCGGAACCCGTGGGCTCCGGGCGCCGCCTCGAGAGTGCAGGCGCTCAGTCCTCGCGACGCTCCTTGATCTTGGCGGCCTTACCGCGCAGGTTGCGCAGGTAGTAGAGCTTGGCACGGCGCACCTGACCCCGGGTGACGACCTCGATCTTCTCGATGGAGGGCGTGTGGACGGGGAAGGTACGCTCGACACCGACACCGAAGGAGACCTTGCGGATGGTGAAGGTCTCCGAGACGCCGCCGCCTTGGCGCGCAATGACGACGCCCTGGAAGACCTGGACGCGGGTGCGGGATCCCTCAACGACCTTGACGTGGACCTTGAGGGTGTCCCCAGGACGGAAGGAGGGAATGTCGTCGCGCAGTGATGCGGCGTTGATCTCGTCGATCAGGTTCATGTTTCTCTCCACACCCGTGCCACTGGTCAGGAGTGCTGGTTCGGCGGCGCCGCGCCGTATGGGGCAGCGCCGGAGGTGGACGCTCCTGGGCTCCTTCACAGCGGTCGCCTCCCCAGTGGCAGAGGAACCGCAGGACCCAAGTGCCCGCTCAGTTTGCCACAGGCTCAGTCCTCGGACGAGTGCGTCAGCCTCGACGTGCCTGAGTTCACGCCTTTCTCCCGCCCCAGCACGCATCCGGGTGCGATCAGCCTTCGGAGCCCGCCAGCGTGCTCGCCGGGGCGGGCGCGGCCGGTCCGGCGGGGAGCTCCGTCGGGGTGGACGTCGGCTCGGGAACCTGGGAGAAGGTCTCGTGTCCGGAGCTGAGACTGGACCAGTGGGAGTAGGGCCATACGACGTTCTTGGCGACGCCGACGACGTTGCTCATGGGCACGAAGCCGCGGTGGACGTCGTTCTGGTGGTAGCGGGAGTCCGAGGAGTTGGCACGGTTGTCTCCCATGACCCAGATGTAGCCCTCGGGAACGGTGACGTCGAAGGCGAGGTCGGAGGCCGACCGGCCGGGCTTGAGATAGCCCTCGTGGAGCTCGACGCCGTTGACGGTCAAGGAGCCCTTCCCATCGGCGACGACGTGGTCGCCGGGCATTCCGATGACCCGCTTGATGAGGTGATGGCCGGCGTTCTGGGGGAAGATACGGATCGCGACGAGGAAGTCCTGCGCAGCGCCTTGCAGGCCAGTGGGCTCCTGGGTCGTCAGCCAGTGGTCCGGATCGGTGAAGACGACGACGTCACCCCGGTTGACCTTGTCGGAGTCGTACATCGTCACAGTGACACGGTCGCCCTCGTTGAGGGTGTTCTCCATCGACCCCGACGGGATGGTGAAGCTCTGGATGATGAAGGTGCGGATGAGAGCGATGATCACCACGGCGACGACCAGGTAGGACAGGGTGATGCCCCACTGCTTGAGACGGAAGACGAGCCGCTCCCCCAACGAAGCGGACTGAGCTGTCTCAAAGGCCCCGGCGTTGTCCTTGTGGGTGCCGCCCTTGTCCCGGCGGTCATTCTGGAGGCTGCTGTCGGCCCACAGGTTCTTCCCCGGGGTCACTGCCTCATCCGTATCACCGTCGGTCCTGTCCTGAAGGTTCTGGTCGGGTCCGCTGCTCATAGGCCTTCTCCTGTCCGCCGAGTCATGACGACGTCGTGGGCGTCCTGGCCACCGACGTTGTAGGTACGGGTACCGACCTGGCGGAAGCCGGCCCGCTTGTAGGCCTTCTGGGCGCGCTTGTTGGTGACGTGGGTGCCGAGCCAGAGCAGGCCCGTTCCATGGGCGGCGGCCTGACGCATCACGGCGTCCATGAGCGCGGGGGTGAGTCCGGATCCCCTCATCATGGAGTCGACGTACACCTTGGACAGCTCACCGACGACCTCTCCCCCGCGAGCCCGCACGCAGGCGGGACGGGGGTCGATCCCCTTGGGCTGCTCACCGTCGGAGTCGGGTTGCTCGCGCAGCACCGCGGCGTAGCCGACCAGAGCCGGAGTGGTGCGCGTTCCCGTTTCCACCCCAGGGGAGGAATCCCGTACTGAGGGAGGCTCGACCAGCTCGGCGACGACGAGGTCGACGCGGTCATCGTCGGCCCAGGTGGCGAACAGCTCGGGAACAAGCGTGGTGGCGATGTGTCTGTCGAGGAACTCGGGGGCGATGACGTTCCCGCAGGCATCGGGGAAGGTGCGGGCGGCGAGCGCGGCCAGGGCGTCGGCGTCGTGGGCGGCGGCGTTGCGAAGGCGCACCGGAACCGGGTGGTCAGCCCCGGCCGGGACCGCCCATCCCTTGGCGGCCAGGACCGCGCGGTCCTCACGGTTCAGGCCGGCGGGATCCAGGGCCTGGATCATGTCGGGCCGGCGCTCGACGGTGCGGGTGATGGACTGGTTCCGTCGCGCTCGGGCGATACGGCCGTGGTCACCGGAGAGCAGGACGGGGTCGACCTCGTGTCCGCGCCACCGGGTGGGGCGGGTGTGGACGGGGTACTCCAGCAGGCCGGCGGCTCCGTGGGACTCCTCGACCAGCGACTCGGGGTTTCCCAGGACCCCGGGCAGGAGACGGGCGATGGCCTCGATCATGACGACGGCGGCGACCTCTCCCCCGTTGAGCACGTAGTCACCGATGCTCAGCTCGCGCACCTCGATACCGCGGGAGGCGTAGTGCTCGGGCACGCGTGCGTCGATGCCCTCGTAGCGGCCGCAGGCGAAGACCAGGGAGTCGGCGCCGGCCAGGTCCTCGGCGGTGCGCTGGGTGAAGACCTCACCCGAGGGGGTGGGGATGATGAGCACCTGACGGCCTACGTCGGGGGCGTCCGCACCGAGCACCTCATCAAGGGCCTCGCCCCACACGTCGGGTTTCATGACCATGCCGGCCCCACCGCCCAGGGGCGTGTCGTCGACGGTGCGGTGCCGGTCGTGGGCATGGTCTCGCAGATCGTGGACGCGCAGGTCGAGGGGGCCTCGGTCGGCCGCCTTCCCGATCAGCGAGAGGTCCAGGACCTTGAGGTAGTCGGGGAAGATGGTGACGACGTCGATCCTCACCTGGCTTCCTCCGCCTCACCGCGTCCGGGGAACAGGCCGCCGGGCGGGGCCAGCGTCACCGTCCCGGCCTCAGGGTCGATGGCCGGGACGAGCGCCTCGACGAAGGGCACGGCCACATCGTCCCCCTCGGGGGTGGTGACCACGAGTCGGTCCTGGGCGACGCCGGGTTCCAGGTCAGTGACCTCCCCCAGCTCCTCGCCGGAGACGCTCAGCGCCCGCAGGCCGACGAGCTCGTGGCGGTACCAGGACTCCTCGGAGTCCTCGTCATCGGGGTCGTCGGTGTCGGTCTCGACCAGGAGCCTCACGCCTCGCAGGGCCTCGGCGGTCGTGCGGTCACGGGCCTGCTCGAAGGCGGCGAACCAGCGGGAGCCGTCGAAGCGCAGACGACTGACCGTCAAAGGACCCGCGTGGGCCGGCTCTGTGGGGACGGTGGTTCCGGGCGCGAGACGCCCCTCGGGGTCATCGGTACGGATCTCGAGACGCACCTCGCCCTTGAGGGCATGGGCGGGACCGATGACAGCAAGGGTGAGCAGCACCTGTTCTCCTGGGATCGGGGCATGGAACGGTTTGGCCGGAAAGCCTGAATGTCTGACGCCAACCTACCGCGCTGCGGTCTGCGTTCCCATCGGCCACAGGGATGAGGTGGCGCACCGATGGCGTGAGGTTGGCCAACTCGGTACAGTGCACCCTCCTGTCGGCGGCTGTCGTCGCACGAAGACGCGGGGGCGCGCAGCCCCAGGAGCACGACGGTGCCCGGCCCCCTTGCGGGAACCGGGCACTCGTGGTGATCGATCAGACCGGCCGAGGCCGACACAGACTGCCGTACCGGCCTGGAGGGCCCTGCGTTCAGCGGCGGTCGGTGTCGACGACGTCGACGCGCACCGGCGAGTCCGCCAGCGCTCCGACCACTGTGCGCAGTGCTCGAGCAGTACGGCCCGAGCGGCCGATGACTCGGCCGAGGTCCTCGGGGTTGACCCGCACCTCCAGAAGGTCGCCGCGGCGCAGCGACCGGGAGGTGACGGTGACGTCGTCAGGGTTGTCGACGATGCCCCGTACGAGGTGCTCGAGGGCGTCGGCCAGCATCTCAGGCCTCCTCGGCGGTGGCCTCATCAGAGGCCTGGCCCTCGACGGGCTCCTCAGCCTTGGACTCGGCGGCCTCGGCCGCCGCAGCGGCCTCCTCGTCAGCCTTGGCCTTGGCGGCGGCGGCCTTGTGCTTCTCAGCGTCGTCGGCGGCGGCCTTGACCGCGGCCTCCTTGGCGACCGTCGCGGCGTCGGCGTCCTTGACCTTGAGGGTGCTCTCCACACCCTTGAGACCCTTGAACTGGTGATAGTCGCCGGTGATCTTGATCAGCTTGTAGACGGCGTCGGAGGGCTGGGCGCCCACACCGAGCCAGTACTGGACGCGCTCGGAGTCGATGCTGATGAGCGAGGGCTCCTGCATCGGGTCGTAGACGCCGATCTCCTCGATGACACGGCCATCGCGCTTCTTACGGGAGTCGAGGACGACGACCCGGTAGAAGGGGGCGAACTTCTTACCCATGCGCTTGAGGCGAATCTTGACTGCCACTTGGTTGAACTCCTGGTTCTGGATGGTTTGGCGCGCGCTGGTCCCCGGTGGGGTCAAGCAACGGTTTCCGGCGTGAGCCGAGACGCGACCGGGGCCGGGAGAGGGACCGACGTCCAATCGAGTACAGCCGGACATTCTGCCAGAGCCTCCGACGAGGTTGCCAGCCCGAGCCGGGGCACCGCCCCACCACTCGGTGCGAGATCGCCCACAGAGGACTGCGTCGGCCCGGCCGGTGGGTCCCTCACCGTGACCAGTTCGATCACCCGTCGAGAGGAACTCGGCTAACGTGCCGTCCGGCGGACGCACCGAGGCGGCCCGCACCGCCGAGACCAACGGCCGGCTATAGCCCAGTCGGTCCCAAACCGTCGACAGCGCAGAGGGGCAGGGATGGAGAGCTCATCACAGCGACATGAACTGATTCGACGAGAACCGATCTTCCACCGCCCGGAGCTGATCTGGGACGTCGGCTCCTTCGATGAGCAGATCGCGGAGGACTTCAACGAGGTCGGCGCCTCGGGACGACGCTACAGTCGTAGCGAGGTCAAGGAGATCGTCCTGGGACGCTTAGACGGAACCCATGCGGACTCCCTCACCGATGGATACCGAATCGAGGAAGCTGAGTCCCACATTCTTGCCGACGACGTCGTCCAGGTCCTCTATATCCTACGGACGCCAAGTCGCGTCACTCGAAGATCCACGCTCTACCGTCGCCGGGGCTCGACCTGGCAGGCGGTATTCCACCAGGGCACCGTCATCGAGGGCGCGACGGCCCCGTCTCCCGACGACTGACCCGATTCCGGCGGCTCCGATGAAGTCCGAGTCCGCGCCTCGACTCCCGAGTGCCGTGGAGCCTACAGCCCGAGGTGGCGGCGCAGGTCCTCGGGCAGGGCGCCCATGGCGTCGGCGACGTCGTCGCCCGAGGGCTGCGCTCCGGCCTGAGCCTGCGGCTGGGCCTGAGGCATGATCCCGTAGCCGGAGGCGCCGTCCTGGCCTCCACCGAGCCCGAAGGAGGAACCGGCTGCGGGCGCGGCGCCCTGTCCGGCCTCGATCTTGGCCTGCTTGGCGGCTGCGGCCTCCTTGGCCTGACGTGCGGCCTTGGCGGGGTTGCCGCTACGGCCCTTTTTGCCTCCCTTGCCGCGCTTGGCCTTGGGAGCCTGACGGGCCTTGGAGTGCTTGCCCATGCCGGGCAGCGATCCCATGCCGGGCATAGGACCGCCCTCACCGAGTCCCCCCATGCCACCGGAGGCCATGGCCTCCATCATCTTCTTGGCCTGCTCGAAGCGGTCCACGAGCTCGTTGACGGCCTGGACGGTGGTGCCCGACCCCTTGGCGATGCGGCTGCGGCGAGAGCCGTTGAGGATGGACAGGTCCTTGCGCTCGGCAGGCGTCATGGAGCACACGATCGCCTCGATGCGGTCGACCTCGCGCTCGTCGAAGCTGTCCAGGGCCTCACGCATCTGCCCCATGCCGGGCATCATGCCCAGGAGCTTCTTCATGGAGCCCATCTTGCGGATCTGGCGCAGCTGGCCCAGGAAGTCGTCGAGGGTGAAGGTGCCCTTGGCGAGCTTGGCGGCGGCGTCCTCGGCCTCCTGCCGGTCCAGGGTCCGCTCCGCCTGCTCGATGAGGGTGAGCAGGTCACCCATGTCCAGGATGCGCGAGGCCATGCGGTCGGCGTGGAAACGCTCGAAGTCGGTCAGGCCCTCACCCGTGGAGGAGAACAGCACCGGGGCGCCGGTGACGCCGCGAACGGACAGGGCCGCACCACCGCGGGCATCACCGTCGAGCTTGGAGAGCACCACACCGGTGAAGCCGACGCCGTCGCGGAAGGCGACCGAGGTGTTGACGGCGTCCTGACCGACCATGGCGTCCAGGACGAAGAGGATCTCGTGGGGGGAGACCGCGTCGCGGATACGGATCGCCTGATCCATCATCTCGGCGTCCACGCCCAGGCGGCCGGCGGTGTCCACGACGACGACGTCGTAGCCGTTGGCGCGCGCCTGCTCGACACCGGAGCGGGCCACCGCCACCGGGTCGCCCACACCGTTACCGGGCTCGGGCGCCCACACGTGCACCCCGGCGCGCTCGGCGACGACGCTCAGCTGGGTGACGGCATTGGGGCGCTGGAGGTCGGAGGCCACCAGCAGGACGCGCTTGCCCTGGTCGCGCAGCCAGCGTCCGAGCTTTCCGGCCAGGGTCGTCTTACCGGCGCCCTGGAGACCGGCGAGCATGATGATCGTGGGGCCGCGATCGGCCCAGTGGATCTCCCGGGTCTGGCCGCCCAGGACCTCGATGAGCTCCTCGTTGACGATCTTGACGACCTGCTGACCCGGGTTGAGGGCCTGGGAGCGGGCGGCGTCGACCGCCTTCTCACGCACCGCGGAGGTGAAGGCGCGCACCACGGGCAGGGCGACGTCGGCCTCCAGGAGGGCGCGACGGATCTCGGTGACCGTGGCGTTGACGTCGGCCTCGGTGAGACGACCTTTGCCGCGCAGCTGGTTGAAGGAGGCGGTGATGCGATCGGAGAGGTTGCCGAACACGCGATGGTCCTTCCTGGCGCCGTCGGGCGCGTTGGTCGGGAGACTGTGGGCGGATGAGGGGGAACGTCCATGGCCGCGGGCCTTGGCGATCGCCTCGACTGCGACCCAGGATAGCGGCAAGCGGGTCCCGCCCTCTCCCCCGCGCCCGGACCGGGACTGAGCCCACACTCACCAGGGGGCGGCTCCCGCCGCATCATGCCTCGGGGCCTCGGCTCCCCCTCGTCCTCCTCTCCCACCCCGAACTCGGGTTTTCTCCCGGCATCCTGCGACACATCACCACCTGGCGACCCCTGAGATATGTCATGAGCAAGTAGTGACCGATGGGCCATGGATCGCAGCCGACGTGGCACGAGTCTTGAGCCATGAGCACAACAACGACCCGGTCCGCCCAGGAGCCCGCACTCCGGGCTGCTCCCGTGACGGCTCCCATGACAGAGCCCGCAGACGCAGTCAGGCTGACCGGTCTGCACAAGTCCTTCGGAGACGTCACCGCCGTCGACGGCATCGACCTGACCATTCGCCCAGGTGAGGTCGTCGCCCTCCTGGGGCCCAACGGCGCCGGCAAGACGACGACGATTGACATGATCCTGGGACTCAGTGGCCCCACCAGCGGCGAGGTGAGCACCTTCGGGATGAGCCCACGCCGGGCAGTCGACCGGGGTCTGGTCACAGCCGTCATGCAGACCGGCGGGCTCCTGCCCGACATCACCGTGCGCGAGACGGTGGAGCTGACGGGGAGCCTCTTCTCCCACCGGATCGATACCCAGGAGGCCATGCGGCGCGCGGGCATCACCGACTTCGCCTCACGCATCGTCAAGAAGTGCTCAGGCGGCCAGCAGCAGCGCCTGCGCTTCGCCATGGCACTGGTGAGCGACCCGGCTCTGCTCATCCTCGATGAGCCGACCACCGGCATGGACGTCGAGGGGCGTCGCGGCTTCTGGGAGGCCATCCACGCCGACGCCGAGCACGGGCGCACCATCGTCTTCGCCACGCACTACCTCGAGGAGGCCGACGCCTTCGCCGATCGGATCATCCTGATGCGTCATGGGCGCATTATCGCCGACGGCACCGCGGCCGAGATCCGCGCCTCCGTGAGCGGGCGCAGCCTACGAGCCACCCTGACCTGCACAGCCGAGCAGCTGCATGACGCCCTGGCCGATCTGCGGGCACGCGGCCGGGTCCACGACATCGAGGTCCTGGGCAGCGCACTCACCCTGAGCTCGACCGACACCGACGCCGTTGCCGCACTCCTCCTCGGCGATCACCTGGCCAAGGACCTGGAAATCACCAGCCGTGGCCTGGAGGACGCCTTCGTGGCCCTGACCAGCGACGGCGCCGCAGCTCCCACTCCGGGAGCGTCAGCATGAAACGCACCAGCAGCACCGACCCCCTTTCTCCCACGCTTTCCAACGGAGCCGCAATGTCTTCTTCATCTGAGTCCTCCTCCGCCCTGCCAGCAGTCAACCGCCTCAATCTCTCCTCCCGCGCCACACCGCCCCTGGGCGGATTGAGCCTGACCCTGCTGTCACTCGAGGCACGCCGGCGCCTGCGCAACCGCCGGGCCATGATCTTCTCCGTCCTGCTACCCGTGGCCTTCTTCCTCATGTTCACCACCACTGACTACTCCTCCACGCCCTACGGCAACGGCAATGTCGTGGCGAACATGATGGTCGGCATGGCGCTGTACGGCGCACTCATGACCACCACCGGGGCAGGGGCGGCCGTGAGCAACGAGCGAGCCTCGGGCTGGAGCCGACAGCTGCGCCTGACGCCGCTGAAGCCCATCGCCTACATCACGGCCAAGGCGGTCATCGGGATGCTCATCAGCTCCCTGGCCATCGGTGCCGTCTACGCCTGCGGCCCCTTGCGTCACGCGCAGATGCCGGCGAGGGTCTGGCTCTCCTCGGCACTCATCATCTGGTTCGGTTCCCTGGTCTTCGTCGCCTTCGGACTGTTCGTCGGCTATCTCCTGCCCTCGGACAACGCCATGCAGGTGGTCGGCCCTCTCATGGCCCTGCTCGCCTTCCTCGGCGGCATGTTCATCCCGTTGACGCCGGGCTCCACCATGGATCGCATCGGCAGCCTCACCCCTATGTACGGGCTGCACAACCTGGCGCTGTGGCCCATGGGGGCAGAGAGCTTCTCCTGGTGGTGGGTGGTCAACGTCCTGACCTGGCTCACGGTCTTCCTGGGCGGGGCCGCCTGGAGGATGGGCCGCGACACCGCCCGGGTGTGAGCTCGTGAGTACCATCAGGGTCATGAAAGCCCGCGCCTCCTCCCTGGCCGAGGCGCGGGCGCGCCGCACCCGCGTCGTGGCGGTCGGCTGGGGGATCGTGTGGGCCGCCTTCATGGTTCCGGTCGTCCGGGCGGGCGTGGCACGAGGGTCCCACGGCGGGGTGTGGGGCGCGGTCAGTGCCATCGTCTCCTGCGCATGCCTGTACGCCGCCTGCTCGCTCAGCGTGAGGCGGGTCCGACAAGGGCTGACCTGGCCCAGCCGCCTGAGCCTGTCGCTGATCGTCGTCGGAGCGCTCACGGCGAGCGGGGCCGCCCTCGGAGTGGGATCGCCGGGCCTGCAGCCGGTGGTCTTCCTGGCCGTCGTCCTGGCCTTCTCCCTGCCCTGGCAGGCGGCCATCGGACCTATCGCGATCCTGACCGGCATTCTGTTCCTCATTCCCAGGATGATTCCGTCCTGGTCCGCAAGTGAAGACGCGTGGATCGCTCTGCTCGGCGCGGGCGGCGCCTGCGTCTTCGGGCGCTACATCATGGAACAGCGGCGTGTGGCCCGTATTCTGGAGCAGCGCACTCATGAGCTGGAGATCAACGAGGAGCGCAACCGCATGGCCCGGGACATGCACGGCATTTTGGGACACTCGTTGACTGTCATCGCTTTGAAGACCGAGCTCGCCACCAGACTCGTCGACACCGCCCCCGATCAGGTCAAGGCGGAGCTGACCGAGGTGCAGTCCCTGGCACGTTCTGCCCTGGCCGACGTGCGTGCCACTGTCAACAGCTACCGCGAGCTGAGCCTGGCCGGCGAGCTGGCCCGGGCCACGAACGTCCTGACGTCGGCCGGCGTCCGCGCCGACCTACCGCTGACCGTCGAGGTCGTCGATCCGGAGCTGCGTGAGCTCTTCGCCTGGGTGGTGCGCGAGGGCGTCACCAACGTCGTGCGTCATGCCCACGCCTCGCACTGCCGGGTGAGCCTGACCGCCGACTCCATCGAGGTGGTCGACGACGGTATCGGGCTCGAATCGTCTGGCGCCAGTGACGGTCACGGCTTGGAGGGGCTGCGTCAGCGCTGCCAGGACAACGGCGCCGACCTCACCACCGGGACACCTTCCAGCGGCAAGGGCACTGTTCTGAGGGTGAGCGCCCGTCGTCTATCCTCTCGGCTGACTCACAAGGCGACGGACTGAGCCGGGTGCGTACCGCAGCCGCTGTCGAGGCGCCGGTTCTGAACGAACCTCAAACGACGGAGATGATCGATGATCCGAGTGATGCTGGCCGATGACCAGGCCATGGTGCGCGGCGCGTTGGCCGCGCTGCTCACCTTGGAAACCGATATCGAGGTCGTCGCCCAGGTCGGAAACGGCAACGACGTCCTTCCCGTCGCACTCGAGCACCGACCCGACGTCGTTCTGATGGACGTCGACATGCCCGGCGCCGACGGGCTGAGTGCGACCGCGAGGCTCCTGGGGCGGCTGCCGACCACGAAGGTCCTCATCGTCACCACCTTCGGGCGCCCCGGATTCCTGCGGCGCGCTGTCCAGTCCGGGGCCCACGGCTTTGTCGTCAAGGATGCTCCGGCCACAGATCTGGCCGAGTCAGTGCGCCGGGTCCATGCGGGGCTGCGAGTCGTCGACCCGGCGCTGGCCGCCGACTCGCTCGTCTTCGGGGACTCCCCGTTGACCGCCCGTGAGACCGAGGTGCTACAGGCCGCCGCCGACGGAGCCACCGTCGCCGAGGTCGCCCGGCGCGTTCACCTCTCTGAAGGCACCACACGCAACCACCTCTCCCAGGCCATGGCCAAGACCGGCGCACCCACCCGCGCCGCGGCGGTGCATATCGCCGCCCAGAAGGGTTGGATCATTGAGTAGCGCGAAGTAGGACGAGGACGCGGACGCTCGTTCCGCCCGGTCCGATTGCCCCGGCCACCCACGCTCCGAGGAGAGGCGGGTGGCCGGTTGCGAGGCGGTCCGCTCGGGCTCGTCAGCCCGCAGGCTCAGCCCAGCAGCGCGTCGACGAAGCCCTCGGGGTCGAAGGGGGCCAGGTCGTCGGCGCCCTCCCCCAGGCCCACGAGCTTGACGGGCACGCCCAGCTCCTTCTGGACGGTGACGACGATGCCGCCCTTGGCGGTGCCGTCGAGCTTGGTGAGCACGATGCCGGTGACGCCCACGGCCTCGGAGAAGACCTGGGCCTGGCGCATGCCGTTCTGGCCGGTGGTCGCGTCCAGGACCAGGAGGATCTCACCGACCGGGGCGATCTTCTCCATGACGCGCTTGATCTTGCCCAGCTCGTCCATGAGACCGGCCTTGTTCTGCAGGCGCCCGGCGGTGTCGACGACGACGACATCCGCCTCCTGACCGGCGGCCTCGCGGGCGGCGTCGTAGGCGACTGAGGCGGGATCGGCGCCCTCCTTCTCCGAGCGCACGACGTCGACGCCCACACGTTCGCCCCAGGTGCTCAGTTGCTCGGCCGCAGCCGCGCGGAAGGTGTCGGCAGCCCCCAGGACGACGGTCTTGTCCTGAGCCACCAGGACGCGGGCGAGCTTGCCGCAGGTGGTGGTCTTGCCGGTGCCGTTGACACCCACCATGAGGATGGCGGCGGCGGGCGTTCCCTGGGCTCCCTCGGCCGGGGTGGGGCGCTTCAGGTTGAGGGAGCGGTCCAGCGTGGGGTCGACGAGCTTGAGCAGCTCGGCGCGCAGGACGGTGCGCACGGCCTCGGGGTCGGAGGTACCCAGAACCTTGGCCTGAGTGCGCAGCTCGTCCATGAGGGAGGTGGTCACCTCGATACCGAGGTCGGAAGTGAGCAGGGTGTCCTCGATCTCCTCCCAGTCCTCCTCGGTGAGGTCGCCTCGGGACAGGACGGACAGGACCGCCTTGCCGAAGCCGCCGGCACCGGCCAGGCGAGCGCGGAGGCGCTGCATGCGGCCGGGAATGGACTCAGGGGACTCCAGCGTCGCAGCCGGCTCGACGCCGGCCTCCTCTTCCGCTTCCTCCTCGGCATCCTCGCCCTCCGAAGGCAGAAGGTCCTCAACGGACATCGGCTTGTGGGCACTGATCTCGTCGGGGACCTGGCTCCGCCGCCTACCGGCATAGAGCCACAGCCCTCCTCCGAGGACGATGACCAGGATGATGCCGAGAACGATGAGGATCGGTTCCATGGGCCCATCATGCCCGATCATGGGCTCGCTGTGGCAGGGTCGGCCTCCCCTGATTGCCTCTTACCTGCGAAGGATCCGAGGGCACGGACGCACAGCCCAGTCGTGGCGATAAGAAAACTGCAGCACGCCTGTGGACGTGCTGCAGGACGGGCATCTCTCTAGCAGTGTCATTGCCCGTTGAGCCGTATCGCTCTTACCCCAAAGCACCATGGAGGCAGTGAGAGAAAGTGCGAGACGGTGTAGAAACGATGATCTCCCAGGGCCAGAACTTTATCCAAAAGCAGTGACGCCGCAACCTCACCTAGTCGTGAAAATAATCGACGACCATAGTTTTCACGACACGATCGCCGCGCCACTCACCTCTGAACCTGAGACAGCCCGCCGGCGGCCGGCTCATGCACCTGGCCGCGGCGCCGGGAGCCGGCAGAGCCGCGGGTCCTCTCCGCGGCATCCATAGCCTTTCCGACGACGCCGACCAGACCTCCGAAGTCGTCGGTCCCGACGTAGGCAGCTGGCCCCTCGCGCGTCATGAGGTCGGAGAGACGAGCCTCCTGGGGCACGACCTCGATCTCAACATCCTGCTCCTCCAGGCGCACCTCCTGCGAGGTGCGAACCAGGCCGCGAATGCGTGAGGGCCAGGAGCGCACCGGGAAGCGTTCGGCGCAAACCATGCCGAGCACAAGCAGGCTCGCAACCAGCACGACAACGAGGGGAAGAATCATGACACCCATGGTTAGGATTCTGCCTTGCGAAATGCGATCTGACTAGACTTTGCGCGCACTTGTCGTCCAATCAACAACAAAACCTGACAACTTCCTGACATGACGATGGCTCGAATCTGAAAACGAACGTCATGTTGTAAGCAGTCTATCACATAACCCTCAAGTTTCACTCAGACATCAGGAGTCACAGCCGTACCGCGGTCGGGCTGGGCCAGCCTCTGCGAGACGGCCTTGGTGACCCCGTCACGCATCGTGATGCCGTAGAGAGCGTCAGCCACCTCCATGGTCCGTTTCTGATGGGTGATGATGATGAGCTGGCTGGAGCGCCGCAGCTCGGTAAAAATCTCGAGCAACCGCCCCAGATTGGTGTCATCCAGGGCTGCCTCCACCTCGTCCATGACGTAGAAGGGCGAGGGGCGCGCCTTGAAGATCGCCACCAGCAGGGCCACGGCGGCCAGCGAACGCTCCCCTCCTGAGAGCAGGGAGAGTCGCTTGACCTTCTTGCCGGCGGGGCGCGCCTCGATCTCGATGCCGGTGGTGAGCATGTCATCGGGATCGGTGAGCACCAGCCGCCCCTCTCCTCCGGGGAAGAGCCTGTCGAAGACGGAGGCGAACTGGCGGGCGGTGTCCTCGTACGCCTGGGCGAAGACCTCCTGGACCCGGGCGTCGATCTCCTCGACGATGCTCAGCAGGTCGTCTCGCGAGCGCTTGAGGTCGGCCAGCTGCTCGGCCAGGAACTGGTGACGCTGCTCCAAGGCGGCGTGCTCCTCCAGGGCCAGCGGATTGACCTTGCCGAGCCGGGCGAGGTCGCGCGAGGCCTTGGCCAGGCGTTTCTCCTGCTCGGAACGCACGTAGGGACGGCCCGCATGCCCGACGCCGGGCAAAGCATGAGTACCACCCCGGTCCCCGGCGGGGTCAGCATCAGAACCGGAGGCGGCGTCAGCGTCCTCGATGAGCTCGGGAACGAGCATGTGCGGTCCGTACTCCTCCACGAGGGGCTCCAGCTCCAGGCCGAGCTCACTCATGGCACGCTCCGCCAAGGCCTCCAGACGCATGCGCTGCTCAGCCCTGGCCACCTCCTCCCGGTGGGCGGCATCGGTGAGACTGCCGAGCTCCTTGGTCAGCTGGTCGATCTCCTCGCGAACCTCATTAGTGGCGGCCAGGGCCTGGGCGCGCTCGGCCTCGATGGTCGCACGCTCATCGGCCGCCTGCTGAACGCTGATTCGCGCCGCCTCGGCGGCGGCACGCGCCTGGTCCCGTACGTGGGTGGCGACCGCCAGCTGGGCGCCGCGG
>NZ_JASPEP010000013.1:0-67951 GCF_031292835.1 Actinomyces stomatis
GGTCCCGCGCCGCAGCGGCGAGCGCGGTGGCATCGAGGCGGGCCTGCTGCCCGGCCTCCTGCCCGGCGGTCGCCCCGTGGCCGACTCCGAGGCCCGTGCCCAGGTCGAGCGGGCCTGGAACCTGGGTCCCGAGCACCCTCTGCCCGCCTCACCGGGCCGCGATGCCACCGGCATCCTCTCGGCCCTCCTGGAGGGGAGCCTCGGCGGCACCGTCGTCGGCGGTGTCGATCTGCGCGACTTCCCCGACCCGGGCCTGGCCCGCGCGGCCCTCGCCGCCAGTGGCTTCACCGTCCAGCTCGAGGTGCGCCGCAGCGAGGTCAGCGAGCACGCCGACGTCGTCCTGCCCGTCGCCCCGGCCGTGGAGAAGAACGGCACCTTCGTCAACTGGGAGGGGCGTGTGCGCCCCTTCGGTCAGGCCCATGTCTCACGCGCCCGCACCGACCGCCAGGTCCTGGGCATGCTCGCCGACGAGATGGGAGTCGACCTCCAGGTCGACGACCTGGTCGTCCTGCACGAGCAGCTCGCCGACCTGGGCCTGTGGCGCGGGAAGCGCACGCCGGTCGCCTTCGGGCCCGCCCCAGTGGTCTGCGCCGGTGCCCCCGTCCCCGCCGACGGCGTGGAGGCGCGCCTGACCACTCACAAGCCCATGCTCGACGCCGGACGCCTCCAGGACGGCGAGCCCTTCCTGGCGGCCACCGCCCTGCGCCCCATCGCCCGGGTGGGCGCCGACCTCGCCCAGCGCCTGTCGCTGGCAGCCGGCCAGGAGGTGACCGTGGCGACCGCCACCGGATCGATCACCCTGCCGGCCGTCGTCGGCGGAGTCAGCGACGGCACCGTGTGGCTGCCCGAGTGCTCGGCCGGATCCACCGTCCACCAGACCCTGGGTGCCGGGCACGGCTCCCAGGTCACCCTGACCCACGCAGCGGAGGTACTGAGGTGAACCCGATCCACGCGGCTCAGGCCGCCGCCGACGACGCCATCTCCAACGGAGGCGTGACCGCCGACTTCTCCGCCGAGACCTGGTGGCTGACCCTCATCAAGGCCGGCTTCATCGTCGCCTTCCTCATCGTCAGCGTCATGATGGCGCTGTGGGTGGAGCGACGCGGCCTGGCCCGTATGCAGACCCGTCTGGGCCCCAACGTCAACGGCCCCCTGGGCCTGCTCCAGGCGGTCGCCGACGCCGGCAAGCTCATCATGAAGGAGGACTTCTGGCTCAAGGGGGCCGAGAAGGTCATCTACCTCCTGGCGCCGCTCATCGCCGCCTTCAGCGCCTTCATGGTCTACGCGGTCATCCCCTTCGGGCCGCAGGTGAGCATCTTCGGCCACTCCACGCCCCTGCAGCTGACCGACTTCCCGGTGGCGGTCCTCTACATCCTGGCCATCACCGCCTTCGGCGTCTACGGGATCATCCTGGGCGGCTGGTCCACGCACTCCACCTACCCGCTCTTCGGCGCCGTGCGCAGCGCCGCTCAGGTCATCTCCTACGAGCTGAGCATGAGCCTGTCCATCCTCACGGTCTTCCTGGCCTCGGGGACCATGTCCACCTCCGGGATCGTCAGCGCCCAGCAGCGCATCTGGTGGGCCGTGGCGATGGTGCCCAGCTTCATCATCTACGTCATCTCCATGGTCGGTGAGGTCAACCGCCTCCCCTTCGACCTTCCCGAGGCCGAGGGCGAGCTCGTCGCCGGCCACATGGTCGAGTACTCCTCGATGAAGTTCGCCTGGTACTTCCTGGCCGAGTACATCAACATGTTCAACGTCTCGGCCGTGTGCGTTACCCTGTTCCTGGGCGGCTGGCGCTCGGCGATCCTCGGCCTGTTCTGGGAGGGCGCCAACTCCGGTTGGTGGCCGATGCTGTGGTTCGTCGCCAAGGTCTGGGCCGTCATGTTCTTCATGATCTGGACCCGTGGAACCCTGGTGCGCATCCGCTACGACCACTTCATGAAGCTGGGCTGGAAGGTTCTCATCCCGATCTCCCTGGTCTGGTTCGTGCTGGTGGCAGTGGTGCGCGCCTTCCGCACCTTCTCGGGCGCCTCCGTGCAGGCACTGCTGCTGCCGATGGCCGGTGTCTTCTGCGTCATCATGTTCATCCTCTTCCTCATGCCCGACAAGGAGGAAGAGGAGGAGCTCTACGACGAGTACGACGACGAGGACGCCGACGACGACGTCGAGATCCTGAGCGCCGACGACGATCACGTCGCCTTCCTCGAGGGCTTCCCCGTCCCGCCGCCTCCGGGCAAGTCCCTGCCCCCCTCACCGCGTGCCCGTCGCGCCGCCCTGGCGGCGGAGGCGGCCACCGCGGCCGATGACTCCGAGACCGGGGCGGTCACCGCCGTCGGTCTGCTGGAGGACGTCGACCTCGAGGACGACGACGCGGCCGGCTCCGCGGACTCCGCCGCATCCGCCGAGTCCCCCGACTCGGTCGGCACGGACGCGGCCACCGCCCTGCCCACCTTCACCCTTGACCTCAAGGCCGACTCGGCCGGTGGCAAGGACACAGACACGGCCGCTGAGGCACCCCAGGAGGGAAAAGATGACTGATCGCCCCCACCGTTCCCGGGGCTCGCAGCACGACAAGTGGCTGCGCGACGCTCCCTCCGCCCTGGCCCGGGCCTTCGCGCCCGTGGCCGGCTACGGGGTCACCATCTCCTCGATGTTCCGTCCCGTGGTCACCGAGCAGTACCCCTTCGAGCCGCCCCAGGTGATGCCCCGCTACCACGGGCGCCATCAGCTCAACCGCTACGACGACGGCCTGGAGAAGTGCATCGGCTGCGAGCTGTGCGCCTGGGCCTGCCCCGCCGACGCGATCTACGTCGAGGCCGCCTCCAACGAACCCGGCGCCCAGTACTCGCCCGGCGAGCGCTATGGGCGCGTCTACCAGATCAACTACCTGCGCTGCATCTTCTGCGGCATGTGCATCGAGGCCTGCCCCACCCGGGCCCTGACCATGTCCACCGACTTCGATGAGCTCGTCGGCCCCGGCCGCGAGGGCCTCATCTACGAGAAGGAGGACCTGCTGGCCCCCGTGCCCGAGGGCGCCGTGGCCGCGCCCCACCCCATGGTCGAGGGCACCGAGGACGGCGACTACTACCGCGGGCGGGTCGTCGGCTCCACCCAGGCCCAGATCGACTGGGTGCGGGCCCACCGGCCCGACGACCCCAGTCTGGACGATGCCCGCGCCAAGGCCGTCCCCACCGCCTCCGGTCGGGGTAGCCGTCAGACTGCGAAGGGAGCCCTGCGATGAGCGCCCTCCTGATGACCGGAGCCTCCGCCGCCGTCCCCACCGCCCTGACTCAGGACGGTCACCTGGGGCTGGGCGAGGCCATCGTGTTCGGCGTCGTCGCCCTGGTCACCGTGGCCTGCGGCATCGGCGTCCTGACCGCCAAGCGCGCCGTGAACGCCGCCATCAACATGATCGGCATCATGGTCTCGCTGGCCGTCCTCTACATCGTCAACGAGTCGCCCTTCATGGGCATCACCCAGGTCGTGGTCTACACCGGCGCCGTCATGACCCTCGTCCTGTTCGTCATCATGCTCGTGGGCGTCGGCGGCGACGAGCCGGTGGGAGCCGCCGGTACCGTCATGAGGCGCCCGGTCCTCATCCTGCTGGGACTGGGGCTGGCCGGCGCCCTGACCGCCGTCGTGTGGCGCTCCACCCTGCCGACGCCGGTCGGCCTCAAGGACGGCGCCAAGGCCGCGCCCGACCTGCTGGCCGTCACGCTCTACCACGACCACGTCGTCACCATGGAGCTGACCGCCATCCTGCTCATCGTCGCCGCCGTCGGCGCCCTGACCCTCACCCACCGTCAGCGCATCCGGGCTCGGCTCAGCCAGCGCGGGGTGGCCGCCGGCAAGATGCAGGACTACGCCACCAAGAGCGCCCACCCGGGCCAGAAGCCGATGCCCGGCGTCTACGCCTCCACCAACTCCGCCGCCGCCCCGGCCCTGGACGCGCAGGGCGAGGCCGTGGAGGAGTCCGTGCCCAGGGTCCTGCGGGCCCGCGGACAGGGCCTGGAGCTGTCCGACGTCTCCCCGGAGATGGGTCTGGCCCAGCGCTCGGGGACGATCGTCTCCCGCCTGGACGGCGCCCCGGAGGCCGGTGCAACCGGCGGCTCCCGGGCCGCCCGCCGCTCCGGGATGCCCGCCATGCCCGGCGCCGCCGCCCCCGCCGTCAAGCAGCCCGTCCTCAGCGATGACGGGGCAGCCGACTCGGCCGCCCCGGAGCAGAAGGAGGAGAAGTGAGTCTCCCCATCACCGTCTACCTCGTCCTGGCCGGGGTGCTGTTCACCCTGGGGGCGCTCACGGTGCTGCTGCGCCGCAACGCCATCATCGAGCTCATGGGAGTTGAGCTCATGCTCAACTCCGTCAACCTCGTCCTGGTGACCTTCTCCCGGATCCACGGCAACCTCACCGGTCAGGTCTTCGCCTTCTTCGTCATGGTGGTGGCCGCCGCCGAGGTCGTGGTGGGTCTGAGCATCGTCGTTTCCATCTTCCGCACCCGCAGGTCCACGTCGGTCGACGACGAGAACCTGCTCAAGAACTGAGGGGAGAGACCACCGACATGCTTCCCGCTCCTGTCACCGCCGTTGTGACGCCCCTGACCGAGGCCACCGGCCCGGCCTCCTGGGCCTGGCTGCTCATCGCCGTCCCCGCGGCCTCCGCCGCCTTCCTGCTGCTGGCCGGCCGCCGCTCCAACGCCTGGGGCCACTGGCTGGGTCTGGCCGCCTCCTTCGCCGCCGCCTGCCTCGGTGTGGGCATCCTCGTGCAGGTCCTGGGCCTGCCCGCCGAGGAACGCGTCATCGGCCTGCCCCTCTACCACTGGTTCTCCGCCGGGAACCTGAACATCGACGTCGGCCTGCGCCTGGACCCGCTGTCGCTGACCTTCGTCACCCTGGTCACCTGCGTCGGCTTCCTCATCCACCTGTACTCGGTGGCCTACATGGCCCACGACCGCGACCGGCGCCGTTTCTTCGCCTATCTCAACCTCTTCATCGCCGCGATGCTCACCCTGGTCCTGGGCGACTCCTACATCGTGCTCTTCGTCGGCTGGGAGGGCGTGGGCCTGGCCTCCTACCTGCTCATCGGCTTCTGGAACACCGCCGACGCCGATGCGCCCCAGGGCGAGCAGGCCACCAGTCGCGAGAACGCCGCCGCCGCCAAGAAGGCCTTCGTCATGAACCGTGTGGGCGACGTCGGTCTCCTGCTGGCCATGATGACGATCGTCGGCCAGATCGGCTCGGTCTCCTTCGACGACGTCTCCGCCGCCGCCCTCGACGGCTCGGTGACCACGGGCTGGCTCACCGCCATCGGCTTCTTCCTGCTCCTGGCGGCCTGCGGCAAGTCCGCCCAGTTCCCCCTCCAGGCCTGGCTGGGTGACGCCATGGCCGGCCCCACACCGGTCTCCGCCCTCATCCACGCAGCCACCATGGTCACCGCCGGCGTCTACCTCATGGTCCGCTCCGCCGCCGTCTTCGAGGGAGCCCCGAGCGCCCAGACGGCCGTGGCCGTCGTCGGCGCCATCACCCTGCTGCTGGGGGCCGTCATCGGAAGCGCCAAGGACGACATGAAGAAGGTCCTGGCCGCCTCCACCATGAGCCAGATCGGCTACATGATGCTGGGGGCCGGTCTCGGCCCGATCGGCTACGCCTTCGCCATCTTCCACCTGCTCACCCACGGCTTCTTCAAGGCCCAGCTCTTCCTGGGGGCCGGCTCGGTCATGCACGCCATGGGCGACCAGGTCAACATGCGCCGCTTCGGCGGCCTGCGCGGCGCCATGGCGATCACCTGGGTCACCATGGGCATCGGTTGGCTCGCCATCCTGGGGGTGCCGCCCTTCTCCGGCTTCTGGTCCAAGGACCGCCTCATCGAGGCCGCCTTCATCGGCGAGGGCGCCAAGCCCTGGATCCTGGGAACCATCGCCCTGTTGGGCGCGGGCCTGACCGCCTTCTACATGTCCCGCCTGTTCTTCATGATCTTCCACGGCAAGCAGCGCTGGACCACCAAAGACGACCTGGAGGGCGAGGTCCATCCCCACGAGTCCGGCTGGCTCATGACGCTGCCCCTGATCGTCCTGTCCGTGTTCTCCGCGGGCCTGGGCGGGCTGCTGACCTACAACAACATGTTCGTCACCTGGCTGGAGCCGGTCACCGGTCACGCCGAGCACGGTGAGCCGGTCCTGCCGGCCACCGTCATCATGGGCGCCACCCTCGCCCTGGTTGTGGTCGGGGTTGTCGTGGCCTGGTGGATGTACGTGCGCCGCACGGTGCCCGTCGTCCTGCAGCCCACCAACCCCCTGGTGGAGGCCGCCCGCAAGGACATGTACCAGGACGCCGTCAACGAGGCCCTGGCCATGCGCACCGGTCAGGGGCTGGTCCTGGCCACCGACGCCGTCGAGCGCTACGTCGTCGACGGCGCCATCGAGGGTGCCGCCGCGGGCACCGGCGCCCTGGGGCGCCTGACCCGCCGCACCGAGTCCGGGTACGTGCGCTCCTACGCCGGCTACATGCTGGCCGGAACGGTCCTCGTACTCATCGCCGTCCTGGCCGCCAGGTTCTGAGAGGACACGTCACATGCCGACTCTTCCCGCATCGCTGCCCGTCCTGACCGTCATGGCGATCACGCCGTTGGCCGGGGCGCTCCTGCTGTGGCTGGTTCCGCCGCTGCGCCGGCTCCACGCCCGCGCCGTGGGTCTCGTGTTCTCCCTGGCGGTCCTCGCCCTGGGCCTGTGGGCGCTGAGCGCCTTCGAGCTGGGCCACGCCGGCACTGTCCAGTTGACCGACACCCACTCCTGGATCCCCGCCATCGGCGCCTCCTGGGCCCTGGGCGTCAACGGCCTGGGCCTGTCCATGGTGCTTCTGGCCGCCTTCGTCACGCCCCTGGTGCTGCTCGCCTCCTGGGGCGAGGTCCCCGCCGACCGGCAGGGGCTGTTCACCGGGCTCGTCCTGGCGCTGGAGTTCTTCGTCGTCGTCATCTTCTCGGCCCGGGACCTGCTCCTGTTCTACCTGTGCTTCGAGGCGATGCTCATCCCGGTGTACTTCCTCATCGGCTGCTTCGGCGGACAGAAGCGTCAGCGCGCCGCCCTGAAGTTCCTCCTGTACTCCCTGGCCGGCGGGCTCGTCATGCTCATCGGCGTCATCGCCGTCTACCTGCACTCCGCCCAGAACGGCACCCCCAGCTTCCTCATCGACTCGGTGGCGGCCAACCTGCACGTGTCGGCCTCCGCGGGGCACTGGATCTTCCTGACCTTCTTCATCGCCTTCGCCATCAAGGCGCCGCTGGTCCCGGTCCACACCTGGCTGCCCGACACCGCCGAGCAGGCCACTCCGGGCACCTCGGTGCTGCTCATCGGCATCCTGGACAAGATCGGCACCTTCGGCATGATCACCCTGGTCCTGCCGATCTTCCCGGAGGCCTCCCGCTGGGCCGCCCCGGTGATCCTGGTCCTGGCGGTCGTCTCCATCATCTACGGGGGCCTGGCCGCCATCGCCCAGGACAACCTCTACCGCCTCATCTCCTACACCTCCGTGAGCCACTTCGGCTTCATGGTCCTGGGGATCTTCATCGGCAACCAGGTGGCCGCCAACGGCGCCATGGTCTACATGGTGGCCCACGGGCTGTCCATCGCCGGCCTCTACCTGGTCACCGGCTTCATGGCGCGGCGCACCGGGACCGTCACCATCAGCGAGCTCGGCGGCATCGCCCGGGTCATGCCGCTGGTGGCCGGGACCTTCCTGGTCTGCGGGCTGGCCTCCATCGCCCTGCCGGGCCTGAGCGGATTCGTGCCCGAGTGGATGGTGCTCACCGGCACCTTCTCGGTCTCGCTGGCCCTGGGCGGTGCGGCCGTCGTCGGTGTCGTCATCGCCGCCGTCTACATGCTGCTGCCCTACCAGCGGGTCTTCACCGGAGCGCCTGCGCCCGAGCGCGTCGGCAGCCCCGACCTCGACGGGCGTGAGCGCCTCGTCGTCGTCCCCATCATCGCCGCGATGCTCGCGCTCGGGCTGGCCCCGGCCACCCTCACGCACGCGCTCGACGACGTCGCCCGGCAGGTCGCGCTCACGGTGACCCGCTCCCCGCAGGACGCCGCCTCCGCCGTCGTCGCAGGTGACAGCCACGATGCCGGCGGTGCATCCGAAGCGCCCGCCGCCTCCACCGCTACGGAAGGGAACACCAAGTGAGCCCCTCAGCCACTGCCCCGATCGTCAACTGGGACGCCCTGACGCCGGTACTCATCATCCTGGGCGCCGGTGTCCTGGGCGTCCTCGTGGAGGCCTTCATCACCCGACCCGCTCGCCTGGCCATCCAGTCCACGCTGAGCCTTCTGGCCATCCTGGCCTCCGGGGTCTCCCTGTTCCTGCGCTGGGGTGAGGTCAAGGCCGCCGGGGCCGCCGCCGCGGCGACGCCCCAGTTCCAGCTCCCCAAGGGCTTCCTGCCGGGTGCCCGCATGTCCGCGGGCCTGACCGAGGATCCCTTCTCCATCGCCGCCCAGGGCATCCTCCTGGTCATCGGGCTGCTGGCCGTCATGGTCATGGCCGACCGGACCTCTGTCGGTGACGGGGCCTTCGCGGCCCAGGCCGCTGACCGGCCCGGCAGCGCGGAGGAGACCGAGTCCCTCCTGGCCGGGTGGACCACGACCGAGGTCTTCCCCCTGACCCTGTTCTCGCTGGGCGGCATGATGCTCTTCGGAGCCAGCAGTGACCTCATCACGCTGTTCGTCATCCTGGAGATGATCTCCCTGCCGCTGTACATCCTGGCGGCCACCGCCCGCCACCGCCGGCTGCTCAGCCAGGAGGCGGCGCTGAAGTACTTCGTGCTGGGTGCCTTCGCCTCGGCCTTCCTCCTCATGGGAGCGGCCCTGCTCTACGGGGTGGCCGGTGCCGTCGACTACGAGATCCTGGGCGAGGCCGTGCGCACCGTGCCGGGGCAGGAGTGGCTCGTCCTGGCCGGCCTCATGCTGGTGATCATCGGCCTGCTGTTCAAGGTGGCGGCCGTGCCCTTCCACGCCTGGAGCCCGGACGTCTACCAGGGCGCCCCCACCCCGGTCACCGGGTTCATGGCCGCCGGGGTCAAGGCCGCCGCCTTCCTGGCACTCGTGCGCTTCTACTACATGATCGCCGGTGCCATGGGCTGGGACCTGGCCCCCGCCTTGTGGGCCGTGGCGGCGCTGACCATGCTCGTGGGCACCGTCGTCGGGGTGGTTCAGCACGACGTCAAGCGCATGCTCGCCTACTCGGCCATCGCCCACGCCGGCTTCATGCTCATCGGGATCCTGGCCTACTCCCAGGCGGCGATCTCCGCGCTCAGCTTCTACGCCCTGACCTACGGGATCGCCACCGTGGGAGCCTTCGGCATCATCACCCTGGTGCGCTCCAACCGTGACGGCTCCGTGGGCGGCGAGGACGGCGACCTGGATGCCTTCAAGGGTCTGGGACGCCGCAGCCCTTGGGCGGCCGGAGCCATGACCGTCTTCCTGCTGTCCTTCGCCGGAGTGCCCCTGACGGCCGGCTTCATGGCCAAGTTCCGGCTCTTCGCCACCGGCCTGAGCGGTAACGGGGTGCCCTTCGTCATCCTCGCCGTCGTCTGCTCGGCCGTGACCGCCTTCTTCTACATGAGGCTCATCGTGCTCATGTTCTTCCATGAGCCCGACGGCGAGCGCTCCGCGGTCGTGGGCAGCCAGGGCCCGATCCTCCTGGCGGTCGGCGTTGCGGTGATAGCCACAATCGGGTTGGGTGTTTTGCCGCAGACCGCCTTCGACCTGTTCGACCAGACGGCTATGCTCCTTCCGTGATCGGATCACTGCCGCTGAGCGCCCCCGAGCTGGAGTCGCGCATCATCCCCGCCCTCCAGACCGTCGAGGACCGCCTTATGGAGGTGGTCACCAGCGCTGACGAGACCATCAACCCACCGACCTCGCACCTGGCCGAGGCCGGCGGCAAGCGCCTGCGCCCGGTCCTGGCCCTGCTGACCGCCCAGCTCGGAGACCCGGCCCTGGCCACCGGCGAGCAGATCCGCGATGCCGGCGTGGCCGTGGAGCTGACCCACATCGCCACCCTCTACCACGACGACGTCATGGACGAGGCCCCGCTGCGCCGTGGCGCCCCGAGTGCTCAGATCGTCTGGGGCAACTCCGCCGCCATCCTCACCGGCGACGTCCTCGTGGCCCGCGCCTCCCAGCTGGTGGCGGCCCTCAGCCCGGAGGCCGTCATGGCTCACGCCAAGACCTTCGAGCGCCTGTGCATGGGCCAGCTCCACGAGACCCTGCCGCGCCCAGCGGGCACCGACCCGGTGGATCACTACATCCAGGTCCTGGCGGACAAGACCGGCTCCCTCATCGCGGTGTCCGCCCGCTTCGGGGCGATGCTCACCAATGCCGGGGCGCGAACAGAACGGATCGTGGAGGAGTTCGGAGACAAGATCGGCGTGGCCTTCCAGCTGGCCGATGACGTCATCGACCTCATGAGCGACTCGGCCACCACCGGCAAGACCCCCGGCACCGACCTGCGCGAAGGCGTGGACACCATGCCGGTCCTCCTTCTGCGCAAGGCCCTGGCGGCCGGTGAGCTCGATGCCGCCGGCCAGGCCATCCTCTCGCGCCTGTCCACCGGTGACCTGTCCGACGACGCCTTCCTGGCCGACGTCGTCGCTCGCCTGCGCGAGCACCCGGTCCTGGCCCGTACCCGCGAGATGGCCATGGCCTGGGCCACCGAGGCGGTCGAGGGCCTGGAGGGCCTGGAGGAGGCCGTTCTTGACGGCACCCGGCAGCGCCTGACCCGGGCCGGCATCGAGGGTGAGGCCGCCGCGGAGGCTATGGCCGACGCCGGTGAACGGGTGGTGCAGGTGCGTGCGGCTATGGAGGACTTCGCCCGCATCCTCGTGGACCGGGCCGCCTGACAGACCGGTCCGAGGACTGACGAGGCCTCGCAACTACCCATTGACTCCCCATGGGGAGATGGGGAGCTGATGGGGAGAGACGGGTAGTTCCTCATCGTGAGCGGTGGACCGCGGCGTATAAGGTGTCTCGTACGTGTTCCCAATGCGCCGAAAGGTCCCCGACATGCCGTCCTCCACGCCGCTGTCACCCGATACCCGTACCCGACTGACCCGCCGTGGTGTCCTCACCCTGCCCGCCCTGGCCGGTGCGGGGGCGGTCCTGGCGGGGTGCGGGGTGCTCAAGAAGGGCGATACCGCCTCCTCTGGGAAGAGCTCGGGGGCCACGTCCCCACGTGCGGTCGCGACTGCGACTGGTCCGCATGGTGGGGTGATGCTGGAGGCGGAGTGGAAAGGGGCTCCGCTCTCGGTTGAGGTGGGGCCCGCCGCAGTCAACGACAAGTACGCTGTCGTGCGCTTGGTGTTCACAACGACCTCGGATGAGAATGTGAGCCTGTCTCAGCCGTTCGGCTTCGTGGATCATTCGGGGACGATGCTTGCGATCAGAATGCTCTCTTTGGATAAGGGGTTGGTGTATCGCGAACTCGACGAAGAAACACGTCATTTATATGATGGTGTTGAAAAGGGTAAACCCTTGGAAGTATTTCCAGTATTTCATGCGCCGCCCGAGGGTGTTGGCGTCGTGGAGCTGCTCCTTCCTAATGTGGGTATTGCTGCAGGTGTTCCGGTTTTGAAGAATACCGAGACTGATATCTCAGTGGATGATGTGCTGTCAAAGGCGAAGCTCGATGAGTCGGAGGCGGGGCCGTTCAAGATAGAGACGATGTCCCTAGCGGCTGACGATTCGTCGGACACGAAACAGGATGAGAAGTCGACGACGGTGACGGTGGCTGGGGATGTCACGTTCGCAACGGACTCCGATCAGCTCTCGGCTCAGGCTGACAGTGTGCTGGCGAATGTGGTGGAGCAGATCAAGAAGTATCCCTCTGGCGGGGAGCTGACGATCACGGGGCATACCGATGATGTGGCTGATGACGCGCACAACCAGGATCTATCGGAGCGGCGGGCCAAAGCGGTGTCGGAGCGGCTCAAGAAGCTGACGGAGTTGTCTGCGTGGAAGGAGTCGGTCTCGGGCAAGGGGGAGTCCTCGCCGCGAGTATCGAATGACTCCGACGAGCACCGGCAGGCTAACCGTCGTGTGGAGATCACGCTGACGCCATCGAAGCCGGCTGAGTCCAGTGCCCCACCGAGCGCGAGCGCAGCACCGTCGTCAACCTCGATGCCAAAGGCTGCCGGTCCTGCGGGCAAGGGGCCTGAGGGAGTCGATGTAACGATTCGAGATAAGGTGGCGCGCATGTCGATCGATAGTGTCACTCGGGTGGGTAAGTTCTTGATTGGCACCGTCCGGCTTGAAGCGGAACAGGATGTCATCATGCCTGCTGCGTGTCTTGTTTTGCCTGAAAGTATTGAAAGTCTGGGGTGGGAGGCTCTGCAATATGATATGTTTAGGTTCGGAGCTTATAGTCTGACAATTCTCGACGGCGGGAAGCGTTACCTGGAGGCTGGGTTTAGCTTCTCGGACGGCCGTGGCAGCTTGTTGACCAACCAGTTCGTTTATGATCTCGTTGCGGGTGGTGTGCTGAGTATGCCTGCTGTATGGCCTGACCCCGGTGGGGACAGAGTCGTTGTTGACTTGCCCGATGGAAACAATCCGACTGCGCCGCACAGGATTGTCGCCCGTCTTACCGACATCCCGGTCGTCAACGCGTAGCGCCTCTGTCGCTCAGAAAGGGGGTGGTTGATAAGAAGATGCCGCGCCGTCCTGATCGGCTCCCCGGTGGTGGCCTCGCCACATGTCCTGCCGGTACCTCCCCGACGTGACGCGGCTCAAAGCCGCGATGTTGCCCGCGCCCTGGGGGAGGGCCGCCCTTCCTCCATAGACTGTGGCACGGTGCCCCGCCGTCATCGCCGTCGCCCCGGACCGGATCAACCGGTCATCCCGGCAGCGGGAGCGCGGGCGCCACGTCCACGTCCCCTGAATCAGGAACGAAGAACAGTGAACGCACGTCCTCTCAATGTCGCCGTCATCGGAGCAGGCCCCGCAGGCATCTACGCCTCGGACATCCTCTCGAAGTCGGGTCTGGACGTCTGTATCGACCTGTTCGAGCGGCTTCCTGCGCCCTACGGGCTGGTGCGCTACGGCGTCGCCCCCGACCACCCGCGCATCAAGCAGATCATCGTGGCCCTCTACAAGATCCTCCAGCGCGGGGACATCCGGCTCATCGGCAACGTCGAGGTCGGCCGCGACATCTCGGTGGCCGAGCTCCACGAGCACTACGACGCCATCGTCTTCTCCACCGGAGCCGACACCGACGCCCCCCTCGACATCCCCGGCGTCGACGCCCCCGAGTGCTACGGCGGCGCCGACTTCGTCTCCTGGTACGACGGGCACCCCGACCACCCGCGCACCTGGGACCTGAGCGCCAAGGAGGTCGCTGTCATCGGCGTCGGCAACGTCGCCCTGGACATCGCCCGCGTCCTGGCCAAGCACGCCGACGACCTCATGACCACTGAGATCCCCGCGAACGTGGCCGCCACCCTCCGGCAGTCCCCGGTCACCGACGTACACATCTTCGGCCGCCGCGGCCCCGCCCAGGTGAAGTTCACCCCGCTGGAGCTGCGCGAGCTCGGCAAGCAGGCCGACGTCGACGTCATCGTCGACGAGGAGGACTTCGAGTACGACGAGGGCTCGCAGGCGGCCTTGGCCTCCTCCAACCAGCAGCGCCAGGTCGTCAAGGCCCTCGAGGGGTACGCGATGCAGGAGCCGGAGGACCTCACCGCCTCCCACCGCATCCACATCCACCTCTTCTCCGCACCCCACGAGGTCCTCACCGACGACGACGGCCACGTCGTCGGCCTGCGTACCGAGCGCACCCGCCTGACCGGAGACGGCAACGTCACCGGCACCGGCGAGTACCGCGACTGGCCCGTCCAGGCCGTCTACCGCGCCGTCGGATACGCCTCCAGCGCCATCGAGGGCCTCCCCTTCGACGTCGAGCGGCACGTCGTCCCCAACGAGGGCGGCCGCGTCCTCGGTGAGGACGGCAAGCCCCTGACCGGTCTGTACGCCACCGGCTGGATCCGCCGCGGCCCCGTGGGCCTCATCGGCTCCACCAAGTCCGACGCGCAGGAGACCATCACCAACCTCGTGGCCGACGCCAACGCCGGCCTGCTGCACGCCGAGACCAGTGACGAGGCCCAGGTCGGCCACGACGCCGTCATCGCCCTGCTGGAGTCCCGCGGCATCCCCTTCACCAACTGGGAGGGCTGGGAGCTGCTGGACGCCTACGAGCGCGAGCTCGGCGAGGGCTACGGCGAGGTCGTCGTCACCGGAGGGGAGTCCAAGCCGCGCGAGCGCGTCAAGGTCGTCTCCCGTGACGCCATGACCGCGATCTCCCGCTCCACCGAGGTCCCCGAGGACCTCATCGGCCAGCCAGAGGCGGGCCGCGTCCCCGAGCGCGTCGCCCACCGCCTGGCCGACTGAACCCGGGGCCGGCGGCCCCGCCGCCGGCCCCGGCCCACACGCGCCACACCACCCCTTCACAACCACACCGAAGGCAGAACCATGCGAATCGGCGTTCCCACCGAGATCAAGGACAACGAGTTCCGCGTCGCCATCACGCCGGCCGGTGTTCACGCACTCACCCGGCGCGGGCACACCGTGACCATCCAGGCGGGCGCCGGTCAGGGGGCCTCCATCCCCGACGCGGAGTACACCGCCGCCGGCGCAGTCATGACCGACGACGTCCCCGGTCTGTGGGTCGACTCCGAGCTCATCCTCAAGGTCAAGGAGCCGATTTCCCAGGAGTATCCGTTCCTGCGCCCTGACCTGCTGCTGTTCACCTACCTCCACCTGGCCGCGGACCGGCCCCTGACCGAGGAGCTGCTCACCAGGCGGGTCACCTCCATCGCCTACGAGACCGTCGAGACCGACACCGGTGCCCTTCCCCTACTGGCGCCCATGTCGGAGATCGCCGGACGCCTGGCCGCCCAGGTTGGCGCGGAGGCCCTGCTGCGCCCCTACGGCGGGGCCGGTGTCCTCCTGGGCGGCGCCGCCGGGGTGCGGCGGGGGAGCGTCGTCATCCTGGGCGGAGGCACCGCCGGCCTGAGCGCCGCGCGGGTCGCCGCCGGCATGGGCGCGGACGTCACCGTCTTCGACGTCGACCCGCTGCGCATGCGCCGGATCGAGGAGCTCGACGGCGGGACCATTCGCACCCGCTTCTCCACCGAGCTCGACGTGGCCCAGGCCTGCGCCGGGGCGGACCTGGTCATCGGCGCCGTCCTCGTGCCCGGGGCCCGCACCCCGAACCTCGTCACGCGTGCCATGGTGGAGACCATGCGGCCCGGTAGCGTGCTGGTCGACATCGCCATTGACCAGGGAGGCTGCTTCGAGGGCTCCCGCCCCACCACCCACTCGGAGCCCACCTTCGAGGTGGACGGCAAGATCTTCTACTGCGTGGCCAACATGCCCGGAGCCGTCCCGCACACCTCCACCTACGCGCTGACCAACGCGACCCTGCCCTACACCCTGGCCCTGGCCGACGAGGGCTGGCGTGGCGCCATCGCGGCGCGCCCCGACCTCGCCCGCGGACTGAGCACCTACGCCGGGACGCTCTACACCGCCGGGGTCGGCCAGGCCCTGGACCTCCCCGCGGCCGACGTCGCCGACCTGCTGGGCTGAGCGATGAGAACCCGTCGCATCCGCTTCGCCAGCAGAACCGACCGCTGGGCGCACGACCTCTACCTGCGCGCCTTCCCCGAGGATGAACGCCTGCCCTGGGCGCTCATCCACGTGCTCAGCCTGCGGCGCGGCGTCGACCTCGTCGCCTGGTGGGACCGGCCCGCCGAGCCGACCCGTGCGGCCCGCCCGGATCCTGTCGCCCTGACCTGGACCGTGCGCCGCCCCGGCTCCCGCCTGCTCTACCTCTTCTACCTGGCCGTCGATGACGCCGCCCGCGGCCGCGGCGTGGGCACCCGCCTCCTGGCCGAGCTCGAGCGCCGTCGCCCCGGCTGCAGCATCGTCCTGAACATCGAGCCCGTCATCGACGAGGCCGACAACGCCGAGCAGCGACGCCGTCGGCTTTCCTTCTACGAGCGGGCCGGCTTCCGCGACACCGGGTACGCGGTCCAGGACTCAACGGGGGAGTACTGGACCCTCGCGCGTGAGGCGCCGGGAACCACCTTCGACCCCGACGACTTCCGCGATGCCCTGCGCTGCCTGGACTGCGGCCTCATCACCGCGCGAGTGGTCCCGCGCCAGCAGACATAGGTGAGACACAGGTTCATCCCATAGTCTCCAGTCATGACAAGGACTCACCACTATAACGGTCTCAAGACCGCCGTCCTCCTGGGCGGCATGTGGAGCCTGCTCCTCCTGATCGGCTACGTACTGGCCCGGGCCACGGGTTCCGCCGTCTGGCTGATCATCGCGCCGGTCTTCGGCCTGGTGCAGACCGCCTACGGCTTCTGGAACTCCGACAAGATCGCGGTGCGCGCCATGGGGGCCATTGAGGTCACCGAGGACCAGCAGCCCCAGATGTACGCCATTGTGCGTGAGCTCTCCGCCGCCGCCGGACAGCCCATGCCACGCCTCTACGTGGCCCCCACGATGAGCCCCAACGCCTTCGCCACCGGCCGCAGTCCCTCGCACGCCGCCGTGTGCTGCACCCAGGGCATTCTCCAGCTCCTCAATGAGCGCGAGCTGCGCGGCGTCCTGGGGCACGAGCTCTCCCACGTCTACAACCGAGACATCCTCACCTCCTCGGTGGCCGCGGGCATCGCCGGAGTCATCTCCTCGATGATCACCATGACCCTGTGGTTCGGCGGCGGCAACCGGCGCGACCGGGACGGTGGCAGCATCATCACCGTCCTGCTCCTCTCCCTCCTGGCGCCCCTGGCCGCCGCCATCACCCAGTTCGCCATCTCCAGGACCCGCGAGTACGACGCCGACCACGACGGCGCCGAACTCACCCAGGATCCGCTCGCCCTGGCCAGCGCGCTCAGCAAGCTCGAGTCGGGTATCTCGCGCGTGCCCATGGGGCAGGACCCGCGCCTCGAGCCGGTCTCCTCCATGATGATCGCCAATCCCTTCGGGAGCCTGCGCAACCTCTTCTCCACTCACCCGCCCATGGACAAGCGCATCGCCCGCCTTGAGCAGATGGCCGGGTACTGACGATGACCCCGACCGTCGTCGTCGGGCTGCCGCGTCCTTCCGGCTGCCGTGTCGGGCTAGCCCCACCAAGGTCTTTCCAGGTGGCAGGATTGGGCGTGGTTCCAGGCCTGAGGAAGATGGGGGTATGAACCGATCAGTATGGGCCGCGCGCTACCGCCGACTCGGCCGGGATGCCGCCTTCCTCTTCCTCAGCGGGCCACTGGGCCTGCTCGCCTTCTGCCTCGTTCTGCCGCTGACCGCAGCCGGTGCGGGCACCGTCATCGTCGGGATCGGCCTCTTCCTCCTGACCTTGGCGTTGAGCATCTCCGGGGGCTTCGCCAACCTGGCCCGTCTCCGTGTGGCGCGTCTGGACGGACGTGAACCCAGACCTGGCGCTTACCTGTCTCCTGTTCCGGGGGCCTCCGCGCGTCGTCGGCTCTTCCGGCGTCTGCGTGACCCTCAGCGCTGGATGGACCTGCTGTGGGTCATCGTCTACTTCCCGGTCTCCCTGGTCACCTGGATCATCAGCGTCGGGTGGCTGGCCCTGGCCGTGGGTGGTTTATTCTCCCCCGTTATCGACGTCATTCTTGAGTTGATTCTTAACGCGACCGTGGGAGACCAGAGCCAGAGTCTGGCCGAGTTTCTGGGCCTGTATCCGCCCCTGCTCTGGGAGATCGGTATCCACCTGAGCGCCGGCGTCGTCTTCTCCCTGACCGCCCCCTTCGTCCTGCGGGGACTGGCCGCCATGCAGGCGGGGCTCATCCACGGCATGCTCTCCTGGCGCAGGGAGGTCAGCCGCCTCGAGCAGATGGCCAGGTACTGATGGCAACCCTGTGCGTCGTCGGCGGACTACCGGCAGTCGGCAAGACCGCCGTCTGCCGGGAGATCCTGCGCCTGCGGGCCGAGGCGCAGCCGCAGAGCCGGCCGCCGACCTGGCTGCGCATTGACACTGTTGAGCAGGCTCTGCGGGACAGTGGTGAGATGCTTCCCGGCATGCCCGGAGGCGCTGGCTACTACGTGGCTGCCGCCGTCGCCCGAGACGTCCTGGCCGCGGGCGGTGAGGTCTTGATCGAGTGCGTCAACCCGCTGCCCGTCACCCGCCGTCTGTGGGAGGAAACCGCCTCGGCCCAGGGATGCCGGTTCCTCGCCGTCGAGCTCGTCTGCTCGGATACGACCGAGCACCGCCGCCGTGCCCAGCGGCGGAGCAGCGACATCGGCGGCCTGGAGCTGCCGGACTGGCGGGAGATCGAGCACCGCGACTACGTTCCCTGGCCCGAGGCCGACCTCCGCCTGGACACCGCCCGACTCACCGCCGCCGAGGCCGCCCGGGCCGTCATCAGCGCGGGAAGAGTCACCGGCTAGTTCTGCGGGCCTAGGCACAGGGCGATGTCGGCCCCAATGCTGGAGTCGTAGCGACCGCCGTTGGACGGTATGCGGCGCATGTGAAACTGGTAGACGGTTTCGGGCTCAGGGGTGCCGGCCTTCTTACAGAGCTCGGCGTAGTGGTCGTACGCCGTCTGGTCCGTGGATGACTCGCTGACATCCTTGAGAACGGCCAGCACTGGATAGGCTCCGGAGCTCGCGCAGTCGGTGATGACTGCTTCCTTCTCCAGGCGCGCCTTGTCATTGATGACGACGCAGTCACCGGTCTGGACACGGTTGACCGCGTGCTGCGGATCCGCCTCCGGGTCGGCCAGGCACAGAAAGTCCTCCCCGGTGTCGTAGACGCTCGTGGTTCCGGGGATGGGAACGCACCTCTCCGGTTGATTCACTCGCCCCGTCACCTTGAACTCGGCTTCAGCGGAGGTGCAGCTGGTGATGGAGGGGTCGTTGCTCGAGGTGACGACCTTCGCCAGACAATGACCAGTCTTCGCGTTCTCGATCGAGGAGGAGGTGGCTATCCACCAGCCCATGAGGCCCAGAGCCGTGAGCATGGCGGCTCCGATACCGGTGGAATGAGGATCCGCGCCCACATCCTTGGACGATGCGGCTGCTCGGACAGCGGCATCTGTGGGAAGAACTGCGCCGGCTGTGGCGAAGTCTGCGGTGAATGAGTGCTCATGGGACGCTTTCGGAGAAGGGCGATGAACTGTTGCACGAGGACAACCCCCGGATACTAACCGGACGGCAGTGTCCGTGCCGCCGTTGGCGGTGCCTTCGCCAGTGATGATGAGATGGGGGAATGGACAGTCTGCTCCTGAGCGACAACGACATCGCCCGACGTATCCAGGGTGCCGTCGAGGCCGGTGAGCTGCGCGGCGTGAAGGCAGGACCGATTGTGCGGCTAGGAGCCGGAGAGAGCTACGTTGCCTGGCGAATCGGCTCCGGTGACCAGGCGCAGGTCCTGCGTGTTCCCCGGCGCTCGCCCCATGAGATGCCCCGCTCGATGACGGCCGAGTTCGAGACCCTCAGACGCGTCCCGCCCGAGCTCGGCACCAGTGCCATAGCCCTGGAGACCGGTACCGACAACCCGCTCGGCATCCCCTACATGGTGACCACCCACGTTTCCGGTCGGGCCCTGCGCGCCACCGACTGGAACCCGCGGCTCGCGACCGCCCTCGCCCACCAGATCGCCCGCCTGCACGAGGCTCTTGCTACCAGTCCCGCACCGTCGGCCGTGTTTGTGCCGAGTGCCGGCGAGCAGGGGGAGGAGCTGCTGACCTGGTGGGGCAGGCACCACCCGGAGACACTCACCGATCCACGCGTCAGTGCACTCCTACCCGCCTGGTGCCGCGAGCTCACCCGACTCGCCCCGGCTTTCGAGGCCGTCCCCATCCACCCGCTCATCCACGGTGACGTCGTCGTCACCAACGTCATCCTCGGCCCCGACGGCGTTCCACGACTCATCGACTTCGAGTGGTCGGGCCCCGGCGACAGAGCCAAGGACCTGGCCCTCATCGGTGGCCGAGTGATCGGCGGACCCTGGTACCTGCCCATGACGCCCGACGACGTCGCCGCCTTCGTCGCCGAGTACGTGCGGCTCGCGCAGGACGCCGGTGCCACTGACCCGCAACGGCTGCTGGAGCGCCGCGACGCCTATGAGCTCCTCGACCGCCTGGGAAACCTCCTGTACTGCCTCAGCCGCCCCGGTGAGGCCCGCTATGGGAGGTGGGCCGATGAGCTCGCCCACAGCCTGACCGCACGACTCGGTGGCTGAGCCGCCCGCTGCCTCAAGGCCGTGTCGGGCTAGCCCCACCAAGGTCCCGCCAGGTGGCAGGATTGGGCGTGATTCCAGGCCTGAGGAGGATATGAGGCATGAACCGATCGATATGGGCGGCGCGCTACCGGCAGCTCGGCAGGGACGCCGCCTTCCTCCTCCTCAGTGGGCCACTGAGCCTGCTCGCCTTCTACCTCGTCGTGCCGCTGACCGCCCTCGGCGTGGTCACCACCATCATCTGGGTCGGGCTGCTGCTGCTCGTCGTCGACCTGAGCATCGCTGGGGGCTTCGCCAACATCGCCCGCCTCGCCGTGGCGCGCGTGGACGGACGCGAGCCGGTGCCCGGCGGCTACCTCAAGTCCGAGCCGGGAGTCTCCGCACGCCGTCGGCTCTTCCAGCGCCTGCGCGACCCCCAGCGCTGGATGGACCTGCTGTGGGCCGTCATCTACTTCCCAGTCTCCCTCATCACCTGGATCATCAGCGTTGTGTGGCTGGCCCTGGCCGTGGGCGGCCTGCTGGCCCCCATCGCCGATATCACTCTTGACCTGGTCCTCGACCCGACCATCGGACAGCAGCGTCAGGGACTGGCTCATCTTCTGGGCCTGCAGCCGGAGCTGCTCTGGGACATCGGATTCAACCTCACCTGCGGCTTCGTCTTCTCCTTGACCGCCCCCGCCGTCCTACGGGGCCTGGCCGCCATGCAGACGGGTCTCATCCGCGCCATGCTCTCCTGGCGCAGCGAGGTCAGCCGCCTCCAGACCTCCCGGGCCGCCGTCCAGCGCGCCGAGGCCGACACCCGCCGCCGCCTCGAGCGCGACATCCACGACGGCCCCCAGCAGCGCCTCGTGCGTCTGCGTATGGACCTGGCCCGGGCCCAGCGCCAGGCCGAGAAGGATCCGGCGGCGGCGTCGGCGATCATCCAGGGCGCCATGGATCAGACTCAACAGACCCTCGACGAGCTGCGTCAGCTCTCCCGTGGCATCGCCCCACCCGTCCTCATCGACCGCGGCCTAGCGGCAGCCATCACCGAGGCCGCCACCCGCTCCTCCGTCCCCGTCACCGTGAGCACCGAGCTGCCGGACCTGCCCGACCATGTCTCCCAGGCCGCCTACTTCGTGGTCAGCGAGGCGCTGGCCAACCTCAACAAGCACTCCGGGGCCACGGCCGCCGGCGTCGATGCCCGCGTCGTCGACGGCGTCCTGCGCGTGAGGATCAGCGACAACGGCATCGGAGGGGCCTCGACCGCCAAGGGACACGGCCTGGCCGGCCTGGTTGAGCGCCTCAGCGGTGTCGACGGTAGGCTCACAGTCACGTCCCCGACCGGCGGGCCGACCACACTGGAGGCGATGATCCCGTGCGCGTTCTGATCGCTGATGACTCCGTCCTCCTGCGGGAGGGACTGGCACTCATCCTGGCCGACGGCGGCCACGAGGTCGTCGGGGGAGTGGGGGACGGTGAGGCCCTCGTGAAGGAGGCCCTGCGGCTGCGGCCCGACGTCGTCGTCGCCGATATCCGCATGCCACCCTCCCACACCGACGAGGGCCTGCGCGCCACCACCCGCATCCGCGCCCAGTGGCCGGGTGCACCCATCCTGCTGCTGAGCCAGTACGTCGTCGCCGGCTACCTGCCCGACCTCCTGGCCGACGGCGGCGGGGCCCTGGGCTACCTCCTCAAGGACCGGGTGGGCGACATCGACGCCTTCCTCGGCGCGGTCGAGCGGGTGGCGCGCGGTGAGCTCGTCCTGGATCCCGACGTCGTCTCCCAGGTCCTCCAGCGAGGCCGGCGCGACGACCCGCTCACCGAGCTCACGCCCCGTGAGCGGGAGGTCCTGGCCCTCATGGCCGAGGGTCACACCAACGCCGGCATCGCCGAGATCATGGTGGTCACCGAGGGGGCCGTGGAGAAGCACACCCAGCGGATCTTCGCCAAGCTCGGCCTGCTGCCCGACGCAGCCGTCCACCGCCGCGTCAAGGCCGTCCTGACGCTGCTGTCGGCCTAGCGGCAGGGGCGGGTGCCTCAGCGGTAGTTGACGAACTGGAGGGCGGCGTCGACGTCGAGGTTCTTCAGCAGGGCGATGACCGCCTGGAGGTCGTCGCGGGACTTGGAGGTCACGCGCACCTCGTCGCCCTGGATCGTGGCCTTGACGCTCTTGGGGCCCTCGTCACGGATCGCCTTGGTGATCCTCTTGGCCACCTCCTGAGTGAGTCCCTCGCGCAGCGGGCAGGCCAGACGATAGATCTTGCCCGAGGGGCGCGGCTCCTTGTCTCCCAGGTCCAGGGCCTTGAGGGAGACGCCGCGGCGGAAGAGCTTGGACTCCAGGACGTCCAGGATCGCCATGACCCGCTCGGCCGTGTTGGCCTCCAGGGTGATGGTGTCGCCCGACAGGCTCACGGAGGCGTCGACACCGCGGAAGTCATAGCGCTGGGAGATCTCCTTGGCGCACTGGTTGACGGCGTTGTCCACCTCCTGGCGGTCGAGGCGGGAGACGACGTCGAAGGAGGAGTCATTGGCCATGGCGGCAGTCCTTTCCGGGGGCGGGACTTCAGTCGACCCGAGTCTAGGCGGGTTGTTCTGTGAGGAGGGTCCTACGGGGGCGATTGGCGCTGCGCGCCGCTGCCTTGCTATTCTTCCACGGCGCCAAGCGATGACCGGGAGGTCGGAGCATGGAACCAAGGCGGGTTGCCCGAGCGGCCAATGGGAGCTGACTGTAAATCAGCCGCGTAATGCTACGGGGGTTCGAATCCCTCACCCGCCACGGCGATCACTCGTTGATCCCACCTCGCCAACCCGGCGAGGCCCGCAGTGAGCGAAGCCACGGCGGAACGAATTGCCAGAGCGATTCGGATCTGCCTAGGATTCGGCTCGTTGCCCCGATAGCTCAGTCGGCAGAGCGTCTCCATGGTAAGGAGAAGGTCAAGGGTTCGATTCCCTTTCGGGGCTCTCACAGCGGGGGCCACTGGCCCCCATTGTGTTCCTATGGCGAGGTAGCTCAGCTGGTTAGAGCGCACGACTCATAATCGTGAGGTCGAGGGTTCGAGTCCCTCCCCCGCTACGCAAGCTTTCGAGTACAGCGTTCCGTCGCATGCTCGAGGATCGACACGAGGAGACAAACGTGGCCAGCAAGTCCGCCGACGTTCGCCCCAAGATCACTCTGGCCTGCTCGGAGTGCAAGGAGCGCAACTACATCACCAAGAAGAACCGTCGGAACACCCCCGACCGTCTCAGCATCGCCAAGTTCTGCGCTCGCTGCGGCAAGCACACTGAGCACCGCGAGACCCGCTGAGAATCGCCTAGCGATCGCGGTTGCAGCCGCCTTGCGACCGCGGAGCGAGCCCCGTCGACACGATGTCGGCGGGGCTTCGTCGTCTCCTCGGGGCCGGCGCCTAGCATCGGAGGGGTGAACGGTCTCAGCCTCTGTGACGACGCCCTCGAGCGGCTCGCAGCAGTTCTGACCGGGATACTCGCAACCGGCTCCTCCGAGTCCTCGTCCTGCGAGACGCACCACCGGGCCCTGCGTGGGGCGGCAGGGATTCTTCCCGCTGTGCAGGCCATGCATCAGGTCCAGGGGTGGGTGCGGGACCATCGGGGTGACGCCGCCTGGGAGGGCCTGGTGCACCGCCGTTGCCGGATGAGCGCGAGCCCGGCGGGAGCCGAGGCGGCCACGGGGCGTGCCGTGCCCGATGGAGTATCGATCCGGCAGGTCGAGCGCGCGGGGTGGGAGCTCATCCAGGCGACGGTCGAGGTGTCGATGACGGGCCGGCGCTGGTGCGTGACCCACGAGCTCGCCCGCCGTACCCGGTCGCCTCAGGCGGACGCCGTCGAGAACGGGAAACTCACGGCCTCCGGGGATGGATTTGATACGCTATCTGATTCCAGCTTCTACCGGCTCTCCTACGCTGATATCGCCTCCTGGGCGGAGGTCAGCGGAGATCGGAACCCCATCCATCTCCTGCCCGGCAGAGCATCCGAGGCTGGGCTGTCGGCCGGTTCCGGTGAGGTCGTCGCTCATGGCCTGCTGCTCGGGGCGATCAGTCTCGCACTCGTCGAGTCTTCGCCTCGACGGCAGATAAGCCTGGTATTCATTGGTTCTGCTGATGTTCCTGAGTCCGAGTGCGGCGCGGAGGAGCTGTGGGTGACGCTCGCTGTTGATCCCACCAGTGGAGACATCGCTCAGGGGCGGCGGCCCATCCTGCGGCGTCGATGACGCTGCAACCCCGTGACCGCTGCCGGAGGACGACGCAGGCGCCCCATTCCCCCTATCGCCGCATGAGGGAATAATGATTGCCTGCTGGAGGGAATTTTGACGGCGATTCATTGTTGTCTTGAAGGATGTGAGATGAGAAGGTGGAAACGAATTGTCAGGCACTTCCCAATCATCGGTCAACGGGGATGATAGCGTAACAAAGGTGGGTATTTTGATTGTCAATCTGACGTATGTCAGGTGACATGAAGTCAGTGTCCGAATTGTTTTCCCGCACGAGTTCCAGTTTCCTGAATCCGCTGAGCAGCAAGGAAAAGTGGGGGTGTGACATGTGTTTTCAAGGGTGTCCGATGTTGTGGGGCACTGCGCTGGGGTGCTGGGGCTCCGACCGAGTGTGATAAAAAAGAAGCAGAGCCGCGCTTGTGTGAAAGCTAAAGGCAGACAACAAGTTCGCGCTTGAGGGTTCACGGCCTATCCGGGTCGGTGCTGAGAGGAGTCGATAAAGGTGATTACCGCAGAGCGGACGATGGTGGAGACGACGGCCTACGCCGAGGACGTTGAGATGACGTGGACTCAGAGCGATCAGGAGGCCGTTGAGGCCACCTACAACCAGGAGTCGGCCGGTTCGCCCGAGCGCGGCCGGGGGCTGGTGGGCGGCTGCGGCCAGGAGCCCACCTCGAGCTGCGGACAGAACGACTCCTTGGAGCAGGAGGGCTTCCGTCGACTCGATGAGATCGAGATGGATGCCTGGCGGTCCTTCCTGGCAGCCTCCACCTCGGTCACAGCCCGCCTCAACCGCGAGCTCGAGGCCGGATGCGGCATCTCCATGCACGAGTACGAGATCCTGGTGCGCCTGTCCGAGGCGCCCGACCACACCCTGCGCATGTCCACTCTTGCCGAGCACGTCTCGCACTCCCGCTCGCGGCTGACTCATACGGTCCGGCGCTTGGAGAGCGTGGGGTACGTCGAGCGCAGCTCCTGCGACTCCGACCGCCGCGGCGTCAACTGCACCTTGACTCAGGAGGGCTTCGACTTCCTGCGCGAGGCGGCTCCGGTGCACCTCGACGGCGTGCGCCGTCACGTCGTCGACCGCCTCAGCCGTGAGCAGCAGGTCGCCTTGGCCGAGCTCATGCGAGTCATCGCTCAGGCCCCGGACTCCTCCGGGTTCTCGGCGGCCTCGGCCTCCTGACGCTCCTGCGCGATCAGTGGGCGTCGTCAGTCGGTTTCGCCACCGGCGGCGGCGCCCACAGGTCTGTCCAGAGCACCTCCAGGTCCGTCAGAAGTCGGCGCAGCAGCGGCAGGGAGATACCCACGACGCCGTGGGGGTCGCCATCGATCCCCTCGATGAAGGCTCCGCCCAGTCCATCGATGGTGAAGGCGCCGGCGCACCACAGCGGCTCACCGGTGGCGATGTAGGCCTCGACCTCGGCCGGCGACGGGGAGCCGAAATGGATGGTGGCCGAACTGACCCCCTCGGCGATGGCGCCGTCCGCAGTGCGCACCAGGAAGTGCCCCGTGTGCAGGGTGCCGGTGCTTCCGCTCATCATCTGCCAGCGCTCACGGGCTTGAGCGGCATCGGCCGGCTTGCCGACGACCTGGCCGGAAATCTCCAGCATGGAGTCGCAGCCCACGACCACCTCGGCCTCCTGCGGGTCGGTGGATGCCATGACGTCGAGCGCCTTGGCCCGAGCCAGGGCCTGCACCTGCTCGGCCGCGCTCGGGGCGGTCAGCCCGGCGTCGCGGCGCCGCTGGAACAGCTCGCCGAGCACAGCCTCCTCATCAACGCTGGAGACTCGCACCAGCGGGTCGACGCCGGCGGCTCGCAGGGTGGCCAGGCGGCCGGATGACTTCGAGGCCAGAAGAATCACGCCGTCAGCCTATACGGGCCGGTAGGCTCGGACCATGAGCCCAGGCGGTAGCCCCTTCTCACGACTCGACACCGTTCCCGTCACCGGATCCACCCAGGACGACCTGCGCGCGGCCCTCACGGGGCCTGAACGCGGAGCCTGGCCGCACCTGTCGGCACTCCGCGCGCTGAGGCAGACCGCAGGCAGGGGGCGATCCGGACGCACCTGGGTCACCCCCGACGACGGTGGTGCCCTCCTGGTCTCCGTGGTCCTGCGGCCCCTCGTTCCCGTTGACTGCCTGACGTGGCTGCCGCTGCTGGGTGGCATGGCCGTCCGCGATGCTCTGGCTCCCCTCGTCGAGGATCTGCCCTGGCGGGTGGGGACCAAGTGGCCCAATGATGTCGTCGCCGTGCCTGATGACCCAGCAGTCGTGCCCGCGGTACCCGGCTGGGCCGGCACGCGCAAGGTCGCCGGCGTCCTCAGTGAGCTCGTCACTCCGGAAGGCCCCGACGGGTGCGCGCCTCGGGAGCTCGCACCCGATGCGGTTCCCGCCGACCGTGACGAGGCTCCGATGGTCATCCTCGGCATCGGCGTCAACATCGGGCAGGAGGCTGAGGATCTGCCGGTCCCCTGGGCCGGCTCCCTGTGCACGCTCGGTGCCGTCGGCGCGGGCGGTGGAGGTGCGTGCGCGGACACTGCGGAGGCTGTTCTCGCGGCGATCGGCCATCAGCTGGTTCAGCTCATCGGTCAGTGGGAGGAGGCCGGCGGGGACGTCGACGCCGGGGACGGCGCACTCGGGCGCAGGCTGCGCGAGGCGCTGACCACCCTGGGGAAGCAGGTCAGTGTCCAGGCTCCTGACGGTGAGCTCAGCGGGCTCGCCGTCGACGTCACCCCCGCCCTCGTACTGCGCAATCAGGGCGGTGACACCGAGGTCCGCGCCGGCGATGTGACCCTCGTGCGTGTGAAGGGCTGAGTGCCAGGAGCCGTGAGAACCACGAACTCGTTGCCGCTCCATGTGGTCGGTCGCTCAATGGGCATAGGCGTGTGATCTGCGCTACTGTGGCAGGGTGACATTAGACAGCCAAGCGAGCGAGGGGCGCGCACCGGACTCCCACGGGGTCCGGTGCGGCGCTCCGCAGAAGGCTCATGAGGACGCCCATCGTGTCGAGGGCGGGGCTGCTGCTGAGGTGGACCTTGAGGGGCGGACCACCTTGGTGGGGCATGAGTGCCTGCTGCTGGGGGCGTCCCCCAGCCTCACCCTGACCGAGGTGGCTCAGCGGGCCGGAACCAGCATGGAGATGGCGCAGAAGTTCTGGCGCGCCATGGGCTTCGCCGACGTCGACCCCGATGCGGTTCACTTCACCGAGCAGGATGTCGCCGCGCTTCAAGACACCGTGGCGCTCATTGACGAGACCAGCGACTCCTCCCTGGCCTCGGCCAGCGTGCTCGAGCTCCTCAGAGCCCAGTCCTACACCATGGACCGGCTGGTCCTGTGGGAGCTGGAGACCTTCGTCACCGACCTCAGTGAGCGTCTCGGGCTGGACGACACCTCCGCACGGCTGGTCGCCCTCGACCGTATCGATGGCCTCGTGGAGCTCTTGTCGCGCCAGCTGACCTACGTGTGGCGCCGTCACATGGCCTCCATCCTGGGACGCACCGACGCCGAGGTGTCGACCCGGGGCAGAGAGGACACCGGTCCCGACCTCTACCCGCTCATCCGCTCCCTGGGATTCGTCGACATCGTCTCCTTCACCCAGCGCGCTCAGGGCATGAGTAAAGCCGCCCTGACTCACATGCTCGAGGGCTTCGAGAACACGGCCCGGGACGTCATCACCTCCCGGGGGGCGCGGGTGGTCAAGACGATCGGGGACGCCGTCATGTACATCTCCGATGACCTTCTGATCGCCGCCGACGTCGTCACCGCCCTGGTCGATGAGCTCCAGAAGGGGCCGGACGCGATCCGGGTTCGAGCCAGCCTCGTCGAAGGACGGGTCATCTCCCGCTCCGGGGACGTCTTCGGCCCCACCGTCAACCTGGCCTCACGGCTTGTGGACGCGGCCGAACCCGGCAGTATCCGTCTGGATGAGTCAACTGCCATGGCCATTCTCCGCTCGTCTCAGGCGGATCGGTACCGGGTGGGGCAGTGCCATGAGGTGGTGGCCAAGGGACTGGGGCAGATCGTGCCCTGGTCGCTGGAGAGAACCTCGCCGACCCGTCTCTGAGCCGTAGGACCGGGATCGCGGTTCCGTTACCATCTCGTGATTCTTTGTTCGCTCAGCTCTTGAAGGAGCAACGTGGAATCGAGGTTTCCCGCGGTATCCTCACGGAAAAGTGTTCTGGGCGTGGGAGAGCGGGGGAGTCGCCGTCCCGGCAGTGGTCACGTCTTGGTATCTTCTCCACCTCTGGGACGATGGCGGTGGGGGTGTGTCGTCACCTAACATCGCGGATGTGACAACTGTTCTGCTCGTCGAAGACGACCCTGCCATCTCCGAGCCCCTCGCCCGCGCCTTTGGACGCGAGGGCTATGAGGTCCTGACTCATGGCACCGGTAAAGGCGCCCTCGAGGAGGTCTCGGCCGCTGACATCATCGTCCTGGACCTGGGGCTGCCGGACATCGACGGCCTGGACGTGGCCCGTCAGGTGCGGGCCCAGGGCCTGACCATCCCGATCCTCATGCTCACCGCGCGCAGTGAGGACTCCGACCTCGTCGTCGGTCTGGACGCCGGGGCCGATGACTACGTCACCAAGCCCTTCCGCCTGGCCGAGCTGCTGGCTCGCGTGCGGGCGCAGGTCCGCCGTGCCTCGGGGGAGGCCACGGAGGATGAGCTGAGTGTCGGAGAGATCCGGGTCGACGTCGCCGCTCACCGGGCCTTCGTCGGCTCGCGTGAGCTGCAGCTGACGACCCGGGAGTTCGAGCTGCTCCGGGTCCTGGTGCGCGCCGGCGGCGAGGTCGCCTCCGGTGAGGACATTCTCAAGGAGGTCTGGGGCGAGGATCCCACCGGGAGTCCCCAGACCCTTCAGATGCACGTGACCTGGCTGCGTCGCAAGCTCGGTGACGATGAGGAGCGGCCAGCGCTTCTGCTGGCCCAGGGGGACGGTTACCTTCTGACCGCCGGCTGAGCCGCTGACCGGGAGGGCATCCCGGAACGGGGTGCTGGAGGCTGCAGCCGCCTCGACACACCGATCGAGGCTGAAGGGGGACTTGCCATGCGTCGTTACGCCATGACGATGACGATGTCGGCGGTGTCCGTGGCGGTCCTCCTGCTGGGGCTGCCACTGGGGGGCGCCTGGATTGTCAGCGCGTTGCGCTCCGCCGGAGGCGGTGACCGGGTCACCATCATCGGCACGGTCGTCCTCACGGTTCTGGTGCTCACCGGCACCGCACTGACGGCGGCCTCCGTCGTGGCCTCCCGGGTGTCCAGACGCATCTCGGCCCCACTCATCTACCTGGCCGCCGAGGCCGAGCAGCTCGGCAGCGGTCAGGTCCGTCCGCGGCTGCGCTCCTCGGGGATCGAGGAGATCGACCTGGTCCAGGCCGAGCTCGTGCGTTCGGCGGAGCGCGTGGCCGGACGCATCGCCGCCGAGCGGCAGTTCGCCTCCGACGCCTCCCACCAGCTGCGCACGCCGCTGACCAGTCTGTCGCTGCGCCTGGAGGAGATCGAGCTGCTCGCCGGTGAGGAGGAGGTGCGCGCAGAGGCCCACGCCTGCCTGGAACAGGTCGAGAGGCTCACCGGCGTCGTCGAGGACCTGCTCAAGGTCTCACGCCGCACCGGAGGCGGCACCACGGAGGCCCTGCACCTCAAGGACATCTTCGCCCAGCAGCGTGAGGAGTGGGAGCCGGCCTTCGAGCAGGCCGGGCGCACCATCACCTTCTCCGACGAGATCAGCCACCCGGTCCTGGCCACTCCCGGATCCCTGGCCCAGGTCCTGGCCACTGTCATCGAGAACTCCTTGCGCTACGGAGCCGGGACGACCTCGGTGAGCGTGCGCAGCGCCAACGGCGGTCACGCGGTCTTCGTCGATATCGCCGACGAGGGCGACGGCGTGGCCGAGGACATCGCGCCACACGTCTTCGAGCGGCACGTCTCCGGCTACGGCTCCACCGGTGTCGGGCTGGCGCTGGCCAAGGACCTTGTCGAGGCCGACGGCGGCCGTATCGAGCTGTCCCAGCGCAGTCCGGCCGTCTTCTCCATCCTCCTCAACGCCGTCCCCAAGTCCCTGGACCCCAATAACGTCCTGCCGCAAGGTGCGCTGGTCTCCGTCGGTCGACGTCGTCGCTTCTGACTCGCTGCTGATCGCTCGAGAAATGGCGAGGACGCAGCGTGGGCTTCGAGGACTGAACCCGGGTTCAGTCCTCGAAGCCCACGGTGTGCGTCCACTCAGAGGCGTCAGGACTTCTGGCGGCGGGACTTGATGAGCTTCGAGACGCCGGAGATGAGCATCGGAGCCACCGAGATGAAGACGATCATGAGGATCATGGCGTCGATGTTGTCCTGGATCCACTTGATCGTTCCCAGGAAGTAGCCCAGCCAGGTGATGCCGAAGGCCCAGAACGTGGCGCCCAGGATGTTGAAGGTGATGAAGTGGCGGTAGTTCATCTTGCCGACACCGGCGATGACGGGCGTGAAGGTGCGTACGATCGGCACGAACTGAGCCAGGGTGACGGCCTTGCCGCCGTGGCGCTCGAAGAAGTCCGAGGTGCGGTCCACGTACTCCTGCTTGAACAGGCGTGAGTCGGGCTTGTTGAAGATCGCGGGTCCCGCCTTGCGGCCGATGAGGTAGCCGGTCTGGTTGCCGGCAATGGCCGCGAGCCACACGAGGGGGGCCGCCACCCAGATGGGGACGGGAACTCCTTCGGCCGGGTTGGTCTCGCCGATGGCCACGAACATCCCCAGGGTGAACAGCAGTGAGTCACCGGGCAGGAAGAAGCCGATGAGCAGGCCGGTCTCGGCGAAGATGACGAGCATGACGCCGAGGATGGCCCAGGGGCCGATCCAGCCGACGAAGGCTTTGATGATGAAGGTGGCATCGAGCCACTCGGGGCCGAGCATCGGTGCGTGGGCGGAGGGGAGGGCGGCGGGCAGATTCAGCGCCGGGGCCAAGGCGGTCAGGGCAGTCACCGTGCAAGGCTAAACGGTGCCCCGGCGGCCATGCCGTGAGAGCGATCCCCTCCGGGCTGTGGAATCGGGCACCCCGATATTGCAGCCTGCTGCGCTGGTTCTGTCGGGCGTCAGGGGCGAACCGAGACGGGGACGGTGCGGGGCTCAGTCCCGCTGCCGGCCTGCCCCTGGGGACCGGAGCTGTCGGTGTCGTCGTCGCCGGGGGAGCGGTCCTTGTGTCCGGTGAAGACGATGTAGTGATAGAAGACGAACCGGAATGCCGTCCCCAGGCCGAAGCCGACGACGTAGGCCGCGATGTTGTCCGCCAGCGGCGAGGTCAGCCCCAGGACGTGGTGGGTGAAGAGCAGACAGAACTGCGTGATGGCGATGCCGCCCAGGTTGGCCAGGATGAACAAGGTGGCCTCACGCGCGACGTTCTTCTGGGTGCGGCCCCGGTAGGTCCAGTAGCGGTTCGCGATCCACGAGAAGACGGTCGCGATCGAGGACGCCATCAGCTGGGCGGAGTTCGGGTGACCGGAGAGGAATCCGGTGGGGCCGTGCTGGAACAGGTTGAACAGGCCGACGTCGATCACGTAGGCCGCAGCGCCCACCATGCCGAACTGCATGAACTCCTTGACCAGGGCGATGAGCCTCTGCGTCAAGGAATTGCCGGAGGAAAGCGTCATGGCGGGCATCCTATGTCGATGACAGTCAGGTCATGCAAGCCGAGGCCGTTCACGGAACCCAGTGAATACTGACACTGCCCAAGTCCCACACCCAGGAGACCCAGAACAGCTGGCCGGTGACGCAGGCCGCCAGCAGAGCCAGTCGCCTGCGGGTGGTGCCGGCCGCCGCGGCCAGCGCCCAGCCCGCTGGGGCCAGAGGCAGCAGGAGACGCAGCACCGACGTCGTCGGGTCGAAGAAGACCAGGAGGTAGAGCAGGTAGCCCAGGCACCAGAACCAGGCCGCAGGTCCCAGGGCCCGCAGCCCCGGGGCGCTCAGCAGCAGGCCCACCGTGGCCAGCACGACGGTCAGCAGGGCCAGGGCCAGATGCGGGCCCACCCAGTCGCCCAAGCGGATCGCCCACTGCACGACGGGCGCCAGGTCCGCACCGCGCCAGGAGGTCTCAGTGGCGGTGTAGGCATCCTGCCGGCCCGTGACCAGCCAGGCGATGACCGGCCAGCTCAGGGCTGCCGAGCAGGTGAGCAGTGCCAGCGCCAGCAGCCGTCGACGCGCGCCCGGTGCTTGAGGGGTGTGGTCGGGCAGAAGACGTGGGAACCAGGAGGATGGGACCCAGCCCCGGGCGCAGGCCACCTCCCAGACCCACCACAACCCCAGCGCCGCCCCCAGCGGGACACCGACGGGGCGGGCGAAGCAGGCGGCCAGCGCGAGGGGAATCGCAGTCAGTGCCCGCCCGCGGCTCGCCAGCCACAGTGTCAGCCCCACCAGTACCAGCCCCAGGGACTCGGCGTAGGGGACCTGGAGAATTGCGGCGCACGGCGAGGACCAGACCAGCGCCACCGCCCACAGGGAGGCCCGCCTCCCCGTCATCGGTGAGAGCCAGCGGTCCATGACGACCGCCGCTGACGCCGAGGCCAGGATCGACACGATGGTGGCGCGCACGTAGAAGGACCAGCCGGTCCAGCCCAGCAGGGAGGACAGGGCGCTCAGCAGCGGCATGAAGGCCCAGGTGTTCTGGGTGATCCGCCCGTTGGCGCCCACGGGCAGCCGATCCGGGTAGCCCTCCTCAAGGATCCGGTTGTACCAGCCGGCGTCCCAGAAGCGCATGTGCTCCTCCCAGGACGGTGCGGCCCCGGCCCACGGGGTGGCGGGTGTGTCCTGGGCGCCCAGCCGCAGGATGACGAAGGTCAGGGCGCTCGCCGCGGCCCAGACCGCCAGGACCTGCAGCCGGTGGTGAGGACTCGAGGGCGCGCCGCGCGTCGAAGGCGAGTGCGGGGCCTGCTGGGCGGTGGAGGACTCTGAGGCGGGTGGGGTCACGGCTCCCACCCTACGGTCTGGACCCGAGCGCGGTGAGAATGCGGTGAGAATGCGCGGTGGGCGGGTAGCCTTGGGGCGTGAGCGTACCCATCGTCGCCGTGATCGGAGGCGGGCAGCTGGCCCGCATGATGCAGGAGGAGGCCAGTGCCCTGGGTATTCACCTGAGGGCATTGGTGGAGGCCGCGGACGGGTCCACCGGACAGGTGACCCCGGACGCTCCCGTCGGGGCCGCCGATGACGAGGCGGCCGTGCGCGCCGTCGTCGCCGGGGACGGTACTCAGGGACTCGGGGGGGAACCGGCTGCGGTCCTCACTTTCGAGCACGAGCACCAGGACTCGGCCCTTCTGGAGAGGCTCCAGTCCGAGGGGGTCAGTGTCCAGCCCACCCCGCAGGCCCTGACCCTGGCACGAGACAAGCTCGCCATGCGGCGGATGATGAGCCGGGCCGGGCTTCCGCAGCCCGCCTGGGCGGAGGTCGGCGGACCGCAGCAGGACAGCGCTGAGCAGATGGCTGACGCCGTTGAGGCCTTCGCCGGCGAGCACGGCTGGCCCGTGGTGCTCAAGACGCCGCGCGGAGGTTATGACGGTCACGGGGTCCTGCTGGTGCGCAGCGCCGAGTCCCTGCGCGAGGGCGAGGCGGCCGAGTGGATCGCCTCGGTGGCCCGTGCTCGAGCCGGTCAGGGTGACGGACGTGGTACCGGTGGGGGAGGCAGCCTAGGCGGGGCGGCGGTGACCAGTCTCCTGGTGGAGCAGGCGATCCCCTTCACCCGTGAGCTCGCCGTCCTGCTGGCCCGCACCCCCAGTGGGCAGGTGGTGGTGTGGCCGGTGGCTCAGACGGTCCAGGAGGACGGTATGTGCGCCGAGGTGCTGGCGCCGGCACCCGGTCTCGACTCGGTCGCCGTCGAGGAGGCCGAGCTCATCGGCCGCACGGTCGCCGAACGTGCCGGGGTGACCGGAGTGCTCGCCGTCGAGCTCTTCGCCGTGGAGACCTTCGGGGAGCCCACGCGCCTGTACGTCAACGAGCTGGCGATGCGTCCCCACAACTCCGGTCACTGGACCCAGGACGGGGCCGTCACCAGCCAGTTCGCCCAGCATCTGCGGGCGGTTCTCGACCTGCCGCTGGGTGCCACTGACGCCACGGCGCCCACTACCGTCATGGTCAACCTCATCGGCGGTCAGCACGAGCCGGGGGCCGACGCCCTGTCCCGGGCCATGGCCGCTCAACCCGAGGCTCGCATTCATCTCTATGGCAAGCAGTGGCGACCGGGCCGCAAGCTCGGGCACGTCACCATGACGGTCGGCCAGGGGCAGGAGGTCGCCGACGTCGTCGAGCAGGCGCGCGGGGCCGTCGCCATCCTGCGCGGGGACGCCTGAGCCGGACTTGGCGGAGCGCTTCGCAGTACACAGAAGACAGGGAGGACATTCATGAATGAGGTCAGCGGAACGACGACGGGCACGGCAGGCTCGGGGCAGCCGGTGGTCGGCATCGTCATGGGGTCGGACTCGGACTGGCCGGTCATGGGAGCCGCCGCCGAGGTTCTCGACGAGTTCGGGGTGGCCTATGAGGCCGACGTCGTCTCGGCCCACCGCATGCCCACCGAGATGATCGACTACGGGCGCGCTGCCGCCGAGAGGGGACTGCGCGTCATCATCGCCGGTGCCGGGGGAGCGGCTCACCTGCCCGGGATGCTGGCGGCCGTCACCGAGCTGCCGGTGATCGGGTTGCCGGTACCGCTGAAGTACCTCGACGGTATGGACTCCCTGCTGTCCATCGTGCAGATGCCGGCCGGGGTCCCAGTGGCCACGGTCTCCATCGGCGGGGCCCGTAACGCCGGGCTGCTGGCGGTGCGCATCCTCGCGTCCGGTCAGGGACAGGAGGCCGCCCGCCTGGGTGACGCCATGCGGGTCTTCCAGAAGAACCTTGGCGAGGTTGCCCACGCCAAGGGCGCTGCCCTGCGCGAGCGGCTGCAGGATTGATGATCAACCGACGACGCGAAGCGTGCGAAGGTCGTTGATCGCGTCAGGAGCCGGCCTCGAAGGTCTCCTGCCAGAACTCGTCGGCGTCCCAGTTGGCTTTCATTCCCAAGGCATTCAGTGGGATGTCGTGGTACTTCTCTAAAAGAGTATGCAGTCTCAGAGCCCATGTTGAGTGCGGACTGATGGTGAACAAGATCGACTGAAGAGAGACGAGAACAGGGTAGAGCCTCTTTCTTTCCAAGGCTCTAGGGTTGCCGGTATCAAAGGTGCTGCGATCGTTGAGCCAGCGGATGGTCGGGCTTCTGGGGATGGCTGGATAAACGCCAAGGAATCTGTTCCAGAGGCGTCCGTGATGGGCGCAGATGTTGCGCACCCTCACGTAGGTCTTGAGCCAAGACTGCAGCACCTGGTCAGGGAGGTTGAGCTCCCGAGCAATTATTTTACGATACTTGAGGGGCAGGCTGGCGTAAAGATGTTGAAGCTCACCGGCGGTGAGTAGTTCGATGACCAGCCAGGACGGCGGTGTCGCTGGAGACGAGTAGGTGGCAAGGTAGTGCGAGAGCGCATCTGGGTAGTGGAGGCGATCCGCCTGTTCGCAGCGATCCGAGGGGGTATGTTGCCGCTCGCGTCTTGTGAGGTCCTCGATGCGCTCAATCGTTGCGGAGTATCCTCTGCGGTTTTGGTAGTTGGAGGCATTTGGTACCAGAAGGCTCCGCCTTCGCCGTGTGTTGACATCGTGTTGGGCACTGCGGCACGCACTGCGACCTCGACGCGTTCAAGTGCGTCCATTGTCAGGAGGCGCAGCTGTCGATCGAACACATAGATATAGAGGATGTCGTCGAAGGTGGTGTCCGGTCTGAACGAGTGGGTGGTTCGGTCGGCTTGGAAGGGGATTGTGTATGGGGAGAGTCGATAGTATCCAATATGTCGGAGGTACCTGGCGGTGCGATTCCGGTCCGTGATGATGGGGCCGCGTTCAATGTAGCGCTCAATGAGGTCGTTCTCATTGAGCGCTGGTTTATCGTAATGTTGACCTGGAGGATTCGTCCTCCAATTGTAGGGTGTTGGTATGTAAAAACCCCCCGATTTGGGCGTGCTCTGATGAGCGAGAGGCCTGGGGGGTGTTGTGGTGTCAGTGTACACGGGTTTACAGCTGCGAGGGGGTGTTGGGTGGGGAACGCACTGCCGCATGGATCTCACGTTCGTTTCTGTTCGTTTCTGAGCGAGTGTGGGTAGACTGTGGGCATGAGCATTCTCGTTGCTGGAGGCGCCGGCTACATCGGCGCGCACGTGGTCCGACTTCTCCTCGAGCGCGGGGAGGAGGTCGTCGTCGTCGATGACCTGTCCTACGGGACGCCGGAGCGAGTCAAGGGAGCCTCCCTCGTCGAGCTCGACGTCGCCAGCGGCCAGGCCCCCGAGACCCTTGCTGAGGTCATGACCTCGCGCGGCGTCACCGCCGTCATCCACTTCGCCGCCCGCAAGCAGGTGGGCGAGTCCGTGGAGCGCCCCGCCTGGTACTACCAGCAGAACGTGGGTGGTCTGGCGAACATGCTGCTGGCCATGGAGACGGCCGGCGTCAAGCAGATGATCTTCTCCTCCTCCGCCGCCGTCTACGGCATGCCCCCGGTGGAGGTCGTTCCCGAGGACATCGACTGCCGCCCCATCAACCCCTATGGCGAGACCAAGCTCATCGGGGAGTGGATGATGGCCGACGCAGGGAAGGCCTGGGGGCTGCGCTGGGCCGGCCTGCGCTACTTCAATGTCGCCGGCGCCGGCTGGGACGACCTGGGCGACATGGCCACCCTCAACCTCATCCCCATGGTGCTCGACCGCCTCTCCAAGGGCGAGACCCCCAAGATCTTCGGCACCGACTACCCCACCCCCGACGGCACCTGCGTACGCGACTACATCCACGTCAAGGACCTGGCGGTCGCCCACATCGCCGCCCTGGACTACCTGGCCGGCGGCCAGGAGATGGCTGAGCACGTCTTCAACGTCGGCACCGGCCAGGGCGCATCGGTGCGGGAGGTCGTCTCCAAGGTCATCGCCTCCACGGGCCTGGACCTGGAGCCCGAGGAGCTCGCCCGCCGCGCCGGCGACCCGCCCCAGCTCATCGGCAACGCCACCCGCATCGGCGAGGTCCTGGGATGGAAGGCCGAGCACGACCTGGACGACATCGTCGCCTCGTCCTACACCTCATGGCAGGCCGACCCCAACCGGCCCCACTTCAGCTGAGCGCTCCTCGGACCCGAACGGATCTCAGCAGGCGGGCTGACACCTCATGATTGAGGTGTCAGCCCGCCTGCTGCGCGGATGCTCCGCGTCAGGACTGGTTGAAGTCGGTCGTCGTCAGCTTCCCGTCGCGCAGCTTGGAGAAGAAGTCCGGAGCGGTCGTGTCCTGCAGCAGCACCGTCTCGCCAATATCGGCGTCCTCGGGGGCGTAGGCGGTGTCCTCAATGGGCGGTGCGCCGGTCAGGCCACTGCCGGAGGCGGATCGGAAGGCCAGGACCATCTGGGCGATGCTCATGGTGCCTGCGCTCTGATCCACCGTGAGGGCATTCGTGCCGGCGTCGACCAGGGCGTCCTGCCGGGAGAAGGAGAATGCGGTGGACGGCGCGGCCGCCTTGGAGACCACCGCGGAGATGACGGCACGCTGGCGCTGGCCGCGCCCGACATCGCCAGTCGGGTCCGACTTGCGCATCCGGGAGTAGGCCAGTGCCTTCGACCCGTCCACCGTCTGACACTTGCCGTGGGAGGTGTCCCAGACCAGGCCCGAGTCCTCGTCGGCGACGTCGTAGTCCAGGCAGACGTTGACCCCGCCGACGGCGTCGACCATCTGGGACACCCCGGTCATGCCGACCTCCACGTAGTGGTCCACGGTCAGCCCGGAGAGCTTCTCCACGGTCTGGACCAACAGCTTGGGGCCGCCGAAGGAGTAGGCGGCGTTGATCTTGTTCTCCCCGTACTCGGGGATGTCCACGAAGGTGTCACGCGGCAGGGAGGTCAGGCTCGTCTGCCCGTTCTCCGCCTTGTGCAGCAGCATGATGGAGTCGGCGCGCGCCCCCTCTGTCTCGTCCTGGACGGCGCCTCCGCGCGCGTCGGACCCCACGATGAGCCAGGTCTCGCCCGGAGTGTCGGCCGCCCCGGACAGGGCGTCGACGCGGTGGAGCTGGGAGGAGACGTCGTTCCACAGCCAGGCGACCCGGGCTGCGATCAGTGCCAGGACGACGACGATGACGGCGACCGTCCAGCCCACGATCCGGCGCCATCTCGGACGGAATCGCTTCGGCTGGCGCGGCTGCTCGGGCTTGAGAGCCGGTTCACCCGGAACCGGCTCTCGTGGGGACTGTGGGCCCGGGGACCCTACGGGGTAGGTGCCGCGTCGCACGGGCATCGCCCGTGTGCGCTCAGGCCCGGACGCGGCACTGCCTTCGGCGGCATCCGACTCCAAGGGGATCGCACTCGACCCGGCCCGGGCGTGACTGCCTCGCTGAGACGGGGTGGTGGAGCGACGGGGCTGGACCGAGGGCGGCTGCTGGCCCTCTCGCTCAGAGGCGGACTGAGACGAGGCCGGCTTGTCGCTGTCCTGACGGCCCAGGACTGAGTGCCGCTGGGGTTGTCGGGCAGCCGTTGATGACGGGCGGCGCGGGGAGCCGCCGGCGACATCAGTGGGCTGTGCAACGGACTCGCCATCTGGTGCCTCCCCGCGCTCGCGGCTGCGCTGGTTGACAGCATCAATGGGGCGCTGTCGACGTGGAGGCCTGCCTCCGCCGGAGCCAGGCGTGATCGAGGGCGGGAGTGAGTCGTCTGTCGGAGTCACACCGATGATTCTGCCTCAGGCGGGGCAGGCTGGGGTGGTCGGTTTCGCGGCGGGTTGCTGCTGGGGGGCACTCGCCTTCGGGGCCTGGGACGCAGGAGCCTGCGTCGGGGCGGCCTTGGTGGGCTCGGAGGTCTCGGAGGACTCATCAGTGTTCTCCGAGGCGGAGTCATCCGCGGCGGCGCTCGAGTCCGACGAGGCCGGGGCCGAGGTGTCGGAGGGGACGGGCTTGTCCTCCTCGAGGGCCTTCCATACCTTCTTGGCGCCCTCTGTGGGGACCACTTGGTTCGGGTCGTCTGCGGGCTCGTGCGGCATGGTGATGAAGTTGATCTTGTCGATGCCGACGCCCTGGATGGAGTAGGCCAGGCCCGACAGGTTACCGATCTGACCGATGCGCTCAGAGGTGGTGAGCGTCTCGAGGGTGTTGGTCAGGAAGCCGGACTGCGTGATGAGGTTGGAGGACAGCGCCTTGGAGGCCATGGCCCTCATGAGGTTCTGCTGACGTGCGATACGGGAGATGTCCGAGCCGTCACTCACCCCGTGTCGGACACGGGCGTACTGCAGGGCGTTCTCGCCGTTCAGCTTCTGGCAGCCCTCATCGAGCTTGAAACCGGTGTACTCGGAGTCATCGATGGCCTCATCCACCTGCACGTGAACGCCTCCGAGGGAGTCGACCACCTTGGACAGGCCGGCGAAGTCGACGACGACGAAGTCGTCAATGCGGACGTGCGTCATCTTCTCCACGGTCTTGAGGGTGCAGGCCGCTCCGGAGGCCACGGCCTTCTTGTTGTCACTGCTGCTGCCGGCTCCGTTGGCGAAGGCCTTGTTGAACTGCTCGTCCTCATCGGCGGGGACCTTGTTGCCATCGAGAGTCGTGCACTCGGGGATGTCGACCAGGGTGTCGCGGGGGATGGATACGGCGTCGACGCGCTTGCGGTCAGCCGAGATGTGCATGACCAGCGCCGTGTCGGAGCGGGCCACGGAGACCTCGTCATCGCCCTGTGATCCGTCGACGTTGTTGTTCCCCGCACGGGAGTCGGTGCCCAGGATCAGGAGGTTGACGGCTCGACCCTCGTAGCTGTCCGGCGGCTTGGTGCCGGGCCGGTCCTCCTCGGAGAGCAGGCTGTCGATGTCGAACCACTTAATGCGTGACTGGATGTTGTGCCACGCGAAGCCCGCGGCGGAGACGACGAAGATCGTCACTGCGAGCAGGCTGAACCCTGCTCGGCGGGCCAGGCGGCGTCCGAGTTCTTTGGAGGAGTGCCGCGCGCGCGGCTTACTGAACTGAGGCACGGAAGCGATCATAGGGAATGAGAGGGGAGAACCATATGGGGCTTCCTACACCTGTTACATGAGATTTACCCAATGAGGGGTGAAGCCTCTCACACGGGTAACAGGGCTAGGCTCTCTCCGTGACCAGTGTTGCGAAACCCATGCCGACCAGTGCCTCGGCCACTGCCCTCAGTGCTTCGGATCAGGTAGAGGAGCGCTTGGGGGCTCAGGCCGCCGCCCCGACTACGGGAAGGGGCGACGTGGAGGCGAATGGTGATATCAGCCAACCGAGCGGGCGATCGGACTCGGGTCCCTCCGATGCGTCAGCGCCCGGCGCTCCCGACGAGCAGAGCGTGCGAGTGGTGACGGTCGCCTTCAACCCAGGTGAGGAGCTGGAGCGTTTCCTGGCCTCCCTGGCCACAGCGACGGCTCGTCGGCTCGTCGTCGTCATCGCGGACAACGGCACCGAGCACGACATCGTCACTGCCGCCGCTCAGCGCCACGGGGCGCGCGTCGTCGGGGACGGCACCAACCTCGGTTACGGGGCGGGCGCCAACCTCGCAGCCGCGGGGCTGGAGGAGGACTGGATCGTGGTGGCCAATCCCGATCTCGTCTGGAGGCCCGGGAGCCTGGACGCCCTCATCGATGCGGGCCTGGCCAACCCGGCGGCCGGCTGCCTGGGGCCCCTCCTGCTCAATCCCGACGGCACCGTCTACCCCTCCGGGCGCGCCCTGCCCTCCCTGGTCAAGGGCGCCGGACACGCCGTCCTGGGCAGAATCTGGCCGACCAACCCCTTCTCCGCCGCCTATCACAACACTGTCGGACAGGGGGCTTCTGACCGGACCCGAACAGTGGGCTGGCTCTCCGGGGCCTGCCTGCTTCTGCCCGCCTTCGCCTGGAGGCGCCTGAAGGGCTTCGATGACGACTACTTCATGTTCTTCGAGGACGTGGACCTGGGGGAGCGGGTCGGACGAGCCGGATGGCTCAACATGCAGGTGCTCGACTCCGTCGTCATCCATGAGCAGGGGGCCAGCTGGAAGGCGCGCCCCGAGAAGATGATCCGGGCGCATCACGCCTCTGCCCGGCACTACCTCTACGGCGTCTACGACTCCCCATGGCAGGCGCCAGTGCGCTGGCTGCTCTCCGGCGGGCTGCGTCTGCGTGAAGAGCTCGAGGTCCGCGCCTCCCGGCGCTGAGGGAAGGGCGCTCGGCGCCTGCCGAACGCTTGTGCTCAGTCGTGAGTCGCAGTGGTGAGTCGTGCGGCAGCAGGTGGTTCGGGCGCGTTGTCCAGGGCGATGCGCCGGGCCAGGTGCGTGATCTGCCGCTCTCTGGCGCTGTTGCGTCGGAAGGAGGAGAGGATCTGCGCCAGGAAGGCGATGACCAGGGCGTACAGCAGGAAGTCAGTGCCTCGCCCGACTCCCATCCGGTGCGCGATCGAGCTCATCACCCAGGGGAAGGTGATGTTGAAGATGGCGAAGGCCACGAAGGCCAGGGTGACCAGCCTTCGGGCAGCCATATGACGGGCCCCGCCGGGGGTGCGCAGCATCATCCAGCCGACGGCGATCACGGCCAGGATCAGGGCGGCCTGGATGTAGAACTGGTGGTTCGTGATCGGAGTGACCTGGGCGGCGAACTGATGAATCATGGGCTGTGCCTTCCGTGTCGGGCTCAGGAGAAGAGCAGGTCGACCAGAATGTTGACCGAGTTCCACAGGGACTGGCCCTTGGAGCGGGAGTAGTCGGTGTAGACGATGTGCACCGGGAACTCGCGCCAGGGCATGCCGGTGGCGCCGATCTTGCGAATGATCTCGCTGGCGTGCGCCATCCGGTTCTGTTTGAGGTCGAGCTGCGCCAGGACGTCGCGGCGGATCACCCGCAGACCGTTGTGAGCATCGGTCAGGCGCATGCCGGAGGTGTGCGAGCTGACGGCCGCCGCCGTGCGCAGGACGACTCGCTTGAGCCAACCCACCGGCGAGGGCCCCTCGAGGAAGCGTGAGCCGAGGACGACGGCGAGATCCTCATCGCGTGCCGCCGCGACCATGGCGGCGGCGTCCGTGGTGGAGTGCTGGCCGTCGGCGTCGAAAGTGACGATGTAGTCGGCATTCGTCTTCTCCAGGACGTAGGAGAAGCCCGTCTGCAGCGCGGCGCCCTGGCCGAGGTTGACCGGGTGACGCACGACCACGGCCCCCGCGGCGGCCGCCTCCTGGGCCGAGCCGTCCTTGGAGCCGTCGTCGACGACAACGACGTAGGGGAAGATCTTGCGAGCCTGGGAGATGACCTCGCGCACGACGGTTGCTTCGTTGTACAAGGGAATGACGAGCCAGGTGTCGGTGACCGGGGGCACCGGGGTGGGCCCCCCGGTCTGCGGTGCGTTGGAGGTAGTCACTACTGCATTCTTGCACGCGATGAGGGGGTGTCATCCCTCTTGCGGCAGGCGGGGGCGGTCGCTGTTGGTGGGGTAGGTCTCGTTCGGGGCGTGCCCAGGCGTCGTCTCGGGAGGAGGAGTCCCCTAGGATGGGGCAGGTCGTGCAGCGCCCGCCGCCCCCGGCGACCGGAGCGGCACGGCCTCCGGCAGCCACCAGGTTGACCGGACTCTTTCGATCGTCAGGGCGGTCCGAGCCGCCCGCACAGGAGTCGCCGTGGCCACCCGCATCGCCCCGTCCGCCGATGTCTCCGAGGACGCCGTCCTCGGAGAGGGCACCAGCATCTGGCACCTCGCACAGGTCCGTGAGCACGCCGTCCTCGGGCGGGACTGCATCGTCGGGCGTGGCGCCTACATCGGTGAGGGCGTCGTCATGGGGGACAGCTGCAAGGTGCAGAACTACGCCCTCGTCTACGAACCGGCCCGCCTGGCCGACGGGGTGTTCATCGGTCCAGCGGTCACGCTGACCAACGATCACTTCCCCCGGGCCGTCAACCCCGACGGCTCACTCAAGTCCGCCGCCGACTGGGAGCCCGTAGGAGTCACCATCGACGAGGGCGCATCGATCGGCGCCCGCGCCGTGTGCGTCGCCCCGGTGCGTATCGGGGCCTGGGCCACAGTGGCCGCAGGCGCCGTAGTCACCAAGGACGTTCCCGCCCACGCCCTGGTCGCCGGGGTTCCCGCCCGCCGCATCGGCTGGGTCGGGCGCGCCGGCGAGCCCCTCACCCCTGCCGACACCGGCCCCGACGGAGCCCCGCGCTGGCGCTGCCCCGTCACCGGGACCCTGTACGAGCAGGTCGATACCGAGCCCGGTTCCGGGGCCGGTACGCAGTCCAGCTCCGAATCCATCACCATCCGAGAGGTCACCCACTGATGTCACGCGAGTTCATCCCAGCAGCCAAGCCGATCATCGGACAGGAGGAGCGCGACGCCGTCGACGCCGTCCTCGCCTCGGGCATGGTCGTCCAGGGGCCCCAGGTCAAGGCCTTCGAGGAGGAGTTCTCCGCCCAGGTCGTCGACGGCGTCCACTGCGTGGCCGTCAACTCCGGCACCTCGGCCCAGCACGTGGCCACGCTGGCCACTGAGCTCCAGGAGCGCGCTGGAGAGGCGCCTGAGGTCATCGTCCCCTCCTTCACCTTCGCCGCCACCGGCAACTCGGTGGCCATCAGTGGCGCCGTGCCGGTCTTCGCCGACATCGACCCGGTGACCTTCACCCTCGACCCCGCCAGCGTCGAGGCCTCCATCACTGAGCGCACGGCAGCCATCGAGGTGGTCCACCTCTACGGCCTGCCCGCCAACATGCCTGAGATCCTCGCCATCGCCGAGCGTCACGGCCTGGCCGTCTTCGAGGACTGCGCCCAGGCGCACGGCGCCGCCATCGACGGTAAGCCGGTGGGCGCCTTCGGGGCCTGGGGCTCCTTCTCCTTCTACCCCACCAAGAACATGACCAGCCTTGAGGGCGGCATGATCACCACGGCCGACGCCGAGCTGGCCCGCCGCTGCCGCCTCATCCGCAACCAGGGCATGGAGCAGCAGTACGCCAACGAGCTGGTGGGCCTCAACAACCGCATGACGGACGTGGCCGCCGCCGTCGGCCGCGTCCAGCTGACCAAGCTGGCCGGCTGGACCGCTGCTCGCCAGGCCAATGCCGAGCGCCTCAACGAGCTGCTGACGGGCGTCGACGGCGTCGTCACCCCCCTCGTTCCCGAGGGCTACACGCATGTCTACCACCAGTACACGATCCGCCTCGAGGGGGCCACGGGCGCCGAGCGCGACGCCGTCCAGGCCGCCCTGCGCGAGGAGTGGCAGGTCGGCAGCGGCGTCTACTACCCGATTCCCAACCACCGCCTGGCCTCCCTGGCCCACTACGCCGAGGGCCTCGAGCTGCCCGGAACCGAGAAGGCCGCCCGTGAGTGCCTCTCCCTGCCGGTGCACCCCTCCCTGAGCGAGGCGGACCTGGAGCGCATCGGCCAGGCCGTGGCCGCCACCGTGAAGGCAGGTGCCTGACATGAGTGAGAACGTCGCTCTCGACGGCCAGGCCACGATGACCGCGTTGCCCGAGGTCCACCACCTGTCCGACAAGGGCACAGCGGACAACCCGCTGCGCGTGGGCCTCATCGGCCTGGGCTCCATGGGACGTCACCATGCCCGGGTCATCCGCGCCACCGAGGGCATGGAGCTCGTGGCCGTGGCCGATCCCGGCGGGGACCGCTTCGGCGTCGCCGGTGAGCTGGCGGTCCTGCCTGATGTCCACGCCCTCATCGACGCCGGACTGGACGCCGCCATGGTGGCGGTCCCCACCGTCTACCACGAGGACGTCGCCCTGGCCCTGGCCGAGGCCGGCGTGCACACCATGGTGGAGAAGCCCATCGCCCACGACGCCGCCGCGGGCCGCCGCGTGGCCGCCGCCTTCGCCGAGCGGGGGCTGGTGGGCGCCGTCGGCTACGTCGAGCGCTGCAACCCCGCCCTGCGGGCCCTGCGCGAGCGTCTCGACGCCGGCGAGCTCGGCGAGGTCTACCAGGTTCTCACCCGCCGCCAGGGCCCCTTCCCGGCCCGTATCAGCGACGTCGGTGTCGTCAAGGACCTGGCCACCCACGACATCGACCTGACCGCCTGGGTCGCCGGCGCCCGCTACACCTCCGTGGCCGCGCAGGTCACGCACCGCTCCGGGCGCCAGACCGAGGACATGATGGTGGCCACCGGCCTGCTGGAGGGCGGCATCATCGTCAGTCACCAGGTCAACTGGCTCACGCCCTTCAAGGAGCGCGTCACGATCGTCACCGGGGAGAAGGGATCCTTCGTGGCGGACACCCTCACCGGGGACCTCACCTTCCACGCCAACGGCACCGTGGCCTCCACCTGGGACCAGGTCGCCGCCTTCCGGGGGGTCAGCGAGGGCGACGTGATCCGCTACGCGATCCCCAAGCGCGAGCCGCTGGCCCTGGAGCAGGAGAACTTCCGCGACGCCGTGCGCGGCGTGGCCCAGCGCCACGTCACCATGGCCGAGGGCGTGGCCACGCTCGACGTCGTCGAGGCGGTGCTGACCTCGGCGAGCGAGAACCGGACGGTCGAGCTCTGAACCGGTCAGTCGCCTCGAGCGGACCCGTGGCGGGAGTGCTTGCCCGGGTCCGCTCGGTCATGGAGTCCTCCCCGTTCCTGCGCCATGTCCTGACACTGGTCAGCGGGACGGCCACCGCCCAGGCCATCGTCTTCGGCATGACGATGGTCCTCACCCGTATCTTCTCCGACGCGGACCTCGGCCAGCTCGCGCGCTACACCTCGGTGGTCTCGATCATCACGGCTGTGGCGGCGCTGCGCTACGACATGACGATCATGCTGCCTAAGAAGGACGCCTGGGCCCTGGCCTGCGCCCGCCTGGGAATGGTGTGCATCGTGGTGGTCTCGGTCGTCACGAGCGTCGTGGCCTTCCTCCTCAAACCGCTGATCACCCGGCAGTGGGGAGCCGATATCGCCGTTTGGATGCCGCTGCTGGGCGTGACCACGCTGCTGCTGTCGACGGTCCAGCTCCTCCAGTACTGGTACAACCGCCAGTCGGACTACCGGACGATCTCGATCAACCGGATCGAGCAGCAGGTCGGGCAGTCCCTCGGCCAGCTCGTCCTGGGGGCGGCGGGGATGGTCAGTGTCGGGGGCCTGCTGATCGGTCAGACGATCGGGCAGCTCTGGGCCTTCGTCAACCTGGGGCGCAAGGCCAAGCCGTTGCACCGGCCGCTGCCGCCGGAGGCTCCCAGTCTGCGGCAGGTCGCCCGCCGCTACCGGCGCATGCCCCTGCTCAACGGCCTCAACGCCTTCGTCGACGCCGTGCGGCTCAACGGCATCAACCTGCTCGTGGGCTCCTACTCGGTGGCCAGTCTGGGCCAGTTCAACCTGGCGTGGCGCTGCCTGGAGGTTCCGATGGCCCTCATCAACGCCGCCGTGGGCCAGGTCTTCTTCCACAAGCTCGCCACGCTACAGCCCGGACAGATGCGCCCGCTGGTGCGTCAGGTCATCAAACGGGTCCTCATGATCGGGTCCGTTCCCTTCGCCCTGCTCTTCGTCGTCTCGCCGTGGCTCTTCCCCCTGCTCTTCGGCAGCCAGTGGGTCGAGTCGGGCGGCTTCGCCCGGGCGCTGACACCTTGGCTGTTCATTCTGCTGGTCACCTCGCCGCTGTCCAACCTCTTCGTCGTCACGGAGAACCAGGACTGGATGCTGATCTTCTCGGTGGTCTATGCCGCCGTCCCCCTGGCCTGGCTCTGGTTCAGCCCGTACTCGCTGCTGACGACCACCTACATCCTGGGTGCCATCATGTGCGTCATCCTCGTGGGACAGATCCTCATGGCCGACGCCGCAGCCCGCGGCTTCGACTCGCGTCCCCCGGCCTCGGAGGCCAATGAGGGGCACTACGAGGCCGCAGGCGAGCCCGAGCCCTCCGCCTCCGTATCCGCCGATCCTCACGATGAGGAGCAGTGACGTGCACGTCGTCCTCACTCCCTCGTGGTACCCGGACCGGTCCCGCCCCCACAACGGTTCCTTCTTCCGTGACCAGGCGCGCATGCTTCAGCGCGGCGGGATGCGAGTGGGCGTCATCGCCCTGGAGCCGGTCTCCTTCTGGCAGGCGCGCCGGGAGCTGACGGCGGATGTCGAGGAGGGGATCGTCGTCGTGCGCGGCACGGTGCCCACGATCCCCAAGGGAGCGCTGCCCGGGGACCGGATGGCGGCTCGCGCCGTAGCGGCCCGAGCGGTGCGGCTCTATGAGGAGACGATCCGCAGTCTGCCTGAGCCTTCCGGCAGCGGCGGGGCACAGGCGGCCCCTGACGTCGTTCACGCCCACTCGGTGTTCACCGGTATTCACGTCGGCCGCTATGCCGCCGAGCACTGGGGCGCCGGACTGGCCATCACCGAGCACCGCCCCAGCTCGACGGACCGCAGCGTCCACGGATGGCGGTACCGGGCCCTGCGGCGCGACCTGAGACATGCCGGAGGACGGGCCGTCGTCTCCACCCCCTTCGCCGAGGCCCTGCGGGACTACTGGCGGCTCGGGGAGTGGAGGAGCATCGCCCTGCCGGTCAACGACGATGTCTTCGACGTCTCCAGGCCCGCCGACCAGGACCGCCAGGGCGACAACTCCAGAGCCCTGACTGTCTGCCATGTCTCCCACCTGGGGCGTAACAAGCGCCCCGAGGAGACCATCCGCGCTGTCGCCCGCCTGGCACGCGCCGATCTCGCCGCCGGGCGCGAGCCCACGCGACTGCTCCTCGTCGGAGGGGAGGATCACGAGATCGAGCCCCTCAGAGAGCTGGCCCGAGCCGAGGGCATTGAGCAGACCTCCACCTTCACCGGCCGGGTGCCCCACGACGAGGTCAGCGGACTCATGGCCGCCAGCGACGTCTTCGTCCTGGCCAGCGAGGTCGAGGCCGGGGGCACCGTCCTGGCCGAGGCGCAGGCCCTGGGGCTCGCCTGCGTGGCCACTCCCACCTGGGCGGGACGCTTCATGGTCGAGCCCGAGACCGGCCTCGTCCTGCCCGCTGAGGCCCAGGCCGACGACGACGCCCTCGTCGCCGCCCTGACCGAGGCCCTCACCCAGGTGACCGACTCGATCCGCGCCGGGGGCTACTGCCCTGAGACCATCCGGGCCCGCGCTCGCCGGCGCTTCGGGGAGGAGACCTTCGTCAAGGCCTGCCGAGAGCTCTACGAGCAGGCGTGCGGCGAGATCAGCGGGAGCGCCGGGAGTACTCAGTGACGGCGGTCTCGTAGGTGCGGCCGTAGGCGCGCGCCACCTCGCTGGGGGAGAAGGCCCGCGGCAGCGTGTCCTGGATGTCTCGCGCCGTCTGACCCTCGCAGCGCCGCATGACGTCGACGACCGCACCGGCCCACGTCGCCGGGTCGTCCTGACTGACGATCTCGGTCACCGAGGGATCCAGGAAGCTGGTGTGCGCTCCCCGATCACTGGTGACCACCGGCCGGCCTGCGGCAACGGCCTCGGCGGCGCCCAGGAAGAAGGTCTCCGCGAGCGTGGGGACGAGGAAGAGATCACTGTCGGCCAGGATCTGCTGAACCTGATCGCCCGGGAGCTGACCTGTCAGCTCCAGGTCGACGCCCAGGCGCTCAGCGAGATCGGCGCAGTGATCGGCCAGTGGCCCGCCACCCACCCAGGTCAGCCGGGCCGGCACCCCCTGCTCCGCCAGCGCCGCGACCACCTCGACGGCCAGGTCGGGGCGCTTGCGCTCGATGAGCCCCCCGATGCCGACGATCCGCAGCGTGTCACGCCCCAGCTCGACGTCCCGGCGCGGCGCCGGCTCCTCAGGCATGGTGACCTCATTGGGGACCGTCAGGATCTCGCCGTCGGGGCGGTAGACCCGCAGGTCGGCGGCGAGCTGGTCGGAGACGGTGGTGACGACGTCGGGCCTGCGCTCCAGACGCAGAACCACCTGAGCGCCCGCCCGCGCCAGGGAACCGAGCTCAGCACCGCGCTGGGCGATCCCCGACCAGTGCTCCGTGTGGAGCCACGGCTGGCGGGGCCGACCCAGGGCGTAGGGCAGAAGGGTGGAGACAGCGTGGGTGTGGACGACGTCGCTGCCCCGAGTCAGGGCCGCCAGCTCCCGTCTGGCTGCGAGCAGCTCATGGGGCCGCGACAGCGTCATGGGCAGGCGGACGACGGGCAGACCCATCACTCGATCATGCCGCACGCCGTCGTCGACGGAGGCCGAGGCGAGGTGGACGACGCGAATGTCGTGGCCGGCCGCCGCCATGGAGGCGGCGTGGCGTGCCACGAAGACCCCGAGACCGGGGGAGCGGCCCGTGGGGAACCAGGTGGTGACGATGGTGACGCGCATGATGCTGCTGAAGGAGCCGGTGCTGAGGCGATCAGCCGGGCAGGTGGTCGGTGAGGGCCTGAACCACTCGGCTCGCGGCGTTGCCGTCCCCGTAGGGGTGGGCATCGGCCTCGGCGGGCTCGGTCGGCCTCGGACGGGAGGCGGCGCTCACCAGGGCCTGGCCGGGCTCGACCAGGACGTTCCATCCCAGGTTGACGGTCTCCACCCACTCGGTCTGGGGACGCACCGTGGTGCACGGCACGCGCAGCAGGAAGGCCTCCTTCTGCAGACCGCCGGAGTCGGTGACCACGCCGCGTGCGTGCAGGGTCGAGGCGACGAGCTCGGGGTAGGCCAGAGGCGGGTGCATCCGCAGGTTGCCGGAGTCCCCCAGGGCGATGCCGTGCTCGTCGCACTTGGCCACCAGACGCGGGTGCGCCAGGAGGACCACGGGGTGATCGACCGCCGCCAGTGAATCCAGGATGGAGCGCAGTCGCTCGGGGTCGTCGGTGTTCTCCGCCCGGTGGATGGTGGCCAGCGAGTAGCCGCCCTCGGGCAGGTCCAGCTCGGTCATGACGGGGGAGGGCTCATCGATGACGGAGTCGCGCACCGAGAACAGGATGTCGGTCATCACGTCGCCCACGACGACGGTCCGCTCGGCCAGCCCCTCGTCGGCCAGGTGAGCGGCCCCCACCTCGGTCGGTGCCAGCAGCAGGTCGGCGGCGTGGTCGGTCAGGATCCGGTTGATCTCCTCGGGCATGGCCCGGTTGAAGGACCGCAGGCCCGCCTCCAGGTGGGCGATGGGCACGTGGAGCTTGACGGCGGACAGGGCCCCGGCCAGCGTGGAGTTCGTGTCCCCGTAGACCAGGACCCAGTCGGGGCGGTGGGTCTCGATGGTCTCGTCCATGGCTGCGAGCATCGTTCCGGTCTGCACCCCGTGCGATCCTGAGCCGACTCCCAGGTGGACGTCCGGGGCCGAGATCCCCAGGTCGCTGAAGAAGACGTCGGAGAGCATCGGGTCGTAGTGCTGCCCAGTGTGAACAATCACATGGTCGATGCCTGCCTCTCGGAAAGCGGCGTCGATCGGGGCTAGCTTGACGAACTGGGGCCGGGCGCCCACAACTGACATGACACGCATGACCGAGACTCTACCGTGACTCCGCAGGCTCCGGTGCCACCGGAGACCAACGCATCAAGCGCGGGGACGTCTTTTCGTACGGTCGTGAATATCGCTGAGGCGGCGCTGAAAGGGCTGTGTCTCGTCGGCTGCGCGCACCGGTTCCTCACCACTACCGTGAGGATCCTGCCCGCCGTTGTCGTGGCATAACTGTGATCGGCCAATGGTACTATCATTCGCGCTCGAGTCTGTCTGCCTGGTGCGGCCGCGCCTGGTTCCTGAGATACCCCCTAAAGGAGGCGAGGCACCGTATGGCTGCGATCGTCTACCACGCCCCATTTCCCCTGGATCGGGAGGCGTCGTCGGCTTCCGGTATCCGACCTGTGCGCATGCTCGACGCCTTCCGGGACCTCGGTTACACCGTTCTGGACGTCACCGGCTCGGCGCGGGAGCGATCCCGCCGCCTGCGGGCCCTGAGGGACCGTCTTCAGGGCGGGGAGCGCATTGACTTCCTCTACTCCGAGTGCGCGACTATCCCCACCATGCTGACCGAGCCGCGTCACCTCCCGCCCCACCCCTTCGTGGACCCGGCGCTCATGCGGCTGATGCACCGGCACGGTGTGCCCACATCCCTGTTCTACCGGGACATCTACTGGGCGTTCCCGGACTATCGCGAACGAGTCGGAACCGCGCTGGCCACGGCCATGGGCTGCGTCTACCGCTACGACCTCGCCTGGTACTCCCGCTACATCGACCGCCTCTACCTGCCCTCGATGCGTATGGGCGCCCACGTCCCCGGGTTCCCCGAGGAGCGCATGGCCCCGCTGCCCCCGGGCTGCGAGATCGTTGATGAGGCGCCCTCCTCCCACGCCGACGGCGAGCTCAACCTGCTCTACATCGGTGGGCTGGGCGGCCACTACCGGCTCCAGGAGTGCCTGCGCGCCGTCCTCGACGTCCCCGGCACCAGCCTGACCATCTGCACCCGTCCCGACCAATGGGAGGCGGCCGGCGACCAGTACGCCGACCTGGTGGACGCCGCTGGCGGTAGGATCGAGGTCGTTCACCGTTCCGGAGAGGAGCTCTCCGCCCTCTACGAGCGCGCGGACCTCTGCGTCCTGTTCGTTGAGCCCGACCCGTATCGGGAGTTCGCCTCCCCGGTCAAGCTTTACGAGTACCTCGGACGCGGCAAACCGGTCATCGCCTCCCAGGGGACCCTGGCCGCCGAGGTCGTGGGCGCCGCCGGTGCCGGTTGGACCCTTCCCTACGATGCCGGCGAGCTCTCCGGGCTGCTGCGCGGACTCCTTGAGCGCCCCCAGGAGGTCGCCGAGGCCGCCGGTCGTGCCCGAGAGGCTCGGCAGGAGCACACCTGGCTCAGTCGGGCTCGCACGGTCGCCAAGGACATGGAGGCGATTCGGGCCGGTGAGCTCGCCCCGGCCCGCACGCTGCGAGCAGGAGGAATCCGATGAGTGCACGAGGCTTCGTCAAAGCGTCGCTGGGCGCTCTGATCCTCGGCGGCACAGTGGCTGCGCTGGCGAAGGGGGTGACGTCACGTCGGTGCGCCCGATCCGGTCGACCGGGCGGCGTCCTGGTGGCCACCCGCATCCACCTGCCCGAGGCCGCTGCCGCGTCCTTCCGGCTCGACAGCGTGGAGAAGGCGCTCGTGGCCGACGGGGTGGCGGTGCGGGTCCTCACCAGCCGGGCCCCGGCCGACGCGCCGCAGGGCGATCCCGATCCTGACGGGGTCCGGGTCTCCCGCTGGCCGGTCCTGCGGGACTCCTCGGGTTACCTGCGCGGCTACGTGCCCTATCTCTCCTTCGATCTGCCCCTGGCTCTGAGGCTGCTGACGGCCTCTCGTCCGGAGGCGATCCTCGTGGAACCGCCCCCAACGACCGGTGCGGTCGTTCGGGTGGTGGCGGCCCTGCGCAGGATCCCCTACGTGTGGTACGCCGCGGACGTCTGGTCGGCGGCCGCCGCCTCCACCGGTGCCGCCGACATCGTCGTCCGGGTCGTCAAGATGCTCGAGGCCTTCGCCGTCGGCGGGGCCGCGCGAGTCATCGCCGTCAATGACGGGGTCGCCCAGTCCGTCGCCGAGCTCGTGAACGCGGCAGAGGACGATGACGCCTGGACGCAGCGTATACGGGTCGTGCCCAATGGGATCGACACCGCTGTCTTCGACGCCCACGGTCCGACTCCCTCTGAGCAGGATCGCGCTCGGATCGGGCTGAGCGGGCCGTACTTCGTCTACGCCGGAACGGCGTCGGAGTGGCAGGGAGCCGACGTCTTCGTCCACGCCCTGGCCCAGGTGCGACGCACTCATCCGAAGGCCCAGCTGCTCTTCCTGGGCCGGGGGACGGCCTGGGAGGAGATCACTCAAGCCGCCTCCCAGCTGCCCGCGGGGGCCGACGGCGCTCCGGCCGTCATCATGCACCCGGCCGTGCCGGCGGCCGAGGCCGCCGTATGGCAGCGGGGCGCCGCGGCGGCCCTGGTGTCGATCAAGCCCGGACAGGGCTACGACTTCGCCTACCCCACCAAGGTCCTCTCCGCCCTGGGGTGCGGCACACCGGTGCTCTTCGCCGGTCGCGGGCCGGTGTCCGCGGACGTGCAGGACTTCGACCTGGGATGGGCGGCCGAGCACGACGCGGCGGCGGTCGCCGAGGCCATGCGCACGGCGCTGGACGTCTACGACGCCGAGATCGCCTCGGGCGCGAGGCCCGCGACGGCGCAGCGCTTCCACGACTGGGTCGAGGACCATCGCTCGCTGCGTGCCACAGGGCAGTCCGCCGCCCACATTGTGCAGGAGGCCGCCGTCGGGGCCGCTGACGGCAGCAAGAAGAATGCTGAGTTCAATGACGTACGTCGAGTGAGTGAGGAACAACGTTGGTGACCAACAGCCTGGTCGACTGGTTCAACACCCTGCCAACCGCGCTCCTGCTTCTGTCTGCGCTCTTCGGGGTCGGGTGGCTCGTGCTGCGCGCCGCCGGGATGAGAGGGATCCGCCCCGTGGCGCTGGCCCCGACCATCAGCGCCCTCATCCTGACGGCCGACGGGCTCTTCCAGGCCGCCGTCGGCAAGCCCTGGGGCTGGATCCCCGTCATGGTGACGACTGCGATCCTGGCTCTTGTCGCCTCCACGACGAAGCGTCTCATCGACCGCTGGGACCCGGGGATCCTCCTCATGCCCGAGGATCAGCGGGAGGGCATGACCATGCGCACCGATGGCGGACGCGCCGAGCGCAGGCTCTTCCTGACGGTCCTGGTGTTCTGGGCCGTCACCGCACTGCCCGTCATTCTCACGATCCCGCCGAACGCCGTCTCCCAGAGCGGTGACGCCCTCTACCACTACATGCAGGTCGCCATTATCGAGCGCGAGGACTACGCCTCGATGTTCAACCCGAACGCCGGCATGTTCGGGTTGACGAGCCACGCGGGCTTCTACCCGATCGTGTGGCACCAGGTCGCCAGCCTGGGCGCGTGGAGCTGGCGTGAGACGCTCATCGCCAACAACGTCCTGCTGCTGGCCGTGGCGCTGGTGTGGTACCTCGGCCTGGTCTACCTGGCGCGTACCGCGCTGCCGAAGGTCCGCCAGGCCCCCTACCTGGCGCTGGCCGCCTCGCTTCTGGCCCCGGTGTTCCCCTGGCGGCTCACCTACGGTGCCGCGTTGTGGCCCTACTGCATGGCGGTGGCCACCTGCCCGGCCGTCATCGCCATGTCCATCGAGTGCTGGCGCCGAGCCCGCACCCTCCTGGTGGTGGCCGCCCGCGAGCAGAACACGTCAGAACGGGGCGCACGGGCGCGTGCGGCCATGGCACTGAGCGCCATCATCCCCTTCTTCGTCGGGTCCTGCCTCATCCACACCTCGGCGGCTGCGATGCTCCTGTGGCCGCTGTTCGGCATCGTCCTGTGCTACGCAGTGCGCTCGGGGATCAGGAGCTGGCGCGCCGGACGCCGCCCCCTGGCTGCGGCCTGGTGGATCGGTGCCCTCCTGGCGGTGGTCGTACTCGTCGCCTTCGTCTTCCTGCCCGGTCCTCAGCAGCACCACTTCGGCAGGTACACCGAGCTGGACTGGAGCAACCCCGCCACCAAGCTCCTCATCCCCATCGCCCTGAACTACTTCGGAGGATGGGCCACCGAGTGGATTGAGCTGCCGTTGACGGTCCTGAGCCTCCTGGGCGCCGCGATCTGCCTGTGGCGGCGGCGCAACTGGGAGCTGGTGGTGGGCTGGATCCTGAGCATGTCCCTCATCCTGGCCGCCATCGCCCCGATCCCGGTGCTCTCATCGATCACCGGCCTGTTCTACCGCAACCCGCACCGGCTCAAGGCGATGACCGCCGTCCTGGCCGTACTCCTCGTCGTCGTCGCCTTGGACGCTCTGCGCACATGGCTGGCCCCGGTGGTCCGTCGGGTCCGCTCCGGCTTCAACGGCGCCTTCGCCCGCGTTGGACTCTCCGACCCGACGATCTCGGTGGTGAACCGGGTGGTGGCCGCCTGCATCGTCCTCGTCCTGTGCGCGCCGGCCATGGTGGTCGGGAGCCACGCCATCGCCTCCGACGTGCGTGAGGGCTACCTGCCGGTGCACGGCGACACCCGCTTCATCGCGGACAAGGCCGAGCTCGACATGATCCGCCGGCTGCCCGAGGAGCTGCCGGACAACGCCGTCGTCATCGGTGACCCGGTGGCTGGAACGGGATACATTCCCATCCTCACCGGTATGCGCAGCGTGTGGGTCTTCCCCGGCCAGGCGGCCGACGACGCGGACGGGATCTACTTGCGCGAGCACTTCAAGCAGATCCGCACCGACCCCCACGTGTGCGAGATCCTTCAGCAGCACGGGATCCGCTACTTCTACGCGGACAAGGACATCCGCTTCAACAACTCCCAGCTCAGCAAGATCCGGCCCGGGCTGTACGGGGTCGACACCTCCAGCGGGTTCACCCTCATCGACAGCGGTGGCTCGGCCTCGCTGTGGCGTATCGACATCTGCGGCTGACGGCCACGGCCGCCTGAGAGCGTCAGCGTCTCAGTCTCGGCTCAGGTCTCCCGTGCCGTCCGTGCCCATGGGTGCGACGGGCTCGGCGCCCCAGGTCCCCTGCAGGAACAGTCGGGTCCACAGGCCCGTCGAGGTGGCCCCCCGAGCCATGCGCATGATCTGCTCGGTGCGGGGCATGGGGGCATTGAACGCCTCGAAGGCCATGGGATGGTGAAGCATGGTTCTCATGGAGACCGCTCGTGACAGGGCCGTGCGGGTGCCGGTGACGGTCAGCGCCGCCATGAGCAGGCGCCGCGGCCCTGCGGGGATCCGTGCGGCCGGCGCCTCGAAGAGCTGCGAGGCGGTGCCCGTCGCCTCGGCGTAGGCCTCCGCCGTGAACTGCGCGTACCAGTCGCGAGTGGCGGTCAGGTCCTCCGAGCCCCGCAGCCAGGTGCGCCAGACCTCGGTGTCGAGCATCGGCAGTGCCCAGCCGTATCCGAAGGCCTCGTAGGCCTTGAAGGACTCGTTGATGTACTTGGCCTGACGCTCCTGGAGGTTCACCCGCTCCACGAGCTCCTGGATGGAGCGTCCGCTTCCGGCCAGGTCCTTGCCCCGGCCGATCGGGAAGGAGACCTCCTGGGCGCCCTGCACCACCGCCCGGCGCAGCAGGGGCAGGTGGCGCCACGCACTGCGGTCCCCCTGGAGCAGTGAGTGGTGCCGGGCCACGGTGGTGAGCACGTCGTTGCGTGACGGTCCGCCCTCGAGCAGGTGCTCGTCATGCATGTTCCCGACGATCGTGTGGCCGGGCAGAAACACCGCGTCGGTGTCGATCAGGGCGCTCCGCCGCATCTGGAGCAGGGCGTACCAGTCCTGGACGTGCGGCAGGGAGGTCAGGCCCCAGGTGCGCTTCTGGAAGTCGACGCCGTCGGGCCCGGCCCAGGTGCGAGCCATCTCGGTGGGGTCCAGGTCGACCGTGAACCAGTCCATCTCGAGCGCCTCGGCCACGCCCCGGGAGATGGCTACCTCGGTGCTGCCCGGCACCCCGTAGGTGAAGGTCACGACGTCACGGGCCCCGTGGCGCTTGAGCCAGACGGCCAGCAGCCGGGAGTCCAGCCCGCCGGAGAGGGGGACCAGGAGCTGGCGGCCGTCGGTCTCCTGAAGAACGCGCTCGACCGCGGTGTCGAGCGCGGTGCGGAAGACATCCGCGAACTCCTCAGGGGACGTGATCGGATCAGCGTCGTAACGGTAGGTCTCCCACGAGCGGCTGCTCCAGGTGCCGTCGGACCTCAGCTCCACCACCGAGCCCGCAGGAGTGGCGTAGACCTCATGGGCCAGCGTCCGCGTCCCCGGCGTGAAGCCCGCGTGCAGGAAGACCTCGGCGGCCTGCTCATCGCGGGCCCAGGTGGGGGCGTGTCGACGCAGCTCCTGAGGGTCGTCGCTGATGATCCAGGTGTCACCCGCGCGGGTGAAGAGGAGGTGGTGGGAACGGGTGCGATCCGTGGTCAGGCGTACGACGCCGTCGCCCGCCTCGATGAGCGTCCACGCCCCGGTGCGCCGGCCGGGCTGCTCCTGCCGCAGGGACTCCAGGTCGCCGGGCCCGGGCGGAAGCGGGCGCCACACGTGGCACTGGCCTGACAGGGGCGACGAGGACGCCGGGGACTCGGTACTCGCGGGACCGTGCGTCCACGTCGAAGATGTCAAGTGAAGCCGGTATCCGGATGCGGTCGTGTCCGTGCGGTCCGTGTGGTCCAAGTCGTGCATGTGGACATGGTAAGCGCCGTATCATACGGAGGGCTGCTACCCGAGCCGCCACCTGAGCATCAACCTGAGTCTCAGCCTGATCCGTCGGAAGGACCAACCCGTATGCGCATCGCCGTCGTCGCCCTGGGCAAGATCGGACTGCCTCTGGCTGTCCAGTACGCAGACAAGGGCCACGAGGTCATCGGAGTCGACGTCAACCCCGCCGTTGTCGAGGCCGTCAACGCCGGGACCGAGCCCTTCCCCGGCGAGGCCCACCTGGCCGAGAAGCTCGCCGCGCTGAGCCCCGCCACCGGCAACGGCGCCCTGCGCGCCACCACCGACTATGCCGAGGCCATCCCGGAGGCCGACGCGATCGTCCTGGTCGTGCCGCTCTTCGTCAATGACGCCACCTGGGAGCCGGACTTCGCCTGGATGGACGACGCCACCCGCTCCCTGGCCGCCCACCTGACCCCCAACACCCTCATCTCCTACGAGACCACTCTGCCCGTGGGCACCCTGCGGGGCCGCTTCAAGCCCATGATCGAGGAGATCAGCGGTCTGAAGGAGGGCGCGGACTTCCACCTCGTCTTCAGCCCCGAACGGGTTCTCACCGGCCGCGTCTTCGCCGACCTGCGCCGCTACCCCAAGCTCGTGGGCGGCCTGGACGAGGCCGGCACCCAGGCCGGCATCGCCTTCTACGAGTCCGTCCTCGACTTCGACGAGCGCGACGACCTGCCCCGTCCCAACGGCGTGTGGGACATGGGCACCGCCGAGGCCGCTGAGATGGCCAAGCTCGCCGAGACCACCTACCGCGACGTCAACATCGGCCTGGCCAACCAGTTCGCCGTCTACGCGGACAAGGCCGGCTTCGACATCGAGCGCGTCATCGAGGCCTGCAACTCCCAGCCCTACTCCCACATCCACCGCCCCGGCATCGCGGTGGGCGGGCACTGCATCCCGGTCTACCCGCGCCTGTACCTGTCCACCGACCCCGACGCCTCCGTGGTGCGCACCGCCCGCACCTTCAACGCCACGATGCCCGCCTACGTGGTGGGCCGGGCCACTGAGGTGCTCGGTTCGCTCAAGGGGCTGCGCGTCGTCGTGCTGGGAGCCTCCTACCGTGGCAAGGTCAAGGAGACCGCCTTCTCCGGTGTCTTCCCCACCGTGGAGGCCCTGCGTGAGGCCGGCGCCGAGGTCCTCGTCCACGACCCGATGTACACCGACGAGGAACTGTCCGACTTCGGCTGGACCCCCTACCACCTGGGGGAGCAGGTCGACGTCGCCATTGTCCAGGCCGACCACCCCGAGTACGCCGAGCTCACCGCCGCCGACCTGCCCGGGCTGCGCCTCCTGCTGGACGGCCGTCGCGCCACCGATGCCGCCAAGTGGACCGGTGTGCCCCGTCTGACCATCGGCGGAGGCGAGTGACTCCGGAGGCGCACTGAGGTCGGCAGCAGGAATGACTGCGAGCGTGGCGGCCGGGCCGGCCGGAGACTCCGGCTGGATCCTGGCGGCCGCCACGCTCGTCGTGGCCGGTCTGCTGCTGATGCCCGGCTGGATCGTAGGGCGCTCGGCGCGCCTGGCGGCACTCCCGTCGCTGGCGGTGGCTCCCGCGCTCAGCTCGGCGATCATCGGAGTGGCGGAGATCCTCGACCACGCCCTGGCGCTGCCCTGGCGCCCCTGGGGGTGGGCGGTGATCGCCGCCCTGACGGTCGCCTTGGCACTGATGGCGCGTCTGATCGCCGGCCCACCGCCTGAGCGCGTGCGACGAGCGGCGCCGCTGGGCCGGGCCGAGCGGATGATCCTGGCCGGGGGGCTGATCGTGGCCGTCGTCGTACCGGCAGGGGCGATTCTGTCCGTCCTGCCCGGCCCCGCCTACCCCGCACAAACCTTCGACGCCACCTTCCACCTCAACGCGGTGGCGGCCATCCGCGAGGGAGGCAACGCCTCAATGCTGGGGGGCCTCTCCGCCCTCTACTCCGGTCGTGCCGTCTACTACCCCACGGTCTGGCACGGGGCTCTGGCGCTGGCGCCGGGCGGCCCGGTCCCGGTCAGTACCGCGGGGGTGCTTGCCCTCACTGCGGCGGCCTGGCCGCTGAGCCTGCTGGGGCTGCTCGCCCGGGTCACCGGTCTTGACGCCGCCTGGGAACCGGGGGCGGGCGGAGCCCGCCGGCGGCAACGGACCTGCGCAGTCGCCGCGGTGCTCGCTCTCAGTGCCGCGGTGGTGGGTTTCCCCCTGCTTCCAATGACGTCCCTGACGGTGTGGCCCTACGCCCTGAGCGTTCTGGGGCTTCCCGGCGTCCTCGTGCTCTACGACCTGCTGCGTCGGGGAACCGCCTCACGGCGTCTCCGTCTGGTGCTGGTCCTGCTCGCCCTGGCCGCGGCCGGCGGCGTGGTGGCCGCGCACGGCACCGGCCTGTTCAACCTCGCCGTCCTGACCCTGCCCTTCCTGGCCGACGCCGTCGTCTCCCTGTGGCGTCGCAGCACCACCAGACGGGGCGGTCGAGCCCTCCTTGCAGCGGGGGCGGTCGTGGCCATGCTGGTCCTGGCCACGGGGACCTGGTTCATGCGCGGCTCCCTGGCCTCCGTCCTGGGCTACCGGCGTCCCGCCGGGGGAGTGGCCGGTGCCGTGGCAACCCTGGGGCAGGCGATCATCGACCTGCCGATGTACGGGACGGTCCCGGGGGCCACCGTGCCCATCGGCATCGTGATAGGCCTGCTCACCCTGGCAGCGGCATGGGCGGCGCGATCGCGGCGAGATCAGCGTCCCTGGCTCATCATGTGGCTGCTGTCGCTGCTCCTCCTGGTCCTGGTGGGCGGACCCCAGTGGGCCGGCCGTCAGCTCGGAGCGCCCTGGTACCTCCAGAAGGCCCGGATCCTTCCGCTCGCCATCCTGCCTGCGTTCGTCCTCCTGGCACAGGCTGGTGCCGGGCGACCCGGACGACGACTGTGGGAGGTGCTGCGCCGGACTGCCTCGCGGGTCAGCGGGGTGCGGCCGGAGCGGGCGGCGGCCGCCATGCTGGTAGCGCTCGTGCTCCTGCCGGTGGCGGCGAGGACGCCCCTGGAGCGCAACCTCGCCGCCTCCGTCTACGACCCGCGGCGCATCCAGTACGGGACCCTGCTGACCAAGGACTCCATCACGCTCATCCGGCGCTCGGGGAGCGTACTGCCCGACGACGCGGTCGTCCTCGGGGCGCCATCGAGGGGGGCGGCCCACCTGTGGTCCCTGGGTGGTGTCCACGTCGTCTACCCGACGCGCGACAAGACTGCACCGGGAACCCCGGGGGCCGCCCTCGCCTCTGCCTGGCCCGCCCTGGGGCAGAAGGGCTCCCAGACCTGCGCACTCCTCAACCGTCTGGGCGTGCGCTACTTCTACAGCAGCTCGGACGCCACGGCCTCGGGCTCGGAGACAGGTGCCGCCCCCCTGCGCTGGGACGCGCGTTTGACCCAGATCCCCAGCGAGGGGCTCGAGCTCGTCGACTCCGAGGGCAGCGCCTCCCTGTGGCGCATCACCGCCTGCGACTGACGGGCCCAGGCGTTCTGCGCTCAGACCTCGGTGTACTGGACCACTGACGGTGGCTCGGCGCAGAGGTCGACCATCCGGGGCACGAGAGTGGTGAAGTGCGCTGAGGCGTTGTGGGCCTCGATCGCGGTGTCGTCGCGCCAGGTCTCGAGCACGACGAAAGAGGCGGTATCGTCCCTGGCCACGCACAGGTCGTAGGCGAGATTGCCGTCCTCGGCCCGTGAGCCCTCCACGAGCTCGCCGGCAAGTGCGCGGAACTCCTCAACGGCGTCGGAACGGACACGGAACGTGGCGATGATACGGATCACGGGGTTCTCCTCACATGGATTCAGGACTGGGACTCCTACGGGAACGCGCACTACTCAGCCGTGCCGGCTCCCAGGTGGCTCGGTCGGTGCCCAGCAGGATGGCGAGGCCGATCGGCGCAACCATGATGATGGGCACCATGTAGCGGAACGGTGTGACGGTGGGCGCCGCGATCAGGAGCGTCGCCCACAGCAGGATCACAGGGGCATAGATCGCCACCCACTCCCGCCGCCCGGCGTAGACGAACCCGACCACGCTCAGTGCCACCACCCACATCCAGGTTCCCGGACCCGGCGTGGCCTCCATGACCCGTACGGCGGTGCCCGCCACCCGCTGCAGCGGCTGCGGCAGGAGCGAGTGGTTGATGACGCCGGCGTTGGCGTAGTCCCGAATCAGCTGGTCCCGGCCGGCCGGGTAGTTCGAGACCGCGGAGATGAAGCGGGACTGCCCATCGGTGCTGATCGGGTCGGCGTCGAAGCGCCACAGGTTGGCAGTATGCACGAGGAATCCTGTGACGAAGGGGCGGGGACAGGCCACCAAGGCCCGCCCCCACGCGGAGAGGAACTGGCCGCGGTGCGTGTCGAGGTAGGCGTTGTTGAAGCTCGGGGAGTCCTTGGTCGGGTCGACGCTGGCGGGCCGGTAGACCTGTTTCCAGACCTCGGGCTCCAGGACGTTGTCGAAGACCTGCCGGCTTGCCGACGGCAGGCAGTCGGCGTCGTGGACCAGTGTGTAGCCGATCATCTGCAGCGGGATCCCCAGGGCCTCCTTGGCGTGCTGGGACTGCGCCGTCGCAGCCGTGGGAACGACGATGATGACCAGGGTGACGGCGCTGACCACCAGCGCTCGGCGCAGGTGCGCCCGCGACCACCACACCATCAGCGCCAGGATCACCAGAACCACCGGCAGGGCGTTGTTGCGCATGAGCGCGAACCCCGCCGGTGCCGCCACCACCACCGCGATGCCGCGCCTGCTCATCAGCACCTGCCCGGCACCGGCGCGCACCACCAGCAGCACCGGGATGAGCAGGGTGGTGAACAGGGAGAAGGCCGCGTCCTTGACCACGGCGAAGGAGTAGTCGGCCACCAGCGGCATGAGCGTGCAGTAGGCGATGAGAAGCCCGGTCACCCGGCGCGAGGCGCCCTGACGGTCCAGGAAGACCGCGACGCCGCTCACGCAGGCCGCCCACAGCAGCATCTGCCCCACCGACAGCAGCACGACGCCGGTCAGATCGCCTCCGACCAGGCGTCCCAGACGGAACAGGACCCCGATCGAAAGTCCGTAGGTGATCGGGTGCTGGGCCCCTGCCCCGATCGGATCCCTCAGGATCCAGGCCGTGTCGTTCATCGAGGCCATCGGCCACAGGTGCGCGTACAGGAGGGACCAACAGATCAGCGGAATCAGGAATGCCAGCAGTGCCAGCCGACGGCGGTCCCTCCACCCCGCCCCGGGCCGCGCTCCGACTTCCTGCGAACGGCGGCTCCTGCGCCGCGCGGCCAGGTCCACCAGCGCCAGGAGCCCCCAGCACGCGGCGCCGCTGAGAACCAGTGCCACCAGGAGACGCACCGGGTTGAAGGAGCCCTCCTGGAGCAGGCCGGTGGCCCGTTGGACCCGCCCCACCACTTGTGAGGCGGCGTCCACCGCTGCGAAGGCCGCCGCGAAGAGAATCGAGGCCGCTGCCCGACGCCGCAGGTGACGGTTTCCCCCCTCCGTCAGGTCCTCGGAACGGTCGGATGGGGAGGCGGAGCGGAACGGGGGCGGTAGGCACAGTGGCACGGGCGTTGACCTCCAGTCCGGGGGCACATGAGAAAGCGCCTCAGCACCGGCACCATTCACACGATCGCCGGGCTCGCAGCGGGTGCCGCTAGAATAGCCCCTACTCAGCACTCGTCCTGATTGGAACCAGGTGGATCTCTCCAAGCTCGATATCGCAGCGATCGTCCCGTGCCACAACGAGGAGGGCGCGATCGCAAAGGTCGTCGCCGACCTCCTGGCGGCCGTTCCCACAATGCGCGTCTTCGTCTATGACAACTGCTCAACCGACCGCACCGCCGAGGTCGCGGCCGCCGCCGGTGCCATCGTTCGCCGTGAGGAGCGCAAGGGCAAGGGCAACGTGGTCCGCCGGGCCTTCGCCGATGTCGAGGCCGATATCTACGTCATGATCGATGGTGATGACACCTATGACGCCGCCGCCCTGCCCGATATGATCGCGGCCCTCCTGGAGGGGCCCTACGACCACGTCCTGGGCGTTCGCCGTGACGTGCAGGAGAAGAGCTCCTACCGCCCCGGCCACGAGGCCGGTAACAAGGCCTTCAACCGCCTGACCTCCCGGGTCTTCGGGACCCACGTCACCGATATGCTCTCCGGCTACCGCGTCTTCTCGCGCCGGTTCGTCAAGTCCTTCCCCGCCATGAGCCGGGAGTTCGAGATCGAGACCGAGCTGACGGTTCATGCCGCCACTCTGCGCGTGCCCCAGGTCGAGGTGCCGGTCGGCTTCAAGGAGCGCGCCGCCGGCACGGAGTCCAAGCTCAACACCTTCTCCGACGGATTCAAGATCCTGGGGCTCATTGGGCGTCTCGTGCGCGATGAGCGCCCCATCCTCTTCTACGGCACCTTGGGGTTCCTCACGTGGGTCGTCGCCGTCGTCCTGGGCATCCCGGTCGTCGGGCACTTCCTGAAGTTCGGCGACGTCCCCCGCTTCCCCACCTTCTTCCTGAGCGTCGGACTGGTGACGCTCGGTTTCCTGTGGATGATGCTGGGGGTCATCCAGGCGGGGCTGCGGCACTCGCGGGCCAACGCCGCCCGCCTGTCATACCTCGCCTACCCGGCCGTCTCGCGCCCGTAGAGGTCTGCCTGACGAACCGGGACGTGCTCCGGGACCGGCGACGGAGACGAGTGTGGGGTCCCTGCAGGGGACCCCACACATCATGAGCCGTCGGCGGCGACGACGCTTCCCGGTTACTGCCCCTGGGCGGCGTACTTGGCCTCGACCTCGGCCTTGAGCGGGCGCCACCAGGCCTCGTTGTCCCGGTACCAGTCGATGGTGGCCTGCAGGCCGGAGCGGAAGTCGGTGAACCTCGGTGCCCAGCCGAGCTCCTCGACCAGCTTGGAGTTGTCGATGGCGTAGCGCATGTCGTGGCCGGGGCGGTCGGCGACGTGCTCGTAGTCGTCGGGCGCGTGGCCCATGAGCTCCAGGATCAGCTCGACGACCTCCTTGTTGTTCTTCTCGCCGTCGGCGCCGATGAGGTAGGTCTCGCCGATGCGGCCCTTCTCGATGATGTCCCACACGGCGTCGTTGTGGTCCAGGACGTGGATCCAGTCGCGCACGTTCTCACCGGCGCCGTAGAGCTTGGGACGCACGCCATCGATGAGGTTGGTGATCTGGCGCGGGATGAACTTCTCGATGTGCTGGTAGGGGCCGTAGTTGTTCGAGCAGTTGGAGATCGTGGCCTCCACGCCGAAGGAGCGCACCCAGGCGCGCACGAGCAGATCGCTTCCGGCCTTGGACGAGGAGTAGGGGGAGGAGGGGTTGTAGGGCGTCGTCGGCTCGAACTTGGCCGGGTCGTCCAGCTCCAGGTCTCCGTAGACCTCGTCGGTGGAGACGTGGTGGAAGCGCGTCTTGTGGCGCCGTGCCGCCTCCAGGAGGGTGAAGGTGCCCACGAGGTTGGTCTGGATGAAGGGGGAGGGGTCTCGCAGCGAGTTGTCGTTGTGGGACTCGGCCGCGAAGTGGACGACGACGTCGGCCTCGGCCACGAGCGGGTCGACGACGTCGGCGTCAGCGATGTCTCCGACGACGAGCGTGACACGGTCATCCAGGTCCGCCAGCGAGCCCTTGTTCCCGGCGTAGGTGAGCTTGTCCAGGACGGTGACGGTGGCGTCCGGGTGACGCACCAGGGTCTGGTGGACGAAGTTGGCGCCAATGAAGCCGGCGCCTCCGGTGATGAGGACGTGCATAGAACTCGCTCCGATATGTGGGAACTGCGGGCGCTGAAGGCCCGTCATGGCCGACGCCATCATGCCACAGGAGCTCGCTCGAGCCCACGAGAGCCCGGGGTGGTCCCATCTGCTCTCCATTGGCGTCCTGCCGCACAATTCGTCCGCGGTGGCGAAATCAGATTGCAACGGTTCGTCGACATCTTGGAAGAACCTTGATCTATCAAGAAAAGATGAGGTCCGTGTCGCGGTCCGGGTGGCTGCGAGCGAGAACTGATGTCAGATGTCTCCGTTTTTATCAGTAAACTATCATTAATCTCTCGGAAACTATTCAGAAATTAAATACCGCCACCCGAGGGATCGGCGTCGGCGGCTGCGGTGGTGAGGCCCGATCGACGCCGGCAGGCATTCACCTCCAAAGGAACCCCATGAAAGTCCCTCGTCCTCGTGTCCGCACTGTCTACCGTGCTGTCGGGCTGGCCGCTCTGGCCCCGCTCCTCCTGTCCGGCCTGGTCCCCGTGGCCGTCGCCGCACCTGAGGCCGGTGACCCCGGTGGTCCGGGCAGCGCCTCCGGTCATGCTGCCGGCTCCGCCGGCCAGGCCGACAGTCCCGCTCCGGTCCAGATCCTCGACCTGACCACCTCCGGCGGACAGGCCACCGATATCGCCCAGTCGGGTCTCGACGACGCCCGGCCTGATGCTGGATCGGGCGCCAGTGGTGGCGCTCGGCCTGATGCTGGATCAGGCGCCACTGGTGACGCCCGGCCTGGTACTGGGTCGGGTACCGGTGGCGACGCCCCGCACGGTCCGGAGGCGTCGACGCCGTCGGCCCAAGGAGCCAGCGGCTCGGGCAGTGGCAACGGTGCCTCGGTGCTCCCGGCGCTGGCGACCGGCGGTCGGGTCCCCTCCGTCCTGCCCGCTGCGACCGACCCGCAGGCCGACGCCGCCCTCCTGACCGACCCGCTTCAGGTGGACCGCTTCCTCGTTGCGGGCTTCACCTGGGCCGGCGGCGCTGACCTTCCCGACGGCGTGCGCATCTACCTGCGTGTTCGCGAGAACGGCACCTGGTCTCCCTGGTACCTCAATGAGGCGGCTGACTCCGGGCGCGACGACCGCGAGACCGCCGGCACCGGTGAGTTCGTCACCGGCGGGGCCGACGCCGTCCAGGCCTCCGTCGTCGGGAGCTCACTGCCCGCTGGGCTCAAGCTCGTCCTCGTCCCCTCCCAGCCCCAGGGCGAGGAGGTCCTGGACTCGGGTGACGTCTCGACCACCGATGCCACGCCGACACCGGTCGTTGAGGAGGCAGCCGCTTGGCAGCCCGGGCCCGGTCGGGACGAGGTGTCGGGGGATGTAGGTGGGCCGGCTGCTCTGTCGGCTCCGGAGCTGACGACGGCATCCACCACGTCTGCGGTGTCGACCACGACGGCGCTGTCCGAGAGCACTGTGCCAGCCGCTGTCCCAGCCACTGTGCCGGTCTCAGTGCCGGCTGCTGCGCCGGCTGGGACGACCGCCAACGGGCTGCCGGTGCCGGTCACCACCCGAGCCGAGTGGGGCGCCAACCCCTCCTACATGAGCTGGGACCCCGACTACGAGGACGCCGGTCACGTCGTCGTCCACCACACTGCCGGCACCAACAACTACTCCGCCGGGCAGTCCGCCTCCATCGTGCGGGGCATCTACTACTACCACGCGGTCACCCTGGACTGGGGCGACATCGGCTACAACTTCCTCATCGACAAGTACGGCACCGTCTTCGAAGGACGCTCCGGCTCCGTGGCCGCTCCCGCCGGCGAGATGAGCGTCGGAGCGCACGCCCGCGGCGTCAACACCGGCACCATGGGCCTGTCCATGATGGGCGACTACAGCAGCGTCAGTCCCTCGGATGCTCAGCTGAACGCGGTGGGCAGGATGGCCGGATGGTTCTTCAAGCGCGCCGGCATCGCGGACGCCAACGGCCATGCGGGTCTGCACGTGTGGACCACTGAGCGCTACCAGGCGGGCTCCACCATCTCGATGCCCCGGATCCTGGGGCACCGGGATGTCGGCTACACCACCTGCCCCGGGAACGTCGGCTACTCCAAGCTCAGTGCCATCCGCTCCATCGCGCAGACACAGATCGATGGCGGCTCGGCGTCGTCGACCGCCCCGGGATCCGTGACCCTGCGTGGGGCGATTCTGACGGCCTGGACCGCTGCTGGTGGGGAGCGCTCCAAGATGGGGCTGCCTACGACCAGTGAGATCGCCTCGTCCAAGGGTGGGGTGTATCAGCGTTTTGAGCACGGTGTGGCGTACTGGACCCGGGCGACCGGGGCGCAGTTCGTGGCCGAGCCGGTGCTGAGTGCCTGGGGCGGCTACTGGTACGAGAAGGGCTCGATGGGTTACCCGCGCAGCGGTGTGGTGAGCGGTCCTGGTGGCAGCTTCCGTCAGAGCTTCGAGGGAGGTGTTGCCTACTGGCGTTCCGGGGGCAAGGCCAGCTTCGTGCGTGGGGCGATTCTGACGGCCTGGACCGCTGCTGGTGGGGAGCGCTCCAAGATGGGGCTGCCTACGACCAGTGAGATCGCCTCGTCCAAGGGTGGGGTGTATCAGCGTTTTGAGCACGGTGTGGCGTACTGGACCCGGGCGACCGGGGCGCAGTTCGTGGCCGAGCCGGTGCTCAGTGCCTGGGGCGGCTACTGGTAC
>NZ_JASPEP010000014.1:0-64636 GCF_031292835.1 Actinomyces stomatis
GGAGCCGCCGGGCCGGGCCGGGACCCGGCGGCGGCGCCGGCTGGCTCGCCGGTGTCGTCGGAGTCGGGTTCGACGTCGTCGGGAGCCAGTGGACGGTAGCGGACCTCGACGGGGTAGGTGCGCCCGGAGACCTCGATGACCGGGGCGGGAACGGTGAAGGGCCGCCCCCGGTCGCCGATCTGCTCGCGGCCGAAGTGTTTGGCGAAGCGCTCGGAGTCGATGGTGGCCGAGGTGATGATGACCTTGAGGTCGGGGCGCTGGGGCAGCAGGCGCGCCAGGTAGCCCAGGATGAAGTCGATGTTGAGGCTGCGCTCGTGGGCCTCGTCCACGATGATCGTGTCGTAGCGGCGCAGCTGGGGGTCGGACTGGATCTCCGCCAGCAGGATCCCGTCGGTCATGAGCTTGACCAGGGTGTTCTCGCCGACCTCCTCGGTGAAGCGCACCTGGTAGCCGACGACGCCGCCCGACCCGATCGGGGTGCCCAGTTCGGAGGCGATGCGCTCGGCCACGCTGCGCGCGGCGATGCGCCGCGGCTGGGTGTGACCGATCATCCCGGTCACGCCCCGCCCCAGCTCCAGGCAGATCTTGGGCAGCTGGGTGGTCTTGCCGCTGCCGGTCTCGCCGGCGACGATGACGACCTGGTGCTCGGCGATGGCGGTGGCGATCTCCTCGCGGCGGGCGGAGACCGGCAGCTCCTCGGGGTAGACGATGACCGGGACGGCGGCGGCGCGGGCGGCGAGCTGCTCGGGGGAGTAGCCCTTCCAGGTGCTGCGACGCCGTCCTCCGGCCCGGCCCGGGCGTCGGCTCCGACGATTGCGGTCATGCGAGGCGCGCCGGCCCTGCTGGTTGTTGTGCCGGTCGGCCTGATCGCCGCTGTGACCCTGGTTGCGGTCCTCGCCCTGTTCCATAGGTGACCCATTGTCCCCTATGCGCGCGTCGTCGCCTCTCTCAGGTCGCTGACAGCGGAGGGGCGCAGCGGTCACGGCCCCTGATTCTCAGCGCAGGCGGCGCTGGGCCCACTCCAGGCTCAGGCGGGCGACCTCCTCCTGAGCCTGGTCCAGGGTCTCGGCGTGGACGTGGACCATCTGGCTGGAGTCGGGCAGCAGCGGGAAGCCCTTGGCGGTTGCCTCAGCGGTGTCGGGCAGTTCGTTGGACAGCACCCCGTGCACCATGAGCACCGGCCAGGGCAGGTCCGCCAGGGTGCGCTGCGGATCCTGCATGGAGAAGTCGGCCAACGTCTCCTTGGACAGGACGTTCCAGTCACGTGAGTTGGGATTGTCATCCACGAGGCGCGTCAGCCCGTGCTGGGCGAGCTCATCGAGCTGCTCGGGGGAGAAGATCTCCTCCCACAGAATCGACTGCGGCCCCACGATGGCGCCTACGAGCACCGCCGTGCGCACCTGCTCGGGCCGGGCCAGGAGAGCCGCCGTCGCCCCGAAACCGTTGGCGTGGATCATCTGCCGGGTGAAGCCCAGGCCGGCCAGCCAGCTGGAGGCCGCCCGCAGGTCCTCCGCCTCCCCGGCCAGCGTGATGACGTCGTCGTCGGACTCGCCCAGGCCGGAGAAGTCCAGGTTGAGCGTGGCCAGACCCGCCTCGCGGTAGCGGGCACCGATCCAGTCCAGGCGCCCGCCCTGACCATGACGGTCGGTGAGGAAGTCATGCGCCAGCAGGACCACTCCCTCAGGTCGTGCCTGCGGGGGTTCGGCGTCCTCCGACGTCGTGGAAACCTCCAGATCGATGGGGGCGGCTCCGGCGGGCAGCTGGAGGGTGCCGGCCAGGGTGATCCCGCGGGGGGTATCGATACGGACGTCGTTCATGGGGTCAACCTAAGACAGAAAATAGGGGTGAGCATGGGGGATGCGTAGGTAGTTGTCCCGATTGCGCTTCCAGCGTGATGGAAGCGTCGAGACCGCCGGACGCCGTGAGGTCTGTGGATATCTACGAACCGTGAGGATTCTCCGACAACGGGCGGAACCCGGACCGGAGCAATGCGACGAGGGGGACATGCGGGCGGGTGGGGGGCGACTGAGGCCGGGTGGACGCCCCGAATCGAATGGGGCACGCACCCGGCCTCAGCGTCGCCGTCGGGCGGGTGAGGGCAGGAGGGGGAGCCGCCGGCGAGCTACTCGGGAAGCGGCACCGCGCGGACCGTCTCGACGGCGCGGCGCACCAGGGCCTCATCGGTGCGCTGGGGCTCGTCAGGGCTCAGCCCCTCGCGGGGGCAGCGCATGTGGACCTCGCGCACACCCGTGGACTCCACCAGGTCGACCAGGCCGTCGGGGCGCACGGCCCCGGCCGCGACCACGGTCGGTCCACCACTGGCCACCAGCCCGGCGATCACCGAGGCGCCGGCGGCCGCGGTCTGGGCCGCCCCGCTGGTCAGGACGTAGCGCACGCCGAGTCCCTCGAGGTCCCCGTAGGCCTCGACGGTGTCGCGACAGTGGTCGAAGGCCCGGTGGAAGGTGACCGGGGCGCCGTTGGACATGTCGACCAGCAGTCGCACGAGGCCGCGGTCGACGGTGCCGTCGTCGGTCAGGGCGCCGACGACGAAGCCCAGGTCCACGGCCGGCGGCAGCGTTGCGCGCCCCCCGCCGGTGGCCTGGGGTCGGGTGAACTCGGCCATCTCCAGGGCGAGAGAGGCGATCCGCCGAACGTCGGCGATCATGGCCCGGCCCTCATCGGGGTTGTAGACGAAGGACCCGCCTCGGGGGCGGATGAGGATCCGCAGGCCGAAGGGGGCGGCGGCCTCGGGCTTGTCCGCCCAGTGGGCGCCGGCCTGGGCGCGGCGCTGCTCGACCTGCTCGGCGGCGGCGAAGATCGCGGCCTCGATGGTGCCGATCGAGGGAGTGGTGCCGGCGGCGGTGAGGTTCGCACCCAGCTCGGCCCGGTCGGCCCCGGCGCGGGCGGAGATCCTCACACCCTCAACGTCCTCGACGCAGGTCTCCAGGACGACGTGGTCCGGCCGGCGCCAACTGGGGGTGGGGGCGGTGATTGCGTGCTGGCGCAGCGACGGTGCTGAGCCGGTGAGCCTCATTGCATTCATGAGGCTGAGTCTGACATGTCGGGACGTTGATGAAAACCGAGTTGACGTCAGATGTCCTCAGATATCCTCGAGGTCCTCGTAGGACTTGGGATCCTCGATGGGCTCCAGGTGCGCCGAGATGCGCAGGCTGGCGTCAGCATCCACCAGTTCGTCGATGACCTGTTCGGTGAAGTCGTGCCCCTTCTTGACGCTCCAGGCCGCCGGAACCAGCACGTGCAGCTCCATGAACCGCCGGTTGCCGGCCTCGCGCACCCGCACCGCGTGGAAGTCGATCATGCCCGTCTGACGGTGGCGCGCCAGAACCTCCTCAACATTGCGAAGCACCTCGATGGACGGGGCGATGTCCATGAGGCCGCCCACCGAGTCGCGGATGAGCGTGAATCCGGTCCACATGATGTTGAGCCCGGCCCCCAGGGCGACGACGGCGTCGAGCACGGCCGAGTCGAAGACGGCCACCAGCGCCACCCCGACCAGGACCGCGGCGGAGGTGACGACGTCGGTCGCCAGGTGCTTGGCATCGGCCACCAGGGTCATGGAGCGCTCGCGGCGCCCGGCCCGGTAGAGCACCCACGCCACCGCGCCGTTGAGGAGCGAGGCGATGACCGAGACCGCCAGCCCCACCCCCAGCTGCTCGGGCATCTGCGGGTCAATGAGGCGCCCGACGGCGGAGATGATGATGAAGGCGGCGGCCACGAAGATCATGATGCCCTCGACGACGGCCGAGAAGTACTCGGCCTTGGAGTGCCCGAACTGGTGGTCGGCGTCGGCGGGCTTGGCCGCGATCCTCAGCACGATGAGGGCGACGACGGCGGCGACGAGATTGACCACGGACTCCGCGGCGTCGGAGAGCAGACCCACCGAGCCGGTCAGCCAGGCCGCGCCGCCCTTGACCGCGATCGTGACGAGAGCGGCAGCGATGGACAGCCACGCGTAGCGGCTCAGGTCCTTAGGGGGCGAGTAGCGGGAGGACACGCCCCGATCATCGCGTGGGCCGGTACGCCCTGACCACCTGAGGTTTCGTATCGCCGCAACGCATGATCCGCGGCGGTGGGGTGCCGTACCCTCGCTCCGCAGTGGGCTAAGGTGCCTGATAACAGCGGGCTGCCAGGCCGACACCGGGGTTGACGGCGGGACGCAGCCATGACATGAGCGAAAGGCGGGCAAGCGGGGTGCTGGACGTCTCTTCCCTCACGCTTCACATGCCGGCGTCCCTCACCGACACCTTCCGGCTGCTGGACCTGTGCGGGGTCCTGCTCAACGGGATCCTGGGCGGGCTCATCGCCCGGCGCAAGAACTTCGATCTCGTGGGCTTCATCGTCCTGGCCATGCTCACGGCCACTGCCGGCGGCATCCTGCGCGACGTCATGATCCAGGCCGGTCCGCCCTTCGCCCTGACCGACCCCTACTACCTCTACACCGCCTGCCTGGGGGCGACGGTGGCCTGGTTCGTGCCGCTGACCTCGCGTCCCACCCGGCGTCTGCTCGTGGTGGCCGACGCCGTCATCCTGGGCTGCTGGGCCGCCACCGGGGCCTCGAAGGCCCTCACTCACGGGCTCGGAGTCATGCCGGCGCTCCTGCTGGGCTGCCTCACGGCGATCGGCGGCTCCATGATCCGCGATGTCGCAGTGGGGGAGACCCCGGCCGTCTTCGGCGGCAACAAGCTCTACGCGATCCCGGCGCTCATCGCCGCCGGCACCCAGGTCGTGGCCGTCAAGGCGGGGGTGGTCGACGCGCACGCCATGCTCGTGTCCACCGTGGTCGGCGCGGGCCTGTGCGTACTCGCCTACTGGCGCTCCTGGCAGCTGCCGGTCATCTCCGACAGGGAGCGGCGCCGGGCCGGGCGGCGCGACGTGACCGGCGCGCTGGTCGGCTGGCGCCGGGCGCTCATGATGGGGCCGCTCAAGGCCCCCTCCTGGCGCGGCCGCGGTGAGCAGGCGACGCAGGGGAGCGCCTCCTCGGAGCGGCCCGAGCAGGGCTAGGGGCCGTCTGCGGTCTCAGTCGACCTCAGGAGTTCTCACTGACCGGCCGCACGCTGGCCTGACCGGCGTCGACGGGCTGGGACTGGCCGTTGCCCTTGGCCGACGGCGCCCCGAAGAGCCTCTCCTTGACGGCGTCGGCGACCTTCTCGGTGACGGCCTCGCCCTGGGCGCGCACGGCCTGCTTGACGTGGCTGGAGGCGGCGTCGACCCGGGTGCGCACGAAGGGCCGCTCAGCGACCCTCGAGGCGGCGGTCTTGATGCGCTCGTATTGGGCGCGCCCCGCGCGGGTCCCGAGCACGTATCCCGCGCCGAGTCCGAGGATGAAGGGGATCTTGCCGGCCATATCGTCTCCTGAGCTTGAGGGAAGCACTGCTTGGTGCGCCATCACCATACCGGTCGTGGGTCGGGGTGACTGGCGTGAAGGGGCGCTGGTGGCCGCTTGATCGCCCACAGCGTCACATGTGGAGGCGCTGCGGACGCGCGACGGTTCTCCCCTGGGATCACACGGTCTTCTCCGAGGAGTCGCCGGTGGGGGGAATCGAACCCGTTGTGGGGTCCTGGGTGCTGGTGCCGTGGGTACTCGGTTGGGAGCTGACCAGTCCGTCCGGTGTGACGGTGGTGATGTAGGAGCGTCCGCCCAGGATCACGCCGAGCGCCACCAGCAGTCCGGTGCCCATGAGGGTTGCCACCTGCAGCACGTTGAGGTCGGCCAGGATCGCATGGCGGCGCAGTGACGCGGCGGCTGAGGGGGCCGAGCTCTTGCGGGCCGTCAAGGAGCCCTCAGAGAGGCTCGTGGAGTCTGTTGAGTCCGTGGAGTTCATGGAGAAGGGGGACATGTGCTTCCTCCTGTTCGATGGGGATGGGAACGGGGACGTCCGCCCCGGTGAACCCAGGTAACTGCTGGGGCCTGTTGGGCTCGTAGGGTCGGCCTGTGGTGTCCCTGTGAAGAGAGGGGGTTACCCGCTGAGCCGCATGCTGCCGGGGATCGACGCAGGTGGAGGGGCCTGCGTGAGACATGCCGCATGGAGGGGAGTCGGCCGAGAATCGCCATCGCCCTCGGTGGTGGTCGCCGTGAGGCCGTCAACGGCGTGGCGATGCCTCCAGCAGCTCGCGGGGCAGGAGCCGGGCCAGCTCGTAGCCGTCGGTGCCCACGACGACGGGCACGTCGGCCTCGGCCAGGGTCCGGGCCTCGGGGCCGATGCCCATGGGGTGCGCGGTCAGCCCTCCGGCGAGCACCTGCTGGGTGGCGGTCAGGCGGCGGATGGCGACGGCGGCGATCCGGTCGGCGTGGTGACGGGCGGCCTCGCCGTAGATGTGCGGGTCGTGCTGGCCGTCGTCGCCGAAGAGGATCCAGGTGATCTGAGGCAGGTCGATCATGAGCCGGCGCAGCTCGGTGCGCTTGTGCTCGATGCCCGAGCGGAACCAGCCGGTGTTGGTCGGCCCCCAGTCGGTCATGAGTGCGGGCCCCGAGGGGAAGCCGTGGCGGGCGAAGAAGGAGCGCAGGGTGGGCACCACGTTCCATGCGCCGGTGGACAGGTACATCATCGGGGTGCCCGGGTGGGCCGCCTGGATGCGCGAGTAGAGCTCGGCCATTCCGGGGACCGGTTCGCGCGCCGAGGAGTACTTGACGAGTTGGTTCCAGGCGGCCACGAGCACGCGGGGGACGTGCGTGACCATGGCGGTGTCGTCGATGTCGGAGATGATGCCCAGGCGCGGCCCCTCGGGGATGATGAGGACCTTGGCGGCGACCGCATGCGCCCCCATCGCCTCGATCCTGGCCTCGTGCCAGCCGGGCTCCAGGCCGTGATCGCGTACGACGACGTCGATGTAGCCGCTGCGGTCGGCCCGGGTGCGCACACTGGCGCGGCCCACGTGGACCGTCACGGGCAGGAAGGCCACCGGCACCTCAATGAACAGGTGCCAGCCGCGCTGAGCATCGCTCAGCCCGGTCATGGCGAAGTTGCGGGCCTGGGCGGCGCTGATGGGAAGAGCGGCGGGCAGGGAGCGGAACAGCGGCCCCTCGGCCGGGGCGTCCTGGGGACGCATCACCATGCGGGCCAGGACCCGCGCCATGGGGGCGGGCTGAGGGGAGTCGGAGGTGGCGCCGCGGGACGATGAGGCGGGGCTCCTGTGGGTTCCAGTCCCGATGCGCTGGGCCTCCTTGACCTGGCGCTGCGGCGCCGTCGGGTCCGGCTGAGCCGGTGCGCTGGTGCCGTAGCCGTCGTAGGGAATGACGCGGGGACGCCAGCCCTGACGCTTGAGGACGGGGACGGTGTCGCGATGGAACTGGTCCTCGACGGCGCGGGCGATGTCGGAGAGGGGCACCCCTGGATCCTAGACGACGGGCCGATTTCACGGGGCCGATGTGAAGGCCTTCTGGGTCGGTGGGGGCGGCGATCCTGAGCGACGGAGCCCGCCCCGTGACCGGGCCGGCCTCGTGCGTTCGTCGGATGGTTCGCGCGTTGTACCCCGCCCCCTTGAACGGGCGACCCCAGGTACGACCGCAACCGCCTCTTAGTGGCGCAAAGCCTTCAGGCGCCGGCCGCTCGCCCACCACAGGACGGCTCCGCAGCCCAGTGCCCACCAGGTGTAGCTCGAGCCGACGGCCTTGGCCCAGGTGGGCCAGTTCTGCTCCACATGGTTCTGCTCGGGGAACCACCACTGCATCGCCAGGACGAAGACGAGGACTCCGGCGGCACCGGCGACGCCGAGTGCGGTCGAGCCCCAGCGCCAGGTCGCCGCCGCGACCGACATGAGCGCGGGCAGGCACCACACCCAGTGGTGCGACCAGGAGATGGGGGAGATGAGCAGACCGAGCACCATGACCACGCTGACCTGAAGGGACAGAACCAGGCCGTCGTCCTGCCCGACACCGCCGGCCGGGGCGTCGACTCCCCGCAACCGGTCCAGCCGGCGGCACAGGAACCAGGCCGCCGCCACGGCGAGCAGGGAGCAGGCCGCCCAGGTGAGGTTCCAGGCGGACTCCGGCAGTCCCCGGGCGATCGCGCCCTTGAGGTTCTGATTACCCGAGTAGTCGGCGAAACCGGCGCGTCCCGGATCCCACATGGCTGAGGTGAAGAACTCCCATGACTCAGCGGGGGCCGCCAGGCCGGCCAGAAGCGTCAGCCCGACGGCGCTGCCCGCCATGGTGGCCGCCGCCCGCCACTCCCGACGCACCAGGAGGACCAGGATCGCGACCGCCGGCGTCAGCTTGATCGCCGCGGCCAGGCCGCTGAGGGCTCCACGCCAGCGCGAGTGCTCGGGGACCAGGAACAGGTCAACGGCCACCAGCGCCATGAGAATGGCGTTGACCTGTGCGTACTCCATGGTCTTGGGGAAGGGCTCCAGCGCGATCACCCCGATGAGTGCCAGCCACGGTGTCAGGGAGTGTGCCATCCAGGGCTCGACTCCCAGCCGCCTGAGAACCGCGTTCGTGGTCACGGCGGCGCACAGCGGCGTGGCCACCATGAGCACCACGGTGGCCGACTGGTACGACATCCAGGTCAGGGGCGTGAACACCCAGGCCGCCAGGGGCGTGTAGGTGAAGGGCCACAGGTGCTGAGGCGGGTTGGCGTACCAGCTGTAGAGGTCCCCGCCGTCGAGCCACTGACGGACGCCCTCGTAATAGACGAAGGAGTCCAGCTTGAAGAGCCACTGGCCAGTGTCATCCACCAGGGACCAGTAGGCGGGTATCAGGAGAGCCAGCCACCCCAGAATAGTGACGAAGGGCGCTGGCGTGACGGCGCCCGCGGCTGCGATCAGCCGTGGGGTCCTGGTGGCGGATGTCCCGCCCCGACGGTCCGGATGGTCCGCGGGGCCAGTGTCCGACTGGGAGGGAAGCGGGGCGTTTTGTGGATTTCCTGCGATGGGCATCGTGCTGAGTGTAGAAGAGCCACCAGGGGTGCCGGGAACCGAGTCGCCCGCCGAGGCGGCTCAGTGACCCCCCAGAGAACGGCTGGTCCGTGCCCGCCTGAGCGCGGGCAGCCCCAGAACGCCGACCATGACGGCGCCCCAGGCGAAGCCGGCCACCGCCAGGTACCCGGCGCGCGAGCCGCCGGCATCCGTGGCCTGCCCCGCCAGCAGGGACCCGACCGAGACCCCGATGTTGAGCGCTGTGCTCACCCAGGCCAGGCCCTCGGTCAGCTGGGAGGGGGCCACCGTCACCTGCACGATGTTGTTGCCGCTGGTCAGGGTGGGGGCGATGGCCAGCCCCGTCAAGAGGGCCAGAACGGACAGCACCACCAGGCTCGGCGCGAAGCCGAAGGTCGAGGCGCCTACCGCGAGCCCCACCAGCCCGGCCATGAGCTGCTTCCACAGCGGCCACCCCCACGTGCGCGAGCCGTAGAGGAGAGCCGCCGCGAAGGAGCCCACGCCCCAGACGGCCAGGACGAGACCCGAGGCGGACTTGTGCCCGGCCTCGGTGGCGAAGGCCACCGCGGCGACGTCATTGGCCCCGAACATGGCCCCCAGGATGAGGAAGACGATGGCGGTGGCCACCATGGCGCCGTAGCGCATCACCGGAGGATGCGCCGTGCCCTCCTGGGACTGCTCAGCGGCCTCAGCGGTGCGCCGTGGCCGTGGCGGGTGCGGTGCTGGCTCGGTGGCGCGCTGGCTGAGGAACCACAGCCCGCCGAACAGCTGCATCGCCACGCAGCTCACCCAGCCCGAGGTCACCGGCAGGAGCGGCGTCGTGCACAGGGCCGTGGCCAGTACCGGGCCGAGAATGAAGGCCACCTCGTCCAGGGCCGCCTCCAGGGAGAAGGCCGCGTGAACCTCCTCGGGGCGGGTGAGCATCGCCGTCCAGCGCGCCCGCACCAGTGAGCCCATGGAACCGGCCAACCCTCCCGCCAGGGCCGACAGAGCGGCCAGGAGCCCCAGGTTCGTGTGCATGGAGGCGGCGGCGACCAGCCCCACCAGGCTCAGGGATGACACGAGGATCGCAGGCAGCATGACCCGCGACTGGCCGTAGCGGTCGACGCACCGGGCAAGGATCGGCGCCCCGATAGCCATGGCCACGAAGTTCGCAGCGCTGACCAGGCCCGCGGCCGTGTAAGAGCCGTAGAGCTCCTCGACCGCCAGGATCGTGGCGATCCCCACCATGGACATGGGGAAACGCGCGATGAGCCCGGCACTGGTGAAGGAGCGGGCACCGGGGTGAATGAGAATCGTTCGGTAGGAGGTGGCCATGTCGGAAGCTGTGCGCTGCTGGAAGGTGGAAGGGAGAGGACAGGTCGGAGCCCCGGCGGGCGGGGCTCCGACCTCGAGTGAAACCGATCAGTTGTTGCCGTTGGTGGTGGAGACGACCTTCTCGCGGCTGAGAATGAAGCCCTGGCCGTTGACCTGGTTCCAGCACTGCATGCCGGAGCTGGTCGACTTGCAGGCGAAGGTGGAGTTCTTGGCGGAGGAGTCGTAGCTGAGGCTGACGCCCTTGGGGGTGAAGGTCGACCCGCAGCTCTGGTTGGACTTCCCATCCGTGCCGATCGTGACCGTCAGCGGCTTCGAGGACGGGCAGGAAGCGGTCGAGGCGTGCTCGTTGATGACGCAGGTGACGTCCTTATCCCCCAGGGTGCAGCTGATGTTGCCGCTGGGGGCGTCGAAGGCGGGCAGCTCCTGAGCATTGGGGGGTGCGGGCGCCTTGAGCGTGGGCGTCGCCGAGGCGCTCGGTGTGGCCGAGGCCTGGGAGGTGGCGGACTGGGAGGCCGAGGAGGCGCCGTCCTGGGCCGCGGCCTGGCCGCTGTCGGCAGGGGCCTCGGTGCTCGAGTCGGTGGCCGAGCCCTTACCGCTGCCGCCGGAGAGGTACCAGGTCGCCAGGAAGACCAGGACGGTGGCCACCAGGAGCGCCAGGATCAGCAGAATGCGGTTGGAGGTCAGAAAGGAGGAGGGGGGCTGAGAGTCGTCGTCCTCAGTGCCGACGCCGAAGACGCCGTCGTCGCTGGTCGCCGCGGGGGACTGCTGCACGGGAGCCGGAATGATCGTGCTCTGCGACTGGGAGACGTTCGCGGACTGCTGGAAGGTCTGCTGCAGGGCGGGCTGGGCCGGGCGGGCCGGCGACTGGGGGACGATCGTCTGGGCGGGGCGGAAGGTGGGGTCGGAGACGGTCGGGTCACTGTTGGCCAGGAAGCCGTCGACCTGCGTGTTCGCGCCGGCCGTGTTGAAGGTGCTCGGTGCGCTCGCGGCGCTCCTCGAGCTGGTGGCGGAGATCGCAGAGGCCCCGGAGGCCGCGCTGCCGGACTGGAGTGAACGGGGCAGGGTCACCTGAGTGGGGGCCTCGGAGGACCTGGCCGACGGCGCGCTCGGCTGGGTGCCGGGGGGCGAGACCACCGCCAGCTGTGGCGACGTCTGTGACGACTGCGCTGACTGGGGCTGGTTGTTACGAGAGGCCAGGGCCGCGTCGACCGCGGGGTCGCCCAGGGTTCCCAGCCACTCCAGGAGGGCGGGATAGGTGCGTGGGTTGGCGGCGATGTAGGGGCGCAGGCCGGGATAGTTCTGCGCCAGCTGGTGGAGGGTCTCCAACTCTGCGTTGGGATCCTGCGCTCGCGCGACAAGCTCGTCCTTGGCCTGAGACATGCTGGGTCCTTCGAGGGTCGGGAAACGACGTCGTTCCAGGTTGTGACCGGCACCTGGGGTCGTCGTGGGTCGGGTCTCGGGCCGCCCGTGGTACCGAGTCTGGGAACGCGGTACCACGTCAGCGGCTTATGGGTCGGTCAGCCGGCCACGCTGGAAGACTACCTGAGGACACCGTCGTTCCGACTGCCTGACGGGTCACGGCCGCAGCTTGTCAGTGTCGGTCGACCGCGGACCGTCGCCGATGACGGCTGTGGTGGGGGCCCGGTTGGTGGGCGGACCGGGAACCGGCGCTGTTCGCCTTCGGCTCGGTGTGGGCTCCCGCATGGTGAAATGCGGGCGGTGGCGCGGTGGTTCCGGACCGGGTGCTGGGGTTTACTAGGGGAGTGCAAGCGACGCAAGGGAAAGGGAGACGATGAGCGAGCACGTTCGTGCTGACGCCGATGCCATCGTGATCCGCAGTGAAGACGGTGTCAGGGCCTCGGAGGTCGTTGTCGGTGCGGCCACTGACGTGGGGCGCCTGCGGACGATCAACGAGGACGGTTACCTCGCCATCGCTCCGGCCTTCGTCGTCGTCGACGGCATGGGTGGGCATGCCGCCGGCCGTATGGCCACGCAGGTGGCCCTCGACTCCCTCTACTCACTGGCCGGGGCGACGGTCACCGACGTCGACACGGTGGTCCGCGCGGTGAAGGCCGCCCAGGAGGCGATCGTCGCCATCCCGTCCCACGCCGCCTACCTGCCCGGTGCGACGATCGCCGGCGTCATCCTGGCCTGGATGGAGGACGAGCAGGGGGTGAGGCGTCCGACCTGGGTCATCTTCAACATCGGGGACGCCCGGGTCTACCTGCTGCGCGACGACATGCTCTCCCAGGTCACCCGTGACCACTCCCGGGTCCAGATCCTCATCGAGACCGGTGAGCTCACGCCCGAGCAGGCGCGCCGCGACCCCCGCCGCAACGTCGTCACCCGGGCTCTGGGCGGGGGCATCGCCGACTCCGCCGTCCCGGATCTCTACAGCGTTCCGGTATCTGCCGGAGACCGGCTCCTGATCTGCTCCGACGGCCTCAGTGACGAGCTCGACGACGAGGCCATCGCCACCGTGCTGGCGGCCGGTTACACGGCGCAGCGCACGGCCGAGCTCCTCGTGGCCGCCTCCCTGGAAGGCGGAGGGCACGACAACACCACCGCCGTCGTCGTCGACTCCCTCCAGGTTCCGACCTGTCTGCCGGAGGCTCCCGCAGCCGCCCCCGGCGGTGCGAGCGCACAGGGGGCTCAGTGACGGCCTCCCCGATCCCCTCCCCGTCCCTGCCGGGTGAGCGCGTTCCGCTGCCCGAGGGGCTGACGCGCCTGTCGGACGGAGCTCTGCGGGTCGACGGTGTTGACGGGGTCGCCGTCATCAACCCGGCCACCGGCTCTGATTCCTGTGCCGTCTCCGTTGAGACGGGGCTCCGGGTTCTTCAGGCCCTGGGAGGCACCTACCTGCCGACGGTGGGGCCGACGGCGTCGGAGGCCCCGACCGCGCAGTCCCCGCAGACTGCGGGGGCCTCGCAGGTCGCGGCGCCACGGAGCTCGGATCCGAGGTCCACGGTGTCGGGCTCCACCGGTATCGTCCCGGCGGAGCCCAGCGACGAGACCACGCTGCTCACGCCGATCACCCCGGTCGCCCAGTCGCCGCAGGAGGAGGCCCAGGAACCCCTGGAGACACCGTCTCCCGCGAAGGCCGACAGCCCCGCGGACTCGGCTCCCGAGCTGCTGGAGACCGGCGTCTGGGAGGACCCCGACGACTCCTTCGAGTCTCCGGACCAGCAGGGCTCGGACGCCACTGCGGAGGGCTCCGACACCGGTGGCATGAGCACGTTCCCGGACTATCCCGAGCCGGAGCCCGGATCGGGGCGTCGGCGCCGGGGCTCCCACCGCGCCCCCACGGCCCCCTCGGCGAGCTCGGGCGGCAGCCCGACGGCCAACACCCCCACCGCGCCGGACAACTCCAAGAGCAAGCAGCCCCAGCCCGTACGGGCGCCCCAGCCGCTGGAGGCCCTGCCCAACACGGAGGTCGTCTCCGCCTCCGAGGCCGCTCTCATCGCAGCGCCGCCCGTGCGGGCCTCGATCTGCCCCCAGGGGCATGCCAACCCGCCCGAGATCCTGGAGTGCCTGATCTGCCGCCAGCCCCTGACGGGAGTGTTCTCCTATGTGCGCCGGCCGGCTCTGGCCACACTGACCCTGTCGACCGGTGCCGCCGTCGAGGTGGCCGGAGACGTCGTTGTCGGACGCGCCCCCCAGGTGCAGACCGGGGGCGACCCGCACATCGTGGCCCTGGTCGCGGTGCCCAGCCCGCAGCACATGGTGTCGCGCTCCCACCTCCTGCTGACGATCTCGGGGTGGAGCATCCTGGCCCAGGATCTCAACTCATCCAACGGCACGGTCCTGGCGCGCCCCGGTGCGACGCCGGTCCTGCTGGGGTCGGGAATGCCGACGCCGGTCTTCATGGGGGACCTGATGGATGTCGGCGACGGGGTGACGCTCCGTATTGATCCGCCGTCATGGCTGAGGTTCCGTAGTGGCTGAGGTCACGGTCCGTGTGGCACTGCTTCGCCGGTGCGGATCCGGGTTCTCAGCAAGACTGGACCCGGGTGCCGATCATGAACCGGGACTGTGGAAGGAGAATTCATGAGCGACCTGACGTGGACGGAGATGCCAGAGGTCAATCCGGAGCAGCCCGATGAGCTCGTCCTGGACTTCTCCGGTGAGATCTACCGGGTCGCCCCGGCCGACACCTTCGTCATCGGTCGAGGCGGAGACCTCGACATCGACGACAACCCCTACCTCCACCGCCGCTTCCTGGTCTTCGCCCACGCCGAGAACCTCTGGTGGATCGCCAACGAGGGGTCGCGGTTGTCAGCCACCCTGACCGACGGCGAGGGGCTGGTCCAGTCGCGGCTGGCTCCGGGAGCCCGCATGCCGCTGGTCTTCCCGAGGGTCATCCTCACCTTCTCCGCCGGCCCGACCACCTACGAGATCAACCTCATCACCTCCGGGGAGGACCGTTTCTCCGGGATCGACGGCGTGCGTCAGTCCTCGGGACAGACCACCATCGGGGTGACCCCGATGACCCGCTCCCAGCTGCTGCTCGTCCTGGCGCTGTCCGAGCCGGTGCTCAAACGGGCCGGGACCGGGGCCGCCGAGATCCCCTCCTCCGCAGCGGCCGCGGCGCGCCTGGGCTGGCCGCTGACCAAGTTCAACCGCAAGCTCGACAACGTCTGCGAGAAGCTCGATCGGGTGGGGGTGCGCGGGCTGCGCGGCGGCCGCGTGGCCGGAGCCGCCTCCAACCGGCGTACCGCCCTGGTGGAGCACGCCGTGTCCACCCTCATGGTCACCGCCGAGGACCTCTACATGCTCGATGAGGAGCTGGCCGCCAACCAGGCCCCCGCCGACCAGACGGCCGAGCGCTCGGTGAGCACCGCCCCGGTGGCCCAGAGCTCGTCGTCGGCGCCGAGGCGATGACGTGACGCGAGGAGAGATGAACGACCGGAGTAACACCGACTCGCCCGAGGAGCCGGAGGAGGCTGCTGAGTACATCGCCGAGGAGACCTCCCCTGGCAGGACGTTCCTCGACGAGGTTCTCGTGGGCGGCCCCGAGGAGGACGACTTCCCGGAGGGGGACTCCTCCGGGGATGACCGCCCCCGTCCTGCCCGACGACGTCGCGTGCGACGATGGCTGGCGGTCCTGGTGGTGCTCGTCGTCATCGTGAGCGCCGGGGCCGTCGGGACGGAGTACCTCGTGCGCGGGCAGGTCGACGCCGCGGTGCGCTCCGCCCTGCCGGGGCTCAGCCCGGACGCCCGGATCACCACCAGGGGAATCGTTCTGCGTCAGATCGTCGGCGGCTCGCTGGACAGTCTGAGCGTTGACTCCCCGAGCCTGAAGATCACCTCCAAGGGCCAGGGCGGCACCTCGGTCACGCTCAGTGACGTCGACGTCGATCTCAGCCGCATCAGCCTGCACAAGCCCTACCCGACTGACACGGTGACGGCGTCGGGCACCATCAGCTGGGAGCAGGTGGCCGCGCTCGCCGCCGTGTCGCACCCGAAGCTGCAGGGCGTCACCCTTCAGGCCAAGCGCACCGGGACGAGTACTCAGGATCCGGGGGTCATCCAGGCCTCGATGTCCCTGCTCGGTCTGGGCGGTGAGGCTGAGATCGTTCCGTCGTTGGGCGCCGACGGCAGCCTGGTCCTGACCGTCACCTCCACCCGGATGGGTGGGGAGAAGGCCGGCGTTGACGTCGCCACGGATGACAGCAGCATGCTCAGCTACATCGGGCTGGACTCCCGGCAGATCACGATCCCCGCGAGCTCCCTGCCGCCGGGGCTGCGTCCGACCAGCGCCATCGTCACCAATGACGGGCTCCGCCTGAGCATGGCCGGGAACCGGGTGAACCTCGGCCAGCTCTGATCCCGGGGTCCGGCCCCATGACGATTCGTCTCACATTTCCTTCAAAGCGGTGCGAGTTCGGTGAAAAGTGGGCTCCTGCCGGGGCTGTGGGGAGGACTTCCTCTCTGCTCGTACCCCAGGTGGCCCCGGCTCGTATAGCCTGCCGATGCGTCGCCTATCCAGGCGCGAGCACGTGGCGCGAGGAATCAAGCCAGAACTGAGCGAGGAGAACCATGAGCATGCAGCCCGAGCACCGTGCCCAACCCGGCAGTCAGCCGGGCGGCTGGGGCAGTGGCCAGCCGGCCGGGCAACCGGCGGCCCGACAGGCCGGTCAGCCCGTCGGGTCCTCCGTGGGGCAGGGGGTCCCGGCCTCGGTCCAGCAGCCGCCCTCGTTCCCGCCCCAGATCGACCCGAAGAGCTCGGGGGCCCCCACCGTGCCGCCCGCGTCATCCAGGGTGACGGTTCCCGGCTATCCCTCGGGACCGGCGGCGCCGGCGGAGGAGAAGGTCGACACCGGCCCTCTGCCCTCCCGTGAGACGCTGCGCCGCGAGGCCCAGGCCGCCTCCAGCCGCCGCGGCGCCGGGGACGCCGACGTGGAACGCGCCGCTGAGCTGCTGACGTCCGTGGCCAACATCTTCTCCCAGCGTGTCGTCGGTCAGGAGCAGCTGCGCACGGCCCTGGTGACAGCCCTCATGTCCAGCGGCCACATCCTGCTGGAGTCGGTGCCCGGCCTGGCCAAGACCACCGCCGCCCAGACGCTGGCCTCCGCCGTCTCCGGCTCCTTCCGGCGCATCCAGTGCACCCCCGACCTCATGCCCAACGACATCGTGGGCACCCAGATCCTCAACTCCTCCACCGGCGAGATGACCACCCAGCTGGGGCCGGTCCACGCCAACATCGTCCTGCTCGACGAGATCAACCGCTCCAGCGCCAAGACCCAGTCGGCCATGCTCGAGGCCATGCAGGAGCGTCAGACCTCCATCGGTGGTGTCGTCTACCCGCTGCCCCACCCCTTCATGGTCCTGGCCACCCAGAACCCCATCGAGGAGGAGGGCACCTACGTCCTGCCCGAGGCGCAGATGGACCGTTTCCTCATGAAGGAGGTGCTCACCTACCCGAGGCCCTCGGAGGAGGCCGACGTCCTGGACCGCATCTCCAACGGCACCTTCGACCAGCCCGTCACCGGACGGCCCATCTCCACCGACGACGTCGAGTGGCTTCAGCGCACCGCCGAGCGGGTCTACGTCGACCCCGTCATCAAGCAGTACATCGTCGCCCTCATCAACACCTCCCGCGGCGGAGGCCCGCGGCCCGTGCCCGGCCTGGACCGGCAGGTGCGTGTGGGGGCCTCCCCCCGTGGAGGCATCGCGCTCATGAAGGTGGCCCAGGCCGTCGCCCTCCAGGAGGGGCGCACCTACGTCATTCCCGACGACGTCCGCCTGCTTCGCCACGGGGTGCTGCGCCACCGCCTGGTGCTCACCTATGACGCCCTGGCCGACGGGGTCGCGCCCGAGGCGATCATCGACGCCATCTTCGCGGCCGTCCCCACGCCCTGAGCCCGGTGGGGACCAGCTGCACGATGAGCACGGAGGTACATGGCGCTCCCGGGGCGCCCGAGTCCGATTCCGGCGACGGCCGGCGCGGTTCACGGATCGAGCGTCTGCGCGCGGCGCTGAGCTTGCCGACCCTGCGTCGCGCCACGGGGCTGCTCGACGGGCGCCACAAGTCGGTGTTCGTCGGGCGCGGGCAGGACTTCGACGACATGTCCTTCTACCGGCCCGGCGACGACATCTCCGACATCGACTGGAAGTCCTCGGCCCGCCTGGGGCAGCCGGTCATCAAGCGCTACCAGCGTGAGTCCATGATGCCCATGGTGCTGGCTGTGGACACCGGCCGGACCATGGCGGCGATGACCCCCTCAGGGGAGGACAAGCGCGACCTGGCCCTGGGGGTCGCGGAGGTCTTCGCCTACCTGGCTCGGATGCGGGGGGACTCGGTGGCGCTCGTGGCCGGTGACGCCGGCCGGACAATCTCGCGCCCGGCCCGTTCCGGGGCCAAGCACGTCGAGACCCTGCTGGCGTTGCTGGCCCGCACCTACGAGGACCTCGACGTCCCCGTCGAGGGGGCTCCTCCCGGTGTCTTCGAGCTGGCCCCCGGGGCGCCTCCTTCCAGCCTTCCGCGCCTCATGGAGCGGGTGAGCACCTGGCACCGTCGACGCAGCCTGGTCATTCTCATCACCGACACCGCCCACCCCGGCCCCGATGCCGCGACCTGGTTGCGGCGCCTGTCGATCCAGCACGAGATGATCGTCGTCCAGATCGAGGACGACGACCCGCTGCGCCCGGGCGGCGGCCGCGGGCGGGATGTCGACCTGCCCTTCGAGATCCCCGCCTTCCTGCGCTCCGACAAGTACCTGGCCGCCCAGGCGGCCGTGGTGCGCGAGCAGTGGCGCGCCACCGTCGAGCAGGTGCTCGACGCCCGGCACCTGGAGTACGGCGTCGTCTCCTCCGAGGAGACGCTCATCGACTCCATCGCCGAGCTCCTCCAGCGTGAGCGCGCCGCCGTGGCCAGAGGGAGGCGGTGACCCATGCAGATCATGCCCCCGGTTCTCATGCCGATATGGATGGTCATCGTCGTGGTCGTCCTCCTCCTCCTGGTGACCGCCTGGCTGCTGCGGACCTTCCTGGTGACTCGTCGCGACACCTCCCAGCAGGTCGGAGACATCCCCATGGCGCCGCGTGAGCGCCGCCAGTGGGGTGAGCGTCTCGGCGAGATCTCCCAGCGCTGGGATGCCGGTGAGCTGGACCTGCGTGAGCTGCACCTGGAGCTGGCGGCGCTGCTGCGCGGCTTCGCCGAGGCCCGCAGTGGTGAGGAGATCACCACCGCCACGGTCTCGGAGATCCTCGACATGGCCGCAACCGCCGGGCCGCGTTCGGTGGAGGAGCGTCGGCGCAGCGTGCGCGCGGCAGGACGTCCCCTGGACGCCAACCCGCTGGGGCACGTCGGCGAGCTGCTCGCCGTGTGGGAGCAGCCCTCTTTCGACCGTGAGCCGCAGGCCGCCGCTCAGGAGGCCCTCACCCACGCCAGGGAGGTGGTCACCCAGTGGTGATGCTCTGGTTGTTCATCGTTCTCGTCGTCATCGCCGTGGCGGCGGTCATCGCGGTCCTCGTCATCGACCGCCGCTCCGGCACGGGCCCCAAGCGGTTCCAGCCGCCCTGGAGACGCCGGGGGGCGGAACAGGTTGGCGAGCCTCCGCGTCGCCTGGCCAACTCGGCGAGCCTGTTCCAGCTGCCGGCGGTGCGCCAACGCATCCGGGCTCAGCGCTGGCTGCACGCGCTCCTGGCGGTGATGCTGGTCTCGGCCCTGCTGAGCGCCGCCGCCATCGCCGGTCGGCCCGTGCGGGTCTCCCAGCGCTCCGACGCCCTGGCCAACCGTGACATCGTCCTGTGCCTGGACGTGTCGACGTCGATGGTCAGGATCGACTCCTCGGTCCTGACGACCTTCTCCGAGATCCTGGAGGACTTCGACGGCGAGCGGGTGGGGCTCGTGGCCTGGAACTCGGCCGCGCAGACCATCGTCCCGCTCACGGACGACTACGAGCTGCTGCGTGAGCAGCTGCAGGAGCTGGGCGACGTGCTGGACATCAACCCGAAGAATGTCACCCTGAAGCAGCAGCGCGACTACGAGAGGGCCTTCGGCGGCACGTTGACCACCGGCGTCAACGGCTCCTCCCTGGCCGGTGACGGGCTCGCCTCCTGCGCCCAGGCCTTCGACAACCAGGGGCTGGATCGCTCCCGCTCCATCATCCTGGCCACCGACAACCAGGTCATCGACCCCGACAAGGAGCAGATCTACCCCCTGCCCGATGCCGTCAAGCTCCTGAACGAGCGCAAGATCCGCCTGTTCTCCATCTACGGCGCCGACGATGAGCAGGACTACCAGAACCTGCTCGACAAGACTCCCGAGGAGTCCCGTGAGGAGCTCAAGACCGTCACTGAGGGGCAGGGCAAGGGACGCTTCTACGACGTCGAGGACTCCGGCACCGGGGGAGAGATCGTCAAGGAGCTGGAGAAGACCGAGGTCTCCGCGCTCGGAGGCCGGAAGCAGACCCGTCGCACCGACACCCCGCAGCGGCTCGTCATCACGCTCTCACTGGTGCTTCTGGGCTACCTGGGACTGACCACCTGGAGGCGAGCATGAAGCCGGTTCCGATCATCGGGGACTTCGCGTTCATCCCGGTCACCTGGTGGATCCTCGTCCTGCTCGTGGCGGCCGCCCTGGCGGGGCTGCTCGCCATCTCCCGACGACGCCTGGTCCGTGACGACGCCGAGCCGTCCGCCCGCCGGGCCTGGTGGAGGCGCCTGGCCATCGTCGTCGTCATCGTGCTGGCGCTGGCGGGGCCGGCGATCCGCGGCAGCGAGGCCATCAGCGTCTCCAACGTGGAGATCTACATGGTGGTGGACCGCACCGGGTCCATGGCCGCGGAGGACTACCAGGGCAAAGGACCCGAAGGCATCGACCAGTCGGCCTCCACCAGGCTCGACGGCGTGCGGGCGGACATGCGCGCCATCCGCGAGGCCTTCCCGGACTCCAGGTTCTCCATCATCGCCCTAGACAACACCGCGGCCAGGGAGCTGCCGCTGACCCACGACACCAACGCCGTCGACGCCTGGATCGGCTCCTTCAAGCAGGAGGTCACGGGCCACGCCACCGGCTCCTCGCTGGAGGTGGCGCTTCCGCTGCTGGGGGAGTCGCTGGCGCAGTCGCGCCAGTCCGACCCCAAGGACATCCGCCTCGTCTACATCTTCTCCGACGGCGAGGCCACTGATGAGGGGCGCGGCGCTCTGGCGGCCGACAGCGCCGGCATCTCCTGGCAGTCACTGGCCGGCGTCGTCGACGGCGGCGCGGTGCTGGGCTACGGCTCCACCGAGGGCGGGAAGATGCGCAGCTACGACGGCTCGCCGTCCACCGGCGAGCACACCCAGTCCGACTACATCACCGACGGCCAGGGCGGGCAGCCCGGGGTGTCGAAGATCGACGCCGACGAGCTCCAGAGCGTGGCCAAGGACATGGGACTGCCCTACTTCCACCGCACCGGCGGGTCGGGTGATGACCCGACGAGCAAGTTCACCAACCTCGACATCGAGGCCGTCTCCTCCGACGGGCGGACCAAGACCAACAGCCGGGTGTACCTGACCTGGCCCCTGGGACTCATCGCCTTCGGTCTGCTGCTGTGGGAGATCATCGATCTCATGCGAGCCGACCGTCGCCTGCGTCTTCTCATGGGAAGGGGAAGATGATGACGATAGGAAACAGCCCCGGTGAGGTCCCCGGGCAGGGGCGGAGCGGGATGCAGCCCGGCGCCGCCGACGGTGCGCAGGGTGCGCCAGGAGTCGACGGCGTCCCCTCGGAGCAGGAGGTCGACTACCTGCGGGAGTCGGACTCGAATGACGGGGCCTCCTCACCGGACCCCTCGGCTCCGGAGGATCCCCTGCGGCGAGAGGCGCGCCTCAAACGGCGCCGTCGGCTCCTGGCGATCGGTGGGGTGCCCGCCGCGCTGGCCACCATCGTCTCCCTGTGGCTCGGGTCGATCTTCCTCATCTCCCTGGCCGGAAACCGTGCCGCTGCAGCCGGCCACTACGACACGGCACTGTCGCGCTACCGGACGGTCGCCACGATCAACCCCTGGCTGGAGCAGTGGCGCGTCCACTTCAACCTGGGAACCGGTCAGCTCGCCGCGAAGGACCCGACCTCCGCGGTCACCACCCTCAACCAGGCTCTCAGTGAGGCCCCCAAGGCCGAGGTCGACTCGAAGACCAAGACGAAGGAGGCCGGCTCCCCGGAATGCATGGTGCGCACCAACCTGTACGTCGCCCACGTCACACTGGCGGCCCAGGCTCAGGAGAGTGGAAGCTCCTCGGCGGTGACCGAGCACATCGAGGCGGCCAAGAAGGCGGCCGACGCCTGCGAGGTGCCGCCCCCGCCCCAGCAGAATCCCTCCCCGAGTCCGACACCCTCGGCCACGCCCAGCAGCAACCCGAGCTCGAACCCGTCGTCGCAGCCCAGCAGTGACCCCAGCTCGAGCCCGTCGTCGCAGCCCAGCAGTGGCTCGAGCTCGAACCCGTCGTCGCAGCCCAGCGGCGATCCGAGCTCGGACCCGTCGTCGTCGGCGTCGAGCTCACCGGGTGAGACATCCTCCAGCTCCCCGAGCACCCAGCCGTCCCCGACCCCGGTCGATGACCGGGCCAAGCGCCTGAAGGACCGCAATAACGGCAGCGCGGGGACCACCGAGGAGCCCGGCGGCAGCGGCGGAGGCGGGAAGCCCTGGTGAGCGGCTCCGACACGGTGAAGGCCTCCCGTCTCGTCGTGGCGGCCGCGGTCCTGGACGACCTGAAGCATCCGACGGCGCTGCTGTGCGCGGCCCGCTCCTACCCGCCCGAGCACGCCGGTCAGTTCGAGCTTCCCGGCGGCAAGGTCGAGCCCGCCGAGCGGCCCGAGCAGGCCCTGGCCCGCGAGCTGGACGAGGAGATCCGCCTGAGTGCCCGCCTGGGGCCCGAGCTCATCGCTCCCCGGGAGCTGGAGGTTCCGGCACCGCCGGACGGCGGTCCCGGCGACGACGCCCCGGCGTGGCCGGCCATGCACGGCTTCAGGATGCGAGTGTGGCTGGCCGAGCCCGCCCGCCCCGGGGACCGGGGCAGAGCCGGGACCGACCACCAGCGGCTGGAGTGGGTGCGCCTGGACCCACCGGATCGGCTGCGCCGGCTGCCGTGGCTCGAGGCGGACCTGCCCATCATCGACGCGCTCGTGACCGCCCTGGGGCGCTGATGGGGGCCGAGACGATGGCGACGGGGCCGAGCCCTCGGGCCGACCGTCCCAAGGGCCGCGCGCTCGAGGGGCGTCAGCAGGGCCGCCCTGTCACCCCTGCACAGTTTCCTGACACTTCTATCACTCGCGTCATCTCGTAAGTTAGGGTTGCCTCATGCCGAAGATCCTGGGTTCCTCACTGGCCGAGCATCGAGAGCGTACGCGCACGGCCCTGTTCCAAGCCCTCTCCGAGCTCATGAGCCGGCGCAGCTTCGACAAGATCACCCTGTCCGACGTCGCCAACCACGCGGGTGTGGGGCGCACAGCCGTCTACAACCACTTCGCGGACAAGGAGGACCTCCTCCTGGCCTTCATGGAGCACGAGGCCGGCCGCTACGCCGAGGAGCTCTCCCGGGCGCTGGCCGGCACCCAGGATCCGATCGACCGCCTGCGCATCTATGTGCGCCAGCAGGCCCTCATCGCCCGGCACTTCCACTTCCCGACGTCCGGGCCTCTGTCGGGGGCCGTCTCGCGCGGGACGGCCGGCCGTCTCAAGGCCCACGGCGCGCTCCTGGCCCAGATGCTCTCCTCGATCCTCACCGACGCCATGGACCGGGGACTCATCCCCGCCCAGGAGCCCGAGCAGGTTATCCCCCTCATCCACGCCACCGTCATGGGTGGGCGCCCGACCCCCACGGACCCGGAGCAGCGCCGGGCCTACCTGGAGAGCCTGGACGCCTTCGTGCTGCGGGCGGTGGGGGCGCGTCAGCCCGCCCACGCCGTCCCGACCATCCCCCAGCCCCACGCCACCGAGCCACTGGAGGGCACCGAGGCCCCCGGTTCGCTTCATCACAGTGCGGTTGGCTGACAGCGTGAGCCACGGGCTGCCGCGCACGCAGGTGGGCCTGGCAGACTTCCGCCCGTGAACCTGAGCTGGACTGACACCTGGAACGACCTGCTGGCCCGCGCCTCGAGCCTCGTCGGCCTGGATCCCGGCGTGCTGTGGCCGGCGCTGGCGATCCTTCTCATCGTCCTGGCCTGGGCCCCGGCCCGCCGCTGGGGGCGCACCCTGGTGACGATCGTCCACGAGGCCGGGCACGCCGCCGTCGGCCTCATGGTGGGGCGACGCTTCCTCGGCTTCGTCGTCAGCCGGGACCTGTCCGGGCACGCCGTGACCGCCGGCAAGTCCACCGGACCCGGCCGGGTGGCCACCTCCTGGGCCGGCTACCCGGCACCCGCGGTCCTGGGCGCCGTCGTCGTGCTTCTGGCACTGAACGGCTGGGCGAGCGCGGTCCTGCTGCTCGGGCTGGTCCTCCTGGCGGTCCTGCTGGTCATGTCCCGTTCAGTGCGCACAGTTCTGCTCGTCCTGCTCGTGGCAGTCTTGACCGGGGCCCTGTGGTGGTGGGGCGGACAGTGGCGCGACGGCGTCGTCGCCGGAATCGGGCTGGCTCTTCTCGTGGGGGCCTGGGACTCTCTGCGTGATGTCGCCGCCTCACGCGACCCGCAGCAGGACCACCGAACCCTGGCCCACCTGACCCGGGTTCCCGCCGGACTGTGGCTGGCCAGCTGGTTCCTCGTGGACGCCCTGGCCACCGGCGTCGTCGTGCTGGCCCTGCGCGACCTCCTGTGAGATGAGGGCGGGGGCCGAGTCCGAGCCCGCGGCCCACATGGCCTACGCTTCCTCCTGGCGACGTGGGGCCCGCAGCGCCCTTCCGCCGTCCCCGCCCGACGTCGCTCACCGAGAGCCCACAGGCGCCGTTGCGGCCCCGGGCTCACCCCGCTCCCGGGCACTCCGGGATTCCCTCAAGGAGAACACATGATGCTGACCCGCAGGACGTTCGGCCTGACCTCCCTGGGACTGGCCGTCTCGGCCACCCTTGCCGCCTGCTCGTCGAAGTCGAAGGACGAGGCCACCGAGGAGGGAAAGATGGCGCTCATCGTCTCCGATTCGGGTGATGCCGCCGCGGAGGCGCTGTCCAAGGCGGTGGAGGCATTCACCAAGGAGACCAAGGTGGAGGTGGACGTCAAGCCCGTCTCCGACGTCTCCCAGGAGCTGGCCCGCGGGATCACGGCCGAGCCGACCATCGACGTCGTCGTCCTCAATCCGGCTCAGCTGTCCAGCTACGCGGGCTCCCTGCACTCCTGGGACAAGGGATCGGCCGCCGTCAAGGACGCGCACCCCGCGCTGCTGACCAGCGCCACCCGGCAGGAGAGGATCAGTGCGGCGCCCAGGGACGTCTCCACGCTCGCCCTGTACCTCAACACCTCACTGTGGTCGGCCGCGGGCCTGAGCGAGTCGGACTACCCGACCACCTGGGAGCAGCTCGACCAGGTGGCCGCCAAGCTCACCTCCGGTGGCTTCGTCGGCCTGACCCTCGACGCCTCCTACGCGCGCGTGGGGGCCTTCCTGATCCAGGGCGGTGGGGGACTGACCAGCGCCGACGGCACGAAGGCCACGGCCTCCTCCGAGGGCTCGGTGGCGGGGCTCAGCCAGGTCAAGAAGCTCCTGTCCTCCGGGTCGGCCGGCTGGGGTGCCGACCTCCCCGCCGGTTCCGCCGCCGACGCCTTCGGGCAAGGACAGGCCGCTATGGTGATCGAGACGGAGGCCCTGGTGAGGACCCTGGCGGACACCTACTCGGGCGTCTCCTACAAGGTGGTCGAGCTGCCGGCCGGCAGCGGCGGCAAGGGGACCCTGCAGTTCCCCACCTTCTACGGCGTCGTCGAGGCATCCAAGCACAAGGCCGACGCCATCAAGCTCGTGGAGTACCTCACCGCCGCCGAGCAGCAGGTGGCCCTGGCCGGTGCGGCGGGCACGGTCCCCGCGGGCAAGGCCGCCGGCGAGACCTGGAAGGGCAAGCACGCCGACCAGGCGGCCTTCCAGGCCGGCGTCGAGTACTCCCAGCCCGTGCCCTCCGCCTCCGGCACCTCGGACATCATCGCCAACTTCGACAACGAGCTGCCCGGGCTGGCCGGAGGCGACCCGGCCGGCATCCTGAACAGCGCCCAGGTGAACCTGCAGGCCGTCCTGTCCTGACCCAGACGGGCGGCGCCGGCCGACGACGCCGGTGCCGCCCCGAAGGGGGTGGGCCGAGAGCGGAGGGGTGAAGGGGGCCTCGCCTCCTATTGCTCAGTCGTGATGACGGCCTCGTGGTGGACTGGGAAGTTCACTGATCGGGCAATGAAGCAGTGCTCGGAGGCTCGGTCGTGCAGTGCGGCTGCACGCTCAGGATCGCTGTCGGGGGCAATGGTCACTGCGGGGCGAAGGGTTGCTGAAGTGAACTCCCCAACTCCGCCTGGGTGCTCGAGCATGATGCCGGTAGGGGTGTCTGAGTAGGCGGTGACGGTGACGCCCGCGTCTGCTGCGAGGTGGAGGTACCACAGCATGTGGCACTGCGCGAGCGAGGCGAGCAGGAGCTGTTCCGGGTTCCACCTGTGAGCGTCCCCTCGGAACGCAGGATCCGCCGATCCGTGGATCACCGGCAGGTCGGCGGTGGCGCCCCGGACATCATGGTCGCGTGAGTAAGTGCGGTATCCGGACGTGCCCGTGCCCAGGTTGCCTGTCCACTCCACGCGCACAGAATATTTATGATCTGGCATGCAGAAAGTCTAGAGATGAGCCGGTTTGCCGTCCACGGGTCGGCGAAGTCGGCGGGTGGCAGGGCGTGTCAATAGGTCCGGCGTCCTGCGGTGGGGTCACTCCACGCTGCCGGGGACATTTTCTTGCCCACGGGGGCATGTCACGCGTGCGGGGACAGGAATCCTGTCCCCGACGGCGTCGAACGTCCCCGGCCGTACAGCCCTGCACCCGACGGCGTCGAATGTCCCCGTCTGCGCAGCACAGCGACAACGAGGGCCCGGACCGTGATGGTCCGGGCCCTCGGCCTGGAGCGGGTGACGGGAATCGAACCCGCGCTGTCAGCTTGGGAAGCTGAAGTTCTACCATTGAACTACACCCGCATGGCACCGGCGGACGTGAGTCCCAGGTGCGTGCGGAAGTCTAACCCAGACTCCGGCCGTCTGCGCAAATCGGCCTTCGGAGGTTCCCCGTGGACCGTGCCGGCGATGCTCTCACCGGCTACACTCACTGACGGATTCCCTGACGTCTTGACACATGTGGTGAGCGCATGACTGATCCCTTCAACCCTCACGAGCCCACTGTGGGCCCTCACCCGGACGTGCCGGCGCTGCCCGCGGGCTCGGTCCCCACGGACTACCCGTCAGACGGGTACCCGCCCTACGGCGGCCAGTATGATCCCGGTGCCCAGCCGGGGTACGACCCTCAAGGGGCCTACGGGCCCCAGCCCGGTTACAGCGCCCCTCCCGGCTACGGTGCGCCTGCCGGCTACGGTCCCGTCCCCGGTTACGGTCCCCCCGTCTACTCGAGCAAGTCCAAGGTGGCCGCCGGCATCCTGGCGCTGTTCCTCGGCTGCTTCGGTATCCACAACTTCTACCTGGGTTACACGGGCAAGGCTCTTTTCCAGCTCCTGGGCACGCTCTTCTCCTGCGGGTTCCTGGCCGTTCCGATCGCCATCTGGGCCTTCATCGAGGGCATCCTCATCCTGGTGGCCCGCCCCGGCGAGTCGCCGTGGGGCGTTGACGCCTCCGGCATGCCGCTGAGCGGCTGAGTGACGGCCCGGCGCTGCCGGAGCCCTCGGGGCCGGAGTTCGTGTGACGCCTCCCGGAGGACCTGGCACAATCGGGCCCGTGCTGCTCTCAGACCGCGATATCCGCACCGAGCTCGACGCCGGGCGGGTCGTCCTCGACCCCTACGACCCCGAGATGATTCAGCCGGCCTCCATCGATGTGCGCCTGGACCGATGGTTCCGTCTCTTCGACAACCACCGCTACCCGGTCATCGACCCGGCCGCCGACCAGGAGGGGCTGACCCACCTGGTCGACGTCGGTGCCGACGAGCCCTTCGTCCTGCACCCCGGGGAGTTCGTCCTGGGGGCCACCTACGAGCGCATCACACTGCCCGACGACGTCGCCGCCCGCCTGGAGGGCAAGTCGAGCCTGGGGCGCCTGGGGCTGCTGACCCACTCCACCGCCGGATTCATCGACCCGGGATTCACCGGGCACGTCACCCTGGAGCTGTCCAACACGGCCACCATGCCCATCAAGCTCTGGCCGGGGATGAAGGTGGGGCAGCTGTGCTTCTTCCGCCTGTCCAGCCCCGCCCAGGCCCCCTACGGCTCGGGCGCCACCGGCTCGCGCTACCAGGGGCAGCGCGGACCGACGGCCTCCCGCTCCCACCAGTCCTTCCACCGCACCCGCATCCCCGACACCCCGGCGGCCCCCATCGACGGCGCCGCTCCCACCTCCCAGGAGAAGCACGCATGAGCGACTCAACCGACTTCGCCGTCTCGCTGCCCACCGACACCGGCACCTTCACCGCTGCCTCCATGCTGCCGGTCGGGCTGCTGGACACCAACCACGTCCTGCTCCTGGCCGACGACGTCGCCCCCGACGAGGTCGAGGCCCTGGCCCTGTCCCAGGACATCCAGTCCGGCTGGGTGGGGGTCTCCAGCCTCCAGCTCTTCCCCGGGGTCTCCCTGCTGGGGCCCTGGAAGGTCGACGCCGAGATGCGCGGCCTCCTGGGTGCTCCGGAGTGGACCACGCAGCTGATGATCCTGGACTGCCCCCGCATCCGTGCCGGAGCCCTGCCGGCCGAGCTCGCCGGCCTGGACCCGCTCTCCGACGCCTTCCCCCACGCCCAGCCCACGGGGGCCGAGCTGGTGGCCCTCACCCGCCTGCGCGCCATCGCCCGGCGCCTTGCCGGCGCTCTGCGCCTCATTCCCGGTGGGGACAAGGAGGATCCGGTCCTGGTCGAGCCCAGCCCGGAGGTCTCGGCCTCCCTGACGGTCTACGCCCCGGTGTGGCTCGGCCCGGAGGACCTGGTGACCGTCCTGCAGTCCGTGGCCCCCGAGGTGAGCACCGCGCTGGAGGCCGTGCAGCCCCGGGGCGCCGTCGGACTGGATGCCATCGACCCCGAGCAGCTGGAGAGCCTTGTCGAGCGCATCGGCCCGGACGTCTTCGAGAAGGCCTGGCGCGGCTCGGAGAAGGTCCGCCAGGACACGATGCGTCAGGAGATCGTCGCCGCCGCCACCGGCAACGTCATTGAGGAGGTGCGTGACGGCTACGCGGTCGTCACCCCGGTCGACCCAGAGCACGAGGGCTGGGGGCGCATCGAGGTGCGTGCCGGCGCCACCGACGGACTGCCGTTGGCCGTGCGCGGCGAGCCCTGGGCGCGCGGGGCGGTCCTGTCCTACGACCTGCGCTGGATCCCCCGGGACCAGGCCGACGCCTACGCCGAAGTGGTCTCCCGCTCCCGGCGCCGTGAGCGTCAGACGGCCCGGGACCTGGTCGAGGATCTCGCCACCGTCCTGGTCACCGCCGTCTCCGGGGTGGCCGTGGACGACGACGGATTCCTCGTCTCCCTGGGCGAGGACGCCGAGGAGGCCTGAGGGGCCTCGCCGGGAGGCGTGGCGCCGCGCGGTCCCTTGAGGGCGCCGTCGTCGTGACCTACAGCGCGATGAACGGGTGCTGGTCGATGAGGCCGGGGCGCCCCGAGCCGTGGGGCTGTGGCCCGTGCAGACAGCCCTTGGGCGGCACGTCCTGTGGGATGTGGAGTAGCCGGCCGGGGCGCGGTCGGCTGAACCGAGGACTGCGTTTCCCGTCCAGAACGTACTTCTCCTCCAGATGACTGAGGCCGTACCCCAGTCGTCTGGAGGAGAACGCAGTCCTCGTGGGAGAAGTAAGTCCCCGATCAGGGGCGGCGCGGCGACATCCGGCCCGGTGGTCCTGATCCCGAGCGGACCGGCCTGGCTCGATGGCTCGCCCCGGGCCGCTGGAGGGGGCGGAACCGGTCGGTGGTGTCCATATCTGCAGCAAAGGGTCCGGCACCCGTGAAGAGCCACCACACGATTCGCAGAATCCTGCGGTTCTGTTTCCGCCTTCGAAGCTGAGAACCGGCCTTTGCTGCAGATTTGGACATCCTTGCCGCTGCTGACGTCCGAGCCGCATCCGGCTGACGGAGCAGGCAAGAGCCGGGCGCGCACAGGACCGGTGCCCCAGCCTTCACTCGCAGCCCTGAGGTCTACTGACCTGGCCCCGCCGACTCGGGCTCGGGGCGGGCACGCTCAGCACCGGGCGTGGTGCGCTCCGTGAGACGCTCGACGCCGGCCCGAGCCCTGGCCGCATCCCAGTGCCAGCCGGTGAAGCGGCGAGCCTCCACGAGCGAGCGGGCCCAAGCCACCGGCTCCTCGCCCCGCTGTGCCCCCACCGCCAGGTAGTGGCGCAGCAGGCCGGCGGCGGCCAGGGCGTCGTCGAGCGCGTTGTGGTGGCGGCCGATCTCCACCCCGGCCACCTCGCAGCAGGTGGTCAGCCGGCGCGACGGCGTCGTCATGAAGTGGCGTGCCCACTCCATCGTGCACACCCGCGGCACCCGCGCGCCGCGGTCGAGCAGCCCCCGCATCCCCAGCGCCTGGGTGAGGAAGCCGACGTCGAAGCGGGCGTTGTGGGCCACCACTGCCCGCCCGGCCAGGTCGGCCACCAGCAGGTCGGCGACCTCATCGAAACCAGGCGCCCCGATGAGCTCCTCGGCGATAAGACCATGGATATGAGTGGGGCCCACGTCCACGCCCGCGCCGGGGTCGATGAGCGTGGACCAGCTGCGCTCGACGCGCCCGGCGGCGTCGGTGAGTACGAGCGCGACCTCCAGGATCGAGTCGGTCGTGGGGGACAGGCCGGTGGTCTCCAGGTCGACGACGGCGTAGCCGACACCGGCGGCCTCGGACAGCTCAGCGGCCGTGGGGGCGGGGGCCGCCTGACCGGGAGCCATGGGGGAGCGGGGGCGCAACGGGCCGCGGTCGGCGGGCGGGCGGTGGTAGAAGGGCATCAGCCCGATCCTCTCGCGAGCCGGGAGGTTTCGCAGACTCACGGCGCGCCGGGGCTCCTCCGGGACGGCCCGGACCAGCTCCCGGTGTCCTGTGCTCGCTGCCGTGCCATACGGCTCATGGACGGTGGTGGGGAGCCGACCCTCGAGGCGTAGGGTACGGTCACGAGGGCGCTCGGCCCGCCACGTCGAGAGCCGATCCAGGTGAGGAGGAGCGATGACCACCCCGGACACCTCTCAGGCACAGACCTCTGCCCTGCCGGCACTGGCCGCCTTCCCCTTCCCGACGGCCCTCGTCGTGACCGGCAAGCCGGCCGCGGGCGACGGCGTGCTCCTCGAGGCCGGGGACGTCGATGAGATCTTCCCCTTCGCCTCGGTCACCAAGCCGATCGTCGCCTGGGCGGCCCTGATCGCCGTCGATCGGGGACTGCTGGACCTGGAGGCCCCCGCAGGCGCGCCCGCTCCCGACGGTGCGACCATCGAGAACCTGCTGTCCCACTCCTCGGGGATCGCGGCCGACTCCGATGAGCGCCTGGCGGCCCCGGGCACGCGCCGCATCTACTCCAACCGCGGCATCGAGATCCTGGGGGAGCGCCTTGAGGAGGCCACCGGCACGCCCCTGGAGACCTGGGTGGAGACCACCGTGCTCGAGCCCCTGGGGATGGCCAGCGTCCTCATCCCCGGCTCGCCCGCCCACTCCGGGGAGGGCAGCGCCCGCGACCTGTCCCTGTTCGCCCGTGAGCTGGCCGCGCCCAGGCTCGTCTCGCCCGCGCTCGCGCAGCGCGCCCGCACACCGGTCCTGCCCGGCCTCGACGGCGTCCTACCCGGCTACGGGCGACAGACCCCCAACCCCTTCGGTCTGGGGGTCGAGGTGCGTGGAGCCAAGTCCCCGCACTGGACCGGGGCCGGCAACAGCGAGCAGACCTTCGGGCACTTCGGCCAGTCGGGCTCCTTCATCTGGGTGGATCCGGTCGCCGAGCGCCAGGCCGTCTTCCTGGGGGGCCGGCCCTTCGGGACGGTTCACCGGCGGACATGGTCCGAGCTCGGCGACCAGATCCTGGCCTTGTAGGTTTTGTGTGCCTTGTAGAGCAGGCGCACCGGCGACGGTGGCCTGCCGGTCATCACTCGGCCTTGACGTTGAGGATGACGCCAGTGGTGCTTTCGGTGTAAGGCGGTGTCTCCTGCTTCTGGTCGAGAGGTGTGAGAGTGATCTTCAAGGCGTTGACGTTCGCGGCCTTGACCTCGAAAGCGTGGGCGTCATTGAAGGGGACGTCAACTGTTTCGACCTCCTTGCCGTCAGCGAAGATCGCGACCCTCATGATGAGGTTGGAGCTCTTGGAGTCGTTGGCCTGACCCGCGGTGAACGTGACTTTTTGAAACTTGTTGGCCAGGCGCAGCTCAATCTCGTCGCTGTTCTGCCAATCCAGATTGGTGCCGATTCCCATGGTGTTGGTGATCGAGGCGACGTCGTAGCGCTTCTCCTCCCAACCGCTCGTCACTGGCGGCTTCTGGAAGTCGGAGAGTCTGAGCTCGCGCCCCTTGCTGTTCTCAGGGGTCAGGCCGTTCGTGGTGGCCTCCGCCGAGGCCGAGGGGTCCTCCGAGGGAGTCTCCGAAGCGGTGGCCGAGGCCATCTCAGTGGCACTGTCTGTGGCGGAGGCCGACGCGGACGGAGTAGGGGTGGGCGTGGGCGAAGGGGTGGTGGTGCTCGTCTCCGCGGTGGGGGAGGCTTCCTTGGAGCCGAAGGGCAGGTTGCCGCAGGCGGCCAGGGACAGGGCGGTAATGGGAAGAAGGGTGATGGCGATTCGACGCGCTGGGGAGAGTTTTGAGGAGCTCATGGCGCGAGAATAGCGCCGTTGGTCAGTGAATTCGGCTGTGAATCTGGCTCCTGAGGCGACAGGGAGAGAGGAATATTCAGTTTCGACCGAACAAGATAATATGTTTTGTGGGGCGTGCGAAGCGTTGTTGTCGTAGGTGAATCCGAATATCGAAGGTGATTTCGACAGCCTGCTGCTGAGGTGTGTTTTCGTGGTCCTGGCTGGGATGGGTAGTAGTCCCCTAGGGCTTTGGTCTTATTTGTCTGGGTGGGGTGTCGCCGTCCTAGTGGCTCGACAGTGGCTGTCCCGGACTCCTGCTTCGTGAAGAAGTGCGGTTCATGTGAGGTGCTGTCGGATCCGGGGCTGAAGAGCGTCAATCCTCGGCCTCAGTCGACCTCGACGATGACGGGGACGTGGTCGGAAGCGCCCTTGCCCTTGCGCTCGTCACGGTCGATGGCGGCGCCGGTGACGCGGCCCGCCAGGGCCGGAGAGGCGTAGACGAAGTCGATGCGCATGCCCTCGTTCCTCGGGAAGCGGAGCTTCTGGTAGTCCCAGTACGTGTAGTTGGTGACCCGCTCGCGCGTGACCTCGTGCATGCCCGCCTCGGTGAAGGCGGCGAAGGCCTCACGCTCCGGGGCGGAGACGTGGGTGGCGCCCTCGAAGACGCTCATGTCCCACACGTCCTCATCCCGCGGTGCCACGTTCCAGTCACCCACCAGCGCCAGCGGCAGATCGGGCTCGTCCCCGAGCCAGGCGGCGACGTCGTCGCGCAGCACTCGCAACCAGTCGAGCTTGTACGTGTAGTGCGGGTGAGTGAGCTCGCGGCCGTTGGGCACGTACAGGCTCCACAGGCGCACCGGCGTCGCATCAGACGCCGCACCCACCGTCGCCCCCAGCGCCCGGGCCTCCACGGTGGGCTCGGCCTCGGGCTTGGCCGCCCAAGCGGGCTGGCCCGGGAAGGAGGTGGCGACGTCGTCGAGTCCCACTCGCGAGGCGATCGCCACCCCGTTCCACTGGTTGAGGCCATGGATGGCCAGCTCGTAGCCCGCGGCCTCGAAGGGCTCGACCGGGAACTGGTCGGGGCGGCACTTGATCTCCTGCATCGCCAGGGCATCGACATCCTCGCGCTCCAGGAAGGCCAGGACGCGGTCGACGCGGGTGCGGATGGAGTTGACGTTCCAAGTGGCCAGGCGCATGGCAGCAGACTAGCCGGTGCCCGATTCCCATCAAGCACTCAACGAGCTCTCGTAGTCTGCCGCCATGGGAACAGCACTTGTCACTGGAGCCACGAGCGGCCTCGGCCTGGAGATCGCCTGGCAGCTCGCCCAGGCACGTCACGACCTCGTCCTCGTGGCGCGCACCCCCGAGCGACTGCGGGAGGTGGCCGAGGAGATGCGGCAGTTCGCAGGCGTCCAGGTGGAGACCCTGCAGGCCGATCTGTCCGAGCGCGATGAGCTCGAGCTCGTCGCTGAGCGTCTGCGTGAGAAGAGCAAGCCCGTGGGGCTCCTGGTCAACAATGCCGGCTTCGGTCTGGGGCAGCGATTCATCGGGGGAGATCTGGCCCGCGAGGAGGATGCCCTCGACGTCATGGTCCGGGCGGTCATGGTGGCCTCCCATGCAGCGGCCGGAGCCATGGTGGAACGCGGTCGCGGCGCTATTCTCAACGTCTCCTCCATGACCGCGTACACCGCCATGGGCACCTACGCGGCGCACAAGGCCTGGGTACTGCGGTTCACCGAGGGACTGGCCGCCGAGCTCGCCGGCACCGGGGTGACCGCCACGGCGCTGTGCCCGGGGCTGGTTCACACCGGCTTCCACGCGGCGGCCGGCATCGATGAGACCCAGTGGAAGGAGCCGCTGTGGCTGGACGCCGAGCGAGTGGCCATCGACGGCCTGGCGGCGGTGCGGCGCGGCCAGGTCATCTGCACCCCGAGCCTGCGCTACCGCAGCGCCAACGCCGTACTGCGTCTGGCCCCCCGCTGGTTCGTGCGCCGGGTGGTCGGGCCAGAGCGCTCCGCCCAGGGCTGAGTGCCCCCACTGGCCAGGGGAGCCGCGACCTGCAACGATCACACCATGGCTTCCATTACCTTCCACGGAGACCCTGTCAGCACTGTCGGCGAGCTGCCCGCTGTGGGCTCGACCGCGCCCGCCTTCGACCTCGTGGGCGCCGACCTCGCCCCGCTCACCAGCCAGTCCCTGGCCGGCCGCCGCGTGGTCCTCAACATCTTCCCCTCGGTGGACACCGGGGTGTGCGCCGCCTCCGTGCGCCAGTTCAACAAGCTGGCCTCCGAGCTGGACAACACGACCGTGGTCTGCGTCTCCGCCGACCTGCCCTTCGCCGGTTCCCGCTTCTGCGGTGCCGAGGGCCTGAACAACGTGGTCACTGGCTCAACCTTCCGCTCCACCTTCGGCGCCGACTACGGCGTCACCCTGGCCGACGGTCCGCTGGCCGGCCTGCTGTCGCGCGCCGTCGTGGTTCTCGACGAGTCCGGCACGGTCATCTACACCCAGCTGGTCCCCGAGGTCGGCCAGGAGCCCGACTACGACGCCGCCGTGGCCGCCCTGTCCTGACTCCTCCTTCCGTCACGAGAGCCAGGAGCCCGCCCCCTCCGCACCACGCGGATGAGGGCGGGCTCTTGTCGCATCGGGTGTCTAGCCGGTGCGCAACCCCCGAATCCCACTACCATCGGAACCGTGAGCACCAACGACTCCCAGATCGCCCGCCTGGCCGAGCTCGTCAACGAGCTGTCCGTTGTCCGTGGCAAAGTCACCCTCGCCTCCGGCCTCGAGTCCGACTTCTATGTGGACATGCGCCGAGCCACCCTCCACCACGAGGCCGCCCCTCTCATCGGCCATGTCATGCTCGACATGCTCGAGGAGGCGGGGCTGGGCACCGACGAGATCGACGCCGTCGGCGGCCTGACCATGGGGGCCGACCCCGTGGCCGCCGCGATGCTGCACGCCGCGGCCTCGCGTGGCCTGGACCTGGACGCCTTCGTCGTGCGCAAGGCCGCCAAGGACCACGGCATGCGCCGCCGCATCGAGGGACCTGACGTCACCGGGCGCTCCGTGGTGGTCCTGGAGGACACCTCCACCACCGGCGGCTCGCCCCTGGAGGCCGTCGAGGCGCTGCGCGAGGCGGGTGCCGACGTGCGGGCCGTCGCCGTCATCGTCGACCGGGCCACCGGCGCGCGTGAGCGCATCGAGGCCGCCGGACTGCCCTACTACGCGGCGCTCGGTCTGGCCGACCTCGGCCTGGAGTGAGCGTCCGACGACGTCCGCAGGCGGGCGGGGCGGAGCCCGAGAGCCCCGCCGACCTGCCTGAGGGGGAGCACCTGCCCGCGGCGTCGGCGCTGAGCCCGGAGGAGGACCGGCCGGCCGACGTCCGTCAGGTCGGCGTCGGCCCCTGGCCCGGCGGCCCCGAGGCCTGGCCCACCGACCCCCGCTACGACCGCGAGCTGCTCGCAGGGGGCGACCGGCGCAACGTCGTCGACCGCTACCGCTACTGGACCATCGCGGCGATCCGCGCCGACCTGGCCTCCCGTGCCCATCGGCTGCACATCGCCATCGAGAACGTCAGCCAGGACCTCAACATCGGCTCCATCGTGCGCAGCGCCAACGCATTCAACGTGGCCGGCGTCCACATCATCGGCCGACGTCGCTGGAACAAGCGCGGCGCCATGGTCACCAACCGCTACCTGGACGTGCGCCACCACCCCGAGCCCGGTGAGCTGCTCACCTGGGCGCAGGCCGAGGGATACGAGGTCATCGGCATCGACAACGGCCCCGGAGCCCAGCCCCTGGAGACCGCCGATCTGCCCGAGCGCTGCCTCATGGTCTTCGGCTCCGAGGGCGAGGGCATCAGCGCCGAGCTGAGCGCCGGCTGCTCCCGTCTGCTGCGCATCGGCCAGTACGGCTCCACCCGCTCCATCAACGTGGCGGCCGCAGCGGCCGTGGCCATGCACACCTGGATCCTCCAGCACGCAGGAGTGGCGCCCGACTGAGTCCGGGAGCCGTCGGTCCGCTGTTCCGCTCCGCCTCGTGGGCGGCAGGGCCAAACCGGCCCTGAACAGGTCATGGAGTCCGACCTGGGACCATGATCCGGTTCACGCGGGTTCGAATTCGTGGAACAATCGGCCCCGCACCACTGACTCATACAGAAAATCAGGAGGCACCCAGTGGCCATTGCAACCCCGGAGTCCTACGCCGACATGCTTGACCGCGCGAAGGCCGGCAAGTACGCCATCCCCGCGATCAACGTCACCTCGTCCCAGACTCTGTCCGCCGCCCTCAAGGGCTTCGCCGACGCCGAGTCCGACGGTATCGTCCAGATCTCCAACGGTGGTGCCGCCTACTGGTCCGGTTCCTCGCGCCTCGACCGCGTCAAGGGATCGATCGCCTTCACCGCCTACGCCCGCGCCGTGGGTGACCTCTACCCCGTCACCATTGGTCTGCACACCGACCACTGCCCCAAGAAGCTCCTGGCCGACTGGATCCACCCGCTCATGGAGATCGAGGCCGAGCAGGTCAAGAACGGTGAGCTGCCGATGTTCAACTCCCACATGTGGGACGGCTCCGCCGAGGCCCTCGACGACAACATCGAGATCGCCGTCGACATGCTCAAGCGCGCCAAGGCCGCCAACGTCGTCCTCGAGATCGAGATCGGTGCCGTGGGTGGCGAGGAAGACGGCATCAAGGGTGAGGAGAACGCCAACCTCTACACCACCGCCGACGACGCCTGGAAGGCCGTCGAGGCCCTCGGCCTGGGTGAGAACGGCCGCTACATCACCGCCCTGACCTTCGGTAACGTGCACGGTTCCTACAAGCCCGGCCACGTCAAGCTCCGCCCGGAGATCCTCGGTGAGATCCAGGAGGACGTGGCCAAGCGCCTCGGCGACCGCCTGTCCTCCAAGGTCGGCGACAAGAGCTCGCCCTTCGACCTGGTCATGCACGGCGGCTCCGGCTCCACCGACGAGGAGATCGCCACCGCGGTGCGCAACGGCGTCATCAAGATGAACGTCGACACCGACACCCAGTACGCCTACACCCGCCCGGTCGCCGGCTGGATGTACACCAACTACGAGGGTGTCCTCAAGGTCGACGGCGAGGTCGGCAACAAGAAGCAGTACGACCCGCGCGCCTGGGGCAAGGCCGCCGAGGAGGGCATGGCCGCCCGTGTCGTCGAGGCCTGCGAGCGCCTCGGCTCCGTCGGCTCCGCCCGCAAGTGAGTCATCGCCCCGTAACAGGGATGAACGGCTACTGATCGCTGTGCGTGGCCCTGGCGCCCATGTGGTGCCGGGGCCACGTCGCGTGTGCGTCGAGGACGGTGGGAAGACTCCCGACGACGGGCTGACCGATCGGTTACATTCTTGCAAAGGGGGCGGCGACGGCGGTGCTCATCGAGGTGGAAGCGGAACGGCGCTACCTGCCGGGGTAAACGGCGTGCTGCGCGAAGAGTACCAGCCTGAGACCCGGGCCACTGATTGCAAACCTTGCAGCAATGTGGGCGAAAGTGTGCCATGATGGGTCGTCGCCGTTGAGCCGACGGGTCCGCCGCCGGCGACACGGCAGTCGCACCTTGCGGACGCCTCTGTCCGTGCCTGTCCCATGCGTCCAAAGGAGGACCCCAATGCGACTCATCTCCCGCCGCTCCATGCTCGGTGGAACTGCTGCGATCGCGGTCGCCGCGACCCTGGCGGCCTGCTCGAAGGGCTCGTCCGGATCCGATGGCGCCGGTGGCGTCTACTTCCTCAACTTCAAGCCCGAGTCGGAGCAGGCGTTCAAGGACATCGCGGCCGCCTACACCAAGAAGACCGGCGTGAACGTCAAGGTCGTCACCGCTGCCTCCGGCACCTACGAGCAGACCCTGAAGTCCGAGGTTGCGAAGTCCAACCCGCCCACGCTGTTCAACCTCAACGGTCCCGTGGGCTACGGCAACTGGAAGGAGTACGCCTCCGACCTGTCCGACGCCGACTTCACCAAGCAGCTGACGGATGAGTCCCTGGCCCTCAAGGGCGAGGAGAGCAAGGTCGTGGGCGTGCCGCTGGCCATCGAGGGCTACGGCATCATCTACAACGCCGCCATCCTCAAGAAGTACTTCGCCATGGAGGGCGCCAAGGCCACCGCCGTCGACCAGATCAAGGGCTTCGACAAGCTCAAGGAGGTCGTCGAGGACATGCAGGCCAAGAAGGCCGACCTCGGTATCGAGGGTGTCTTCGCCGCGACCTCGCTGTCCCCCGGTGAGGACTGGCGCTGGCAGACCCACCTGGCCAACTACCCCGTCTACTACGAGTACCGCGACGCCAAGGTCGACGACCTCGACGAGGTCAAGCTGACCTACTCGGACAACTACAAGAAGATCTTCGACCTCTACCTCAACAACTCCACGATCAAGCCCACCGAGGCCAGCGCCAAGACGGTCACCGACTCCATGGCCGACTTCGCCCTGGGCAAGGCCGCCATGGTCCAGAACGGCAACTGGGGCTGGTCGCAGATCTCCAAGGTCTCCGGTAACACGGTCAAGGCCGAGGACGTCCACTTCATGCCGATCTACGTCGGCGTCTCCGGCGAGGACAAGACCAACATCGCCATCGGCACCGAGAACTACCTGACGATCAACTCCCAGGCCGCCGAGGGCGACCAGAAGGCCACCAAGGACTTCCTCACCTGGCTGTTCACCGACGCCGAGGGCGCCAAGCTCGCCGCCGAGAAGCTCAGCATCATCGCGCCCTACAAGGCCTACACCGAGCTGGCCCCCTCCGACCCGCTGGGTAAGGAGGTCGCTGCGGCCATCACCAACAAGGACCTCACGCCCGTCAAGTGGGTCTTCCCGACCTTCCCGAGCCAGGACTTCAAGGACCAGCTCGGCCAGCACCTGGCGCAGTACGCCTCCGGCAGCGGGGACTGGGCGAAGGTCAAGGACTTCTTCGTCACCACCTGGGCCTCTGAGAAGAAGGCGTCCAAGGAGGGCTGACACCAGCGAGTCGCCCGCGCCTCCCGCCGAGGGTGCTGCTCCAGCGGGCATCGTGACGGCGACTCATCTCCCCATCCCCTCTCCTGCCGGGGCGGCGCGTTCGAGCCGTTCAGCTCGCGTGCTGCCGCCCCGGCGGGAGCCCTCTGGTACCCGGCCTGCCCGGCGGGTACCGGTTGCACCTCGAGGCAGATATGACCAAGGCACTGAAAAAGTTCTTCCCAGTTTTTGCAGGGCCAACCCTGTTGGCCTTCATGATCGCGTTCATCGTCCCCTTCTTCATGGGGCTCTATCTCTCCTTCACCAAGTTCAGCACCCTCACCAATGCTCGGTTCGTGGGCACTGACAACTACGCCAGGGCGCTGGGGGATCGCAGCGACTTCCCGCAGGCGCTCCTTTTCACTGCCGTCGTCTCGATCATCTCGATCATCACGGTGAATCTGGGTGCCTTCGCCCTGGCCTACTTCTTGACCCGCAAGCTGCGCGGCACCAATTTCTTCCGTGCCGTCTTCTTCATGCCCAACCTCATTGGCGGCATCGTTCTGGGCTACACCTGGCAGGTGATGCTCAACGCGATTCTCCAGCGCTGGGGCCAGACGATCGTCAACGACTGGCGACTGGGGCTGGCCGGCCTGGTCATGCTCGTCAACTGGCAGCTCATGGGTTACATGATGGTCATCTACATCGCCGGTCTGCAGAACGTTCCGCCCGAGCTCATTGAGGCCTCGCAGATCGATGGCGCCGGCAAGTGGCAGACACTGCGCAACGTGACGCTGCCGATGATCATGCCCTCGATCACCATCTGCCTGTTCCTCACTCTGGCCAACACCTTCAAGATGTACGACCAGAACCTCGCCCTCACCAACGGTGCGCCCGCTAAGCAGACTCAGATGGCCGCGCTCAGCATCGTCAACACGATGTACAAGAAGATCGGCCAGGAGGGCGTCGCCCAGGCCGAGGCCGTCATCTTCTTCCTCATCGTCGCCGCCATCGCGCTCATCCAGCTGAGCGCCACTCGTTCCAAGGAGGTCGACGCGTGAGCACCGCCGTCCAGACTCAAGCCCCCGGTTCCGCCGCCCCTGCCCGTCAAGCCGGTAAGAAGGTCGCTCCGCAGACGTCGGGACAGAAGACGCTCGTGGGGCTGCTGGCCGTCCTGGCCTTCGTATGGGTCATTCCGCTGGCCTTCATCCTCATCAACTCCTTCAAGGGCAAGTTCTACATCTCTGACAGCCCCTTCGCCCTGCCGACTGCGAAGACCTTCGCCGGCCTGGACAACTACGCCACCGGCCTGGCCCTCTCGGGCTTCGCCAGCGCCATAGGCTGGTCACTGTTCATCACCGTGGGCTCCGTCGTCGTCATCGTGTTCCTCACGGCGATGACCGCCTACTACATCACCCGCATCAAGACGTGGTGGACCTCCATGATCTACTACGCCTTCGCCTTCTCCATGATCGCTCCCTTCCAGATGGTCATGTTCCCCACCGTCAAGGTGGCCGACATGCTCGGCCTGGCCACGCCCTGGGGCATGATCGTCCTCTACCTCGGATTCGGAGGGGGACTGTCGGTGTTCCTGTTCGCCGGCTTCATCAAGTCGATCCCCTTGGAGATCGAGGAGGCCGCCTACATGGACGGCTGCTCGCCGCTGCAGACCTACTTCAAGGTGGTCATGCCGCTGCTCAAGCCGACGGCGGTCACGGTGGCGATCCTCAACGCCATGTGGGTGTGGAACGACTTCCTCCTGCCCAACCTCGTCATCGGACAGGATGAGCGTTACAAGACGGTTCCGATCGTCATCCAGTCCCTCGTCGGCTCCAACGGCAACCGAGACATGGGCGCCCAGATGGCCATGCTCGTCTTCGCCATCGTCCCGATCGTGGCCTTCTACCTCTTCGGTCAGAAGCACATCATCGAGGGCGTTGCCGCGGGAGCGGTCAAGGGCTGATGCCCGCACACGAGTCCTGATACGGGCGGTTCTTGAGGCCCCACTGACGGCCTTGAGAACCGCCCGTATCATGTCCACCTGTTACTGCTCGAGTCCGCATGAAGGAGCTCCCGTGGCGCTGTTCCCCGGCCCCGACAGTCCGGCCTATCGGGCCTGGTCCGCAGCGGCGGACATCGTCATCCTCAATGTCCTCACCCTGGCCGGCTGCTTGCCGGTGGTGACAGCGGGAGCCTCCTTGACCGCCTGCGCCCGCGTGGCCGGTGAGATGGCGGCCGATGACGACCCGGCGGTCGTAAGCGCCTGGTGGCGCTCCTTCCGCCTCAACCTGCGCCAGTCCCTGGCCTGGTGGTTTCCAGTGCTTGTCCTGGTGGTCCTGAGTGGCTGGGAGTACCTGCTTCTGTCCGACTCCTCCCTGGGGGAGCGGAACGGTGGCATGAGCGGTGCGTTATCCGGGCTGGTGCTGGCCGGGGGAGTGCTTCTGGCCGCGATCATCATCTGGCTGCTGCCGCTGGCCGCCTTCTTCGAAGCCTCGGTCTCCCGACACTTGTCCAACGCGCTTCGTCTCGCGGTGGGGCGTCTTGGAGTCACAGCGCTCGCTCTGGCGGTCATGGCTGCGCCGATCATCATCTTCTGGGTGCTGCCGGCCGTGCGGATCGCGGTTGCGTGGTTCATGGTTCTGATCGGGCCTGCCTTCCAGACCTTCCTCATTGCCCTCCTTCAGCGCTCGACCATGGCGACGCTCAGCAGTGGACCGACGTCGGAGCCCTGAGTGCCGAGAGTGTGGCAGCGGTGAGTGCGGCGTGGCCGCGCAGCGTCATGGCCCCGGAATCACCTGATTCCGGGGCCATGACATCTCTGAGGGTTCTTAGTGCCCCTGGCCGGGCTGGCCCGGTTGGTTGTTGTAGGGCTGGGTGGCAGGTTCTGTGTAGGCCGGCTGGTAGGGCTGGTGCGTCGGTTGGCCGGGCTGGCCCGGTTGGTTGTTGTACGGCTGCTGGTAGGGCTGGGTGGCAGGTTCTGTGTAGGCCGGCTGGTAGGGCTGGTGCGTCGGTTGGCCGGGCTGGCCCGGTTGGTTGTTGTACGGCTGCTGGTAGGGCTGGGTGGCGGGTTCTGTGTAGGCCGGCTGGTAGGGCTGGTGCGTCGGTTGGCCGGGCTGGCCCGGTTGGTTGTTGTAGGGCTGCTGGTAGGGCTGGGTGGCGGGTTCTGAGTAGCCCGGCTGGTAGGGCTGCTGCATCGGTTGACCCGGTTGACCGAAAAGGGCCTGGTTGGGGTCGTAGCCCTGAGCGGGAGCTGCGTAAGGAACGAACTGGCCCTGGTTCTTCTTCCTCTGATTCATGACAACCGCGGCCACGATACCGCCCACGATGACCACGGCGAGCACGCCGACAAGTACCCAGACCCACATGGGAATGGAGCCGCTCTCCCCTTCGGAGTCCTGCGTGCTGCCGGCCGATGCGCTGGAGGCCTTCCCCTTGACCTCATGGGGATCCATGTTGTCGAAAGTGACCTTGTTGCCGTTAACCTCACCGCCGTCGGCCTCGGTGACCTTGCCAGGGAAAGTGACGGACTGGGAAAGCTTCACCTGATCGGACTGTGGTGAGGAGGATGGCTCGGTCGAGTCGCCGACCTTGACGATGTACTCATCACCCGTGTGCGTGATCTGGCCATTGCTGTTCTTGATATTGTCGCTGCCCTCGATGGTGCAGGTTCGGGAGTCTCCGTTGTTCCTGAATGTGGCTGTCGCTTTGCTGCCGAGCTTGTTGCCGTTGAATGAGTCCCCGTCGCAGTCGCTCTCGGTCAGGAATCCGACGCTGGTGTTGTCGGTCACGACCACCTTCACCGTGTAGGTGTCGTCCTCTTCGACGATGATCTTGGCAGCGACCTCAAACAGGGCTGACGAGTCCGTGCCTGTCGGAAGGCCGTACGCAGGCGCGCCGCCCAGGGCGGCGGATACGGTCAGGACGAAGAAGGCCACTAGCGCAGAGCGCAGTGCGGAGAAACGGCGGACGGCGACATCAGGCATGTACCCCACCGTATCGTCTCTTCGTCCGGTTGGTAGGGGAACGATGGCGGGGACCTCTCCACCCGGCTCCGGTACGCTAGAGGACGGCGTGTCCACCGGCACGCCGTCACTGAAGCCAGGGAGCAGCCATGCCAGCCGTTGTCGTCGTCGGGACCCAGTGGGGGGACGAGGGAAAGGGCAAGGCGACTGACCAGCTCGGTCAGGACGTCGACTACGTCGTTAAGTTCAACGGCGGCAACAACGCCGGACACACCGTCGTCATCGACGGCGAGAAGTTCGCCTTCCACCTCCTGCCGGCCGGCGTGCTCACTCCCGGGGTCACCCCCATCATCGGTAATGGCGTTGTCGTCGACCTGGAGGTCCTCTTCAACGAGATCGCTGAGATCACCTCCCGTGGCAAGGACGCCTCCAGCCTCCTCATCAGCGCCAACGCCCACATCATCCCCTCCTACAACCGGGTTCTGGACCGCACCACCGAGCGCTTCCTCGGCTCGCGGCAGCTGGGCACCACGGGCCGAGGGATCGGCCCCACCTACGCGGACAAGATGAACCGCGTGGGCATCCGCGTCCAAGACCTCTTCGACGAGTCGATCCTGCGTCAGAAGGTCCACTCCGCCCTGGACCAGAAGAACAGCCTCTTCCTCAAGGTCTTCAACCGGGCCGCCATCGATGCCGACGCAGTCGCCGACGAGCTGCTCTCCTACGCCGATCGGGTCCGCCCCATGGTCGTCGACTGTTCGCTGCTGCTCAACAACGCCCTCGATGAGGGCAAGACCGTCCTGTTCGAGGCCGGCCAGGCCACGATGCTCGACATCGACCACGGCACCTACCCCTTCGTCACCTCCTCGAATCCCACTGCCGGCGGCGCCTGCACCGGTACCGGCGTGGGCCCCACCCGGATCGACTCGGTCGTCGGCGTCGTCAAGGCCTACACGACTCGTGTGGGGGAGGGGCCCTTCCCCACCGAGCTGCTTGATGACATGGGTGAGCGCCTTCGCACCGAGGGCGGCGAGTTCGGGGTCACCACCGGCAGGCCGCGCCGCTGCGGCTGGCACGACGCCGTCGTCACCCGGTACGCGGCACGTGTCAACGGGCTCACCGACCTGGTGATGACCAAGCTCGACGTCCTCACCGGGCACGAGACCATTCCGGTGTGCATCGCCTATGACATCGACGGCGCCATCACCCAGGAGATGCCGCTGACCCAGTCCGACTTCCACCACGCAGTCCCCGTCTACGAGGAGCTGCCCGGATGGAGCGAGGACATCAGTGAGATCCGCAACTTCGCCGACCTGCCTCAGGCGGCCCAGGACTACGTGCTGCGCATCGAGGAGCTGGCCCGCTGCCGCATCTCCGCGATCGGTGTCGGGCCGGGGCGTGAAGCCACGATCTCACGTCACCCGCTCATCGGCTGATGGCTTCGAGGTGACCGCACGGCCGGCCGCGTGACCGGCCGTGCGCAGCCCGTGGCCGGTGAGGCCGTGTCCTGCATCCCGGATCTCTGCGACAGGCCCGAGGGGCCTTGTCATCGGCGTGGCCTGAGTATGTGTCGCTGAGCTCAGTAGCTGCTGTAACCATTCTGGTTCGGCGGCGGGTACAGCCCGCCGGTTCCCGACGGTACGGGATTGGGGCTCTGCTGGTACGGCTGGGGAGTGGGCGAATAACTGGGCTGCGCCTGGAAGGGCTGCGCTGGAGCCGGGCCTCCCTGCGTCGGCGCGGGATACGTGAGTGGTTGGGAGACGGAGCCGAGCGCACCTGCTTGGAGAGGCTGCTGCTCCAGCGCAGCCAGGTACTTCTGCTCTCGTTTCTTCTTGTTCTCGTTGCCGACGAAAGCGATGACTCCACCGACGACCGCGATGAACGCGAGCATCACGATGATGATCGTCAGTCCAGCTTTTGAGCTGGATGTGGATGTTGCCTGAGAGGAGGCCTTGGCGTTGTCCTGACCTCGGGTCTTGTGATCGTAGAAGTTGTCGAATGAGACCTTGTTCTGTCCGTCTCCCTCGACCTTTCCTCCATCGGCATCCGTCACCTTTCCTGGGAAGATGACTGTGAGGGCCACCGTCTTCTCCTTGTCCGCCTCGGATACGGAGTCCAGGTGGGTGTCGACGACGTACTCATTCCCGTTATGACTCACGTAGTCGTTTTTGGATATAGGTGTGTTGAACATGGCCCTACAGGTCGGTGTTCCGTTCTCGTTGGAGAAGGTCATCTCGGGTTTGGAAGAAGCTTGTGAGAAGTTCTCCTCGACGCAGGACTTTTTCAGGATCTCCTCCCCGGAGGCCGGTGCAGTGGTCACGAAGGTGGTCCTCACCTCGTCATCGGACTTGATGACGATCTCAACGCCGGCCGTGCTCTTGCCCGAGTCCTCTGCAGGGGTTGCGGCACTCGCAGGGACTGTCACCACCGCCAGGAGGAGCGAGGCGGTGAGACAGAGCATGCCGACGAGACTCGTGGCTGGAGTGTGCCTCAGGAGGGGGTAGCGCATGGATGGCCTTCACGTTGCGAGGATGGGGCGAGGGGGCGCGGCGTAGGGGCCGCTGCCGCTGGGTGTGAAGTTCCTGGTTGTCGTAGGGCTTCAGCGTCAGATGGAGAAGTGGGACCTGACTGGTGGCCGGGAGGGGGTGGTACGGCCCCGGAGGCATCATGCAGCGCGGTCCAAGGTGTTCGTATCCACCAGTGCGTCAGAGATGCGGTGCCGGGGGCAGTCACCGTCATAGTCCTCACCCTCGATGGTCGGCGCTGATGGGGCCCCGCATGGGGGAAGACGATGCGAAGAACGGTGTTGTGGCCCCGGATCATCAGATCATGGGGCCACAACACCGGGAGGAGGGAATGAATCAGTAGGTGCCTTGGCCGGGCTGACCGTTGCCGTACGGAGGCTGGCCGGGCTGGGCCTGCGGGGCGCCGTAGCCGGTCTGCTGGTCGGGCTGGGCCTGCGGGGCGCCGTAGCCGGTCTGCTGGTCGGGCTGGGCCTGCGGGGCGCCGTAGCCCGTCTGTTGGCCGGGCTGGGCCTGCGGGGCGCCGTAGCCGGCCTGCTGGCCGGGCTGGGCCGGGAACGCCTGGTTCGGGTCATATCCCTGGCCGGGCTGGGCCGGGAGCGCCTGGTTCGGGTCGTATCCCTGGCCGGGAGCCCCGTAGGGTGCCTGGGCCTTGTTCTTCTTGCCGCGGAGGATGAAGAAGGCGGCCAGTCCGCCGACCAGCGCGAGGGCACCGACCCCGACGAGGATCCAGACCCACATGGGGATGGCGCCGTCCTTGCCCTTCACCGTGTGAGCTGAGCCGTCGGTGAAGGTGACCTTGTTGCCTTTGACCTCACCGCCGTCGGCCTCGGTGACCTTGCCGGGGAAGGTCACCGACTGAGAGAAGGAGATGTTCTCGTTGTCACTGGAGCCAATGCCGAAGTCGGGGGTCTCGACGATGTACTCGCCGTTCTTGTGGGTCACCTCTCCCTTGCTTTCGGAGACCTTCGCGGATCCCTCCGCGGTGCAGGTGGCGGTGTCTCCCTCTTCCTTGAAGTTGACCTTCAGATCCTTAACGCTCTTGGCGCCCGGGGTCTTGAAGGCCTCTTCAGTGCACGAGTCCTCCAGCGGAATCTCTGAGCTGGTGGTCATCTCGACCTTGAGGCTGTACGTGTCATCGGAGCGGACCACGATGTCCATGGAGCCTTTGAAGCTGACGGAGCTCTCGTCGGCAGCAGGAGCAGCGTGCCCCGGGGCACCGACCAGTGCGAGGGGCGTGGACAGGGCCAGGGCGGCAAGAGCCGTCAACACGGAGAAGGGTCTAGGGATGCGGCGAGTGATGGCAGATGTCATGCCCACACAGTAGCGGTTCAGATGCCAGGTTGTAACCGGATCCTCATGGGGACCGTTCCCCGACCCGGGTGGAACGTCACCGGGGCTGCTGAGGCGGGGGCCGGAAGTCCGCGGGACTGTGCCCTTCCTGATAGGGCATCTGCGTGTACCCCGGTCCGGGCGAGTGATGTCCGCCCTCTTCCTGGGCCCCGTAGGTGCTGAAGACGCCCGCGCCTCCGGGTACCTGGGGCGGCGGGAAGGCGCCGGCACCCAGACCCGGATCAGCATAGGGGGCATAGCCGTCGCGAAGGTTGGTGACGGGATAGGGATGGGTTGACCCCTGCATCGGCTGCAGTGGGCCGGGGGGAGACTGATACGGCCCACCGATATAGACCTCCGGAGGCATGGCGTCGGTGGCCACGGCCCCCTGAAGGGCCTCGTTGTATGAGGGCGTCGGAGTCAGTCGCTGGGCTCGGCGGGCCCTCAGGAGGTACACCACGACACCGACAACGATGAGGAGAACGACGGTGCTGGCCGCCGCAATCATCCACCATTGCAGGTGGAACTTCCCGTCCCCGCCCTCGGCGTGGAGAGCCTCAGGGTTCTCCAACACGTTGTCCCAGGTGACCTTGTTACCGTCATTCCTTCCGTTGGACTTGGTCACCTCTTCGGGAAAGGTCACGGTAATCGAGACCTTCGTCCCCCCTGTGACGCTCCGGGAAGAGGGGAGGGAACTGTCGTCACCGAGCTTGCTCAATGCGTCGGGGGACAGGTCGAAGACGTACTGCCCTCCTTTGTGCTTGATCGTCCAGACGTCGGTCTGCAGCTTGTTGAGCGCAACCGACTTGGCCGTGACCTGACACGCCGGATGCCCGTTGTGGGACGTGTAGGTGTAGACCGCCTTGACGCCCTTGGGCAGAGGAGTGGACTTCTCGAGATTCTTCTCGGTACAGCTCTCCCTGCTGATGAGCGACAGCTCCGACGAGTCCCACATGGTGTAGGTCAGGTCGGCTGTCTCGTTGTCTCGGATGACGAAGTCGTAGCGAGCCCCGCAGCCGGCCAGGAGCAGTGCGAGGCCGGACAGTATCGCCACGACCACGGGTCGCCTGACAGTGCGGGAGGAATGAGTCATGCGTCGAGTCTAGAACGGTGCTGTGACGGCTCGGTGGCTACTCGGCGTCGCCCTTGCGCTGCTTCCGTGGTGCGTGACGGGTGCCGTGTCGCCGCAGGACGGCCACAGTCAGACCGCCGCCGAGCAGGATCAGCCCCGCGATCAGCCAAACACGGGAGCGGCTCCACCACGACACGCCTCGGGAGTCCTGGGCGTAGCCCGAGGCGCTCACGCCTTTGGCCACCGTGTCCGGATCGTCCCAGGTGACTGTGGTGCCCGAGACCTTGCCCCCACCGGACTGTGTCACTGCGCCAGGAAAAGTGACTGAGACCTTGGTGTCGACGACGCCCCTGAAGGAGGTGCTGCTCGGCTGGGGCCCGCCCGGGCCGCCCGACGGCGCGGCTGAGGCCTCCGGTGCGCCTCCTGCTGCGCCTCCGGTCCCGTTGGCGTCCTGAGAAGGATCGGACGGGAAGGGCTGGATCGTCACCTTGTAGATGTCGCCGTCGCGCACGACGATCGTGTTCGGCTCGGCCTGCGATGCCTGGGGGACCTTGACCCCGCTGATGGTGACCTGGCAGCCGAGTCCGTCGTCGCCGGTGAGCGGGGTTGCCTTGACCGTGGTGCCCTCAGGCACGCCCAGAGCGGTGGGGTCGGAGTAGGCCGAGCAGTCGGGGGCCTTGCCCTGGGGGAAGACGGTTCCGGTCGTATCGCGCATCTCCAGGGCGACGTCGTAGCTGCCCCGCGAGTTGATGGTCATGTCCATGTGGGCGGTGCAGGCGGACAGCGCCAGACAGGAGGCGGTCGCCACCACGGCCGGTCGGACAGCCCGGTGTGCCGGCGGACGGGGCCGAGTGCGCGGCGAGGAGTGCGTGGAACTGGACGCGGAGGACGGCGCGACGGACATGCGGGCACGCTACACGCTCGCACTGGACCTTCACTGAGGGCAGAACAACGCTGTTTCAAAGGCGGCAAAAGCCGCCATCCTCCCAAATGTGGCCGATCACATGCCGGTATGGCCGAGGAGAGAGCCCGAGTTGGGACCTTCGGCGATGTGACCTGGGGCGCCAGGTGGGGGAGTATTGCCCTCGACCGAGCAAACCGGCAACGGCGCGCTCACCGGATCAACATACCCAAGGAAGGGACTCGCATGACTGTGTCTGAGAAGGACGTCCGAGCTGCCGCGCCGGCTAACGCCCCAGAGGATGTCATCGAATTCGTCACGCGTATCGCCGAGCTGGCCAAGCCCGAGAACGTCTACTTCGCGGACGGTTCTCAGGAGGAGTGGGACCGCCTGACCACCGAGATGGTGGAGTCGGGCATGTTCACCCGCCTCAACCCCGACAAGCGCCCCAACTCCTTCCTCGCGCGCTCCCTGCCCAGCGACGTCGCCCGCGTGGAGTCCAGGACCTACATCTGCTCCGAGAAGGAGGAGGACGCCGGTCCGACCAACAACTGGTACGACCCGGCCGAGATGAAGAAGATCCTCAACGAGAAGTTCGACGGCGCCATGCGCGGCCGGACCCTCTACGTGATCCCCTTCTCCATGGGGCCCCTGGGCGGTCCCATCTCTCAGCTCGGCATCGAGCTGACCGACTCCCCCTACGTGGTGGTCAACATGCGGATCATGACCCGCATGGGTCAGGCCGCCATGGACCTCATCGCTGAGGGCCGCCCCTGGGTCCCGGCCGTCCACTCCGTCGGCGCCCCCCTGGCCGAGCACGAGAAGGACACCGCCTGGCCCTGCAACGACGAGAAGTACATCACCCACTTCCCGGAGACCAACGAAATCTGGTCCTTCGGCTCCGGCTACGGCGGCAACGCCCTGCTGGGTAAGAAGTGCTACGCGCTGCGCATCGCCTCGACCATGGCCCGCCGCGACGGCTGGATGGCCGAGCACATGCTCATCCTGCGTCTGACCGATGAGAAGAGCGGCAAGCAGTACCACGTCACCGCCGCCTTCCCGAGCGCCTGCGGCAAGACCAACCTCGCCATGCTTCAGCCCACCATCCCGGGCTACAAGGTTGAGACCGTCGGTGACGACATCGCCTGGATGCGTCCCGGCCCGGACGGCCGCCTGCGCGCCATCAACCCCGAGGCCGGCTTCTTCGGCGTCGCCCCCGGCACCTCCTACGACACCAACCCCATGGCCATGGACACCATGAAGGCCAACACCATCTTCACCAACGTCGCCCTGACCGACGACGGTGACGTGTGGTGGGAGGGCATCGACGCCCCGATGCCGGAGCACCTCATCGACTGGCAGGGCAACGACTTCACCCCGGCTGACGCCGCCGAGGGCAAGAAGGCCGCCCACCCCAACAGCCGCTTCACCACCCCGGCCTCGCAGTGCCCGATCATCTGCCCCGACTGGGAGGCCCCTGAGGGCGTGGCCATCGACGCCATCCTCTTCGGCGGTCGCCGCGCCACCAACGTGCCGCTGGTCGCCGAGCAGTACGAGAACGCCCACGGCGTGTTCATCGGCTCCGCCGTGGCCTCCGAGGTCACCGCCGCCGCCCTGGACGCCAAGGTTGGCTCCCTGCGTCACGACCCCATGGCCATGCTGCCCTTCTGCGGCTACCACATGGCCGACTACTGGTCGCACTGGCTGGAGATGCAGGAGAAGCTGGGCGACAACTTCCCCAAGGTCTACCAGGTCAACTGGTTCCGCAAGGACGAGAACGGCAAGTTCATCTGGCCCGGCTACGGCGACAACTCCCGTGTGCTCGACTGGATCGTGCGCCGCGCCTCCGGCGAGGTCGAGGCCGTCGACGGTGTTACCGGCCGCTACCCCAAGTTCGAGGACTTCAACCTCGAGGGTCTCGACCTGGGCGAGGAGGAGTGGGCCAAGATGTATGACATCGACCCCGAGGCCTGGGCCGCTGAGATGGACGACACCGAGGAGTACTACAAGCAGTTCGGTGACAAGCTGCCCGAGGCCATCAAGGAGCAGCTCGCCAAGTTCCGTGAGCGCATCGCCAAGGCCAAGAATGCCTGATCGCGACTAAGAGCCTTCCCTGAGAAGGACTCTGACGGGGGCTCCCACCGGTTCGCTGGTGGGAGCCCCCGTCTCTCTGTCGCACCGAGGTGGTGAGTGGTGCCCATCGTGACGGGCAGATTTGTGTGACGTAAGGGAATATAGTGGAAATAATACGGCGGGCAGGTGGGCCATCTATGGTGCTGCATCGAACCGCGGTGCGCCATGCGGAGGTGTTGAGAGTGGAACGTCGAGAAAACTTCTACGTAAGTAATGTCCGCGGCATTCTAGGCGAAGATGGTGTTGGTCGCTATACCCCAGACGGTTCCTTTGTGCGCCTCAAGAATCCCTTTAGGGGGTGGGCTACTCTCAAGTGTATTCATGAGGACGACTGCAGATTGATTCTGCGTAGGTCGAAATTCGTGAGACTGGCTGCAGTGGCAGTGACATTCATCTCAATTGCGTGGTTGATCCTTCTTAATGTGCGCCTGATCGATTCTCTTTCGCCGGGAGATGCTCACTTCCTTCTCTGTCTCACTGTAGGAGCGCTCGCGTGGGCGGTTAACACATTGCGGCGCCGAACTGTTTTCAGTGAATCGGGTATTGAGATGCAGGGACTGTTCTTCGCGGAGTTGCGCCCCTGGCCCGTAACTCGATCGAAAATAACCTTCTCCACTATCGAAATTGGTACGCACTCTCCGTATGGCCCGTTCATCTACCGAAATCGATTGATGTTGGTCAATGGGGCCCTGAACGACCTTATCAGGCTGCCGGGAAGCGTATCCTGCATGGAAGGCGAATACATGATTGAGCGGATTTGGTCATTCGCCGAGGAGAAAGGTTGGGTGGTCTCCGGTCTCGATAATCTTCAGGCAGATCCTGAAATGGTCCGGGCTCGCGGAGAGGTAGATAGGGAGGCGATCGCGAATCGAAAGGAGTTGACCTATCGTGCTCCCGCTGTGCGGAAGCTGAAGGAAATGATGTGCAACTGGAGTGTGATCATGTTCTTCATGGCTGCACTCCCCCTCGCGGGAGCGCAGGACGTACTCAGGGATGACGCTCGCGATATTTGGTGTGTAATGCTCGGAGTGGCTCTACTCATTCTTGGCGCCATTCCCGCGGTGATTCTATTGGTGGGAATAGTGTCCTGCTTTCGGAGGACGTTGGTCTGCCGAGCCGGGATTCAAGTTAAGGGACGGGTTATTCCATGGCCGGAGTCCCGCTCTGACTTGTATGTCGCAGGCGATCGAGTCTTCTTAGCGGGGCGCGATGCTTCCCCCGTCCCCCTGCCTGCGACGGGTCTGAGGGCCGGTGGCTTTAAAAAACGGCAGGAGAGGGCGATAGCTCAGTGTGAATCCATATGGCTCTGGGGGGGTGACTCATGGTGTCGCGGAAGAGCATGACCGATATATCCGTCTTCGGGACGAAGATATGCAACGAGACCGAGAAGTGTTTGAGGTGCGTGCAGGATTGAGGTCATCGGCCACATTCGATGATTGATTGCATTTCCTGGGGAAGGGTGACGTGTGATGATGTCTTTTACGAGCCGTTCTGGTGGCTCCGGGAACGCCTCTGGAGGTTCCAGGAGCAGGCGTCTAGTTAGGAGCAATTCACTGCGAGGATGGACGACTGAGACCTCGGATGGACGCCTGATCCTGAGGCGGTCGGTGCCCGTTCGGTACGCCGCGATGGCGGCGGCTGTTGTGGGAGTCTCCTGGATGGCGTTAACGGGGGCGCAGGTGCTGGGATCGCTGGTGAACGGCTTCGATCGCTCCGATGACATGATTATTCTTGTGATGCTCGGTATTCCGACGTTCTGGGGGGTGAATGTTACGCGACGTAGAACTGTTCTGAGTGAGTCCGGTGTTGAGATGCGGCGTCTTCTGTTCACTGAGCGACGTCCTTGGACGTCAGTGCTCTCAAGGTTCACACTTTCGACGCTTGATATGACTGCGCCTGGATACGAAGGAGGAATTGATCGAACTCGGATCGTACTCGTGAATGGTGATCGTGATGATCTCATCAGGCTTCCAGGTTGTGTTCTTGGCATGACGCTGGATGATTCCAGCAACAGGGGCTCTGCTGCTCTCCAGGCCATGTTGAATTATGTCCGCCGACACGGTTGGATCGTCTCTGACGCTGAGTCGGTTCACGAGGATCCTCGGCTGGTGGAGGCTCGTCAGAACCATGGGGCCGACAAGATGACGCGAAAGAGTCGTCTTATGTTCTGCACCCCGGTCTGGCGCAGAATCAAGGAACACCTGTGCAACGGCGGGCTCTTTCTCATCGGCATGGGGGTGCTGTTCATGGTGATGGGCGGTCAGCAGCTGTTCTTCGAGACAAAGCCGCTCAGCGGGTCTGATGTCGCCTTCGCGGTGCTCTTCCTTCTGCTCGGACCGGTCACCGTGGCGTATCCGCTCTACAAGATCTACGAGTGCTTCCAGCGAGTCGTCGTGGACGAACAGGGGATTCGCGTCGGGAGACGCTCGTGCGTCTGGCCGGAGTCCCGCTCCGGACTGTTCGTCGCCGGGGACCGGATCTTCGTCGTCTACGCCAACGGGAGGCACCTGGCCCTGGATGGTGCCGGTGTCACATGGGGGAGCTTTCAACGCAGGCAGGAGCAGCTGGTCGCCAGGTGCGAGGCGATATGGCTCTGGGGGATCGCCCATGGTGCGACCCGGGAGACCGGTCGTTATGTTCCCCTTGGGGATGCGGGCATGCAGGAGGAGCGCGAGATCCTCGAACGCGGGATCGGCTTAGTGGCTCCTCATCGAGGTCATGCCGCTTGATTCTGCGCGGCCAGGGCCCGGTGGCGCCGGATGAGAAGGATGGCCGCAATGATCCAGCAGATCGCCCCGGTGGCCAGGCCGGCGACGACGGGCACCGTGAACTTGCTGAACGTGAGGGTGGGGCCCACGAGGATCGCGTCGGTGTCATCCAGGCCCTCGCACGAGACCCGGTAATCTCCCGCCTTGTCAGCCGTGAATGTGAGAACCGAGCTGAAATCGCCGTCGTTGTTGGAGATGTTCATCCCGCCGCTGTAAGAGGTGGGGACCTCCTTGCCGTCAGGTGCAGTGACGGCGCAGCTGTTGACGATGGCGTCCTTCGGCACGTACAGGGCGCGTTCGTCATTGCTGCTCAGGGTGACCTGCTCTCCGTTGGTGACGACGTCTCCACTGGTGGCGATGCTGGCGGCGACGATGGCGGAACCGATGCCCCCGATGAACAGTCCCATCAGTGGGCCGAGGATGAACAGGATGATCGCCACGACCAGCTTTCCGACGTGAGTCGGGCGGGGGCGCTGCTGTCCGTAAGGAGGTACGGCCTGATACGGGGGCTGGTACGGCGGCTGGAACGGGGGTTGGTTCTGAGGAGTCGACATCGGTTCGTTTTCTGGGTGTGCTTCAACTGCCGTTGTAGCGTAGCAAGACAGGTCGTCTGCGAAGCGGCCTGTCACAGGGCATCAGCTGGCGGTTCCTTCAGCAAAGGAGACTCCACCTTCTTCGCCATGGGCGGGCCGTGCACACGGTCCGCTTCCCAGGAGGCGAGTCGGCGTTTCGGAGGTCACCGCTGTGTAACGTGTTGCCATGTGCCAGTACCCGCCTGACGGACTCATGTCGCCGGGATCGGCCCGCCCGGTCCCAGTCGTCGACGGTGCGCAGACGGGTCGGCTGCTCGACGAGAACGCCGCCGACCTGGCGCTGCGAGCCACTCACTACCTGCGCACCCGTTTCCGTGATCGTGTCACCATGGGGGATCTCTCTGCGCATCTCGCCTACAGCCCCTCCCACCTCACTCGGGTCTTCACATCCGTCGTCGGTACCTCGCCCATGGACTACCTGGCCGCATGGAGACTGCACGAGGCCAAGCACCTCCTCATCACCCACCGGCTGGGTGTGGCGGAGACCTGCCACGAGGTCGGCTACACCTCGGTGGGCACTTTCAGCCGCCGCTTCCTGCGCGACGTCGGGACCGCGCCCGGCGCTCTGCGCCGCATCGCCGACCGGGTCGCCGAGCGAACCCTGCCGGCCGTGAGCCTCCTGGTGCCGGCAGCGGCCAGGATCCGCATCCGCCTCGACATCTCTGAGGAGATGCGCCGCGCGCTTGGGCCGGCCCCCTATCAGTGGGTAGGTACCTTTCCCCGCCCCATCCCCAGCGGGCTGCCGACCAGTGGCACGCTGCGCCGACACATTGACGAGGTCGAGCTGCCAGTGGTCCCAGGCTCGCCCTGGATCCTTGTCACCATCTTTCCCGACGGCGCCAGCGTCCACGAGCAGCTGGCCCCCACAACCCCTCTTGTCGCGCGCCTGCGTGTCCCTGAGAGTCCCGTTGCCGGCCCCGTCACACTGCCGGTGCGCGCCGCCCTCCCCTGGGATCCAGCGGTTCTCGTGGCCCTGGCGGCGATGGTGGTCTGATGACCGCCCGAGGCCCTGTGTGGCAGGACAGCAGGATCGGAGTCGTTCGCGGCGCGCTGGCCGGGCTACCGTCGTGGAGCGTCAGGACGTCCCTCGACATGCAGCCGGACACGTAAGGAGCCACCGATGACCGACACCACCGCCAACGCCCAGCCCGCCGAACGCCTTGCCGGCTTCCCCTGCTGGATCGAGCTGTACACACCAGACATCGATGCCTCGGCCGCGTTCTACCGGGACCTTCTCGGCTGGGAGATCACCCGTGCCGAACCGGGTGAGCCACTGACTACCGAGGTGCATCACGACGGCCGGCTCATCGGCTCCTTCGAGCCCGCCGAGGACGCGCCCGGGGACTCCGGCTGGCGGGTGAGCTTCATGGTCGACGACGTCCGCGCCGCAGCCGGAGCCGCTGAGAGGGCCGGTGGGGGTGTCGTTGTGGAACCCACTGACGTCACGGAGACCATGGCCTACGCCCTCGCCTCCGACCCTGACGGCAACGTCGTCGGACTCCTGGAGGACGAGGACTGCGAGGGGCCCTACCCCTACCAGGCCGGGATGCCGGTGTGGTTCGACGTCCTGGCCAGTGACCTGGAGCCGGCCGAGCGCTTCTACCGGGAGGTCGCCGGGTGGTCCACCCGCCGGCTGACCATCGCCGACCAGGAGCAGGACTTCTACACGAGCGTCGTCGGGGGCAGATCCGTGAGCGGCGTCGGTCGGGCCGGCTACTTCGGTGAGGAGGCCCCCTCGCGCTGGCGCATCTACTTCGGGGTTGAGGACGCGGACGCCGCAGCCCGGCGTGTGCGTGAGCTCGGGGGAGCCGTCATCGTCGAGCCCATCGACTTCACGTTCGGGCGCATGGTGGAGGTTGCTGACCCGCACGGTGCGCGCTTCCTGCTCACCACTTTCTGATCCTCGCGCAGCAGTCGGGCGGGGCCACTGGTGGTCCCGCCCGGCTGCGTCCGGAGAGCGAGGGCGCTGGGGATGCTGTGAAAGAGCAGAAGGAAGCACCCTCATGGCCGGACACGGCCCAGGTTACCCCGCCTCTCGTCCCTCGACGCTCCCGCCCGCGTCGGAGAGCTCCTCCGCCGTGGCCTCCGCGGGGCCCAGCAGCGCCAGGATCCGTTCGGTCTGCCACGGCAGGATCCCACCCTCGCCGAAAACCAGCTGGGCTGCATCGGCGTCCGTGACGACGACGTCGGCCAGCAGGGCGAGCAAATGCGCCAGCGGCATGCGCCGGCCCTCCAACAGGTCGAGCAGGTGTGCCAGGACTCGGTTGCTGCTGTGATCCAGGTTCGCCACCTGGTGCTCGCCCACCCCCACGGGCAGGTCCCACCAGATGAGCCGACGCTCGGCAAGATCGATGACGAACGGGGTCGCGTTGAATCCGGGTGAGGTCAGGTCGAGGCGCTGCATGACGGTGGATGCCTCGAAGACCTCACCGCGCTGCGGGTCTGTACCGCGGGCCATCGCCCCCGCCCAGCACTCGGGCACCTCGCTCAGGGGGTGGTGGGAGAAGGAGTGGACCGTCATGACGACGTAGCGCCAGCCCTGCCTCAGTGCCTCGGTGAGGGTGACGTCGATGAACTCGGCTGCTCCATCGGGTGCGGAGGTGAGGTCGCCGGAGTGCACGGCCGCCGTCGAGCGCAGGTTGTAGTAGGCGATCTGCTCGGTGCGCGTGAAGTCCTCGGAGACGAAGAAGGCCGACAGGTCCAGGTCCACGCGCGTCCCCCGGCTGTTCACGGTGACAGGAGGGCCAGAGGGCTCCATGACCTCCGGCAGGTCGCGCCAGTGCAGGAAGAAGCGGATCGTCTCACCCGCAGGCAGGGGCAGCCGGGTGCCGCGCCCCGCCGTGCGCAGGCCCGGCGAGGCCGAGCGCTGCCCCAACGGCACCGTGTAGCCCTCGTAAAGCCCCTGGTCGACGGCGATCCGTCCCAGGTGCCCCCGCTGGCGCAGGGCCTCCTCAACGGCGCGAACCACCGCCGCGTCGGCGGGGCCGGGGCGACGGGTGGACGGGATGAGCGTCGTCTTGGCGCCCGTGGCCGCCTTGATGGCGACGACCCGCCAGGGCAGGACCTCTGGTCCGGGGGAGGAGAAGTACTCCCACAGGCGCACCAGGACGGGCAGGGAGACCTCGGGCGCGACCCGGGCGAACTCGGCGACCACGCGTTCGCGGGCGGCGTCATCCCCGCACAGCCGCAGCAGGTGGTTGAGTCGACGCGCGAAGACCCCGGGGCGGGTGGTCAGCAGGCGGAGGGCTCCCTCGACGTCGCGACGCGCAAGCGCCTCCTCCAGGTGGGAGGTGAAACCCGCTTCGGTGCGCCCGGAGGCGACCTGGCGCAGGAGCGCGGTGGCGCGCGGGAAGCGACGCGCGTAGTCGCCGGCCCGCAGGTGACGGACCAACCGCTTCCACCGCTCTGAGCGCCGAGCCATCTCCTCGGCGGAGTCCCGGCCGTCCTGGGTCTGCCCGACGGCGTCGAGCAGACCCAGCAGCCGGCGCCGCTGCGCGCGGGAGAAGGAGGGGAACCGGCACGGCTCGGCCAGGGAGACGTCGCCGCCCGCCATAGCGACCGCCAGGCGCAGCACATCGGTGACGGTGCGGTAGGAGCCGGAGAAGTCCAGTCCGGGGAAGGCGACGGTGAGGACGGCGAGGTTCTCCTTGACCGCCACCTGCGGCGCCACCTCGGGACCGAAGCTGCGCAGGGCCGTCAGGTCCGCGCGGTCCTGGGCGCTGAAGGGGGTCGCCTGGGCTAGGAGGTCGGCCACGATCCGCTCCAGATCCTGCTTCGTGGCCAGGTCCAGCCCGGTGAGAGCGCCGTCGTCTCCCGGCAGGGGCTCACGGGGGCTGGGCCGGTAGTCCGGCAGGATCCGGACCCCGACGACGTCGCCCAGGTAGTGCAGCGCGGCATTGACCAGCAGCGTGGCCTCGGAGGCGGTGCGCACCTGGACGGGAAAGTCGGGGTAGAAGGGGCGGTACTCGGCGACCGGAGAGCCGGAGGCGAGGCGGGCTGCGGCATTGACCAGTGCCCAGGCCTGCTCGGGGCGGGTAAGAGCATCCCGTGCCGAATCGGAGAGCCGGTAGCCCAGGGCGCGCAGCGTAGTCAGAGCCGTGTCGACACCTGCGTTGCTGCCCCGCTGCGGCGCGGGAGCCTCACCCTGCGACGACGCGGAGTGTGATGGCGTTGGTAAGTCGGGACCCGGCGGGAAATAGACGGCCCCGAGCCGGCGGATCGTCACCGCGTTGAGCTCCGCGGTGGCATCGGTACCAAGGACACCGCCGACCGCTGCCCCGGCTTCTGTGTCGACCGCCGTCGTCGCAGAGGACTGATTGACTCCCACGGGGCCTCCTGACGCCTCGCCGTCCAGGGACTCCGCGCCCCGGAACCGGCTTGAGCCTAGCGGAGGTGGGGAAGGGGGGTGGCTGAGCTGCCTCAGAAACGTCAGTAGGAGTTCTCCACGAGTGTCGTCAGAGAGTCGATCTCCACCTCCACCGAGCTGAAGCCGCTGGTCACCTTGACTCCCTGGTCCCCGACCTGGAACAGGCGCATGAGGAACCCGTTGTTCGTGGTGCGTATTCCATAGGGGAAGCCGTAGCGCTGCTCCAGCGCCTGGGCGATCCGCCAGGTGTAGTCGGCCACGTGGCGCTTGTCGAAGCGCAGCAGCTCTCCTTCAGCTCCCTGAGGCTCAGTGACCACCTCGATGCCCCAGGTGCCGCAGAGGTGCGACTGCCCTGCGAGCCAGCCGTCTCCGCGCAGAACGGGGCGGCCCCGCCGGGTGTCAGGGCGTCCGCCGAGCGGTCTGAGCACACTTTCGACGGCTGCTCCGCTGAGGATCTGCTCGACGACGGAGAGGATCTGGGGGATGGACAGCCCGATCCGCATCGGTATGACCTGCCAGTTCACCGGTGGCCGGTTGGGGCCGGTGGGTGCGGGTGCGGAGGCGGCCAGTCTGCGAAGGTCCTCCATCGTCATCGCGGGTCCGGGCGAGTCCTCCCCCCGATCCTCCAGAAGGAACTCGATATCGTCCTTCGCCCTCTCATCCTCGTCCCCGCTGGGGCTGGCGGCGAAGACGCCGTAGTCGCCGAAGCCCTCGGAGCCGGCGAAGCGAATGTCCATGAGAGGGCGCCCACCGGCCAGGCCGGCGACGACGTCGCGCATACTGATCTGGCCGCCCTCGCTCCCGAGGAGATCGCGGGGGATGAGGACCTCCTCCCCGGTGGACTCGACGGTGACCGTGAGACCCTCGGCCGTGCCGGTGAAGGAGACAAGCCCCAGACCCAGTTCGGATTCCCCCATGTCCCATCGGAAGGTGAAGGGACGGCGCCACTGCGGCGGCATGAGGGACACGTCGTCGGGGAGACCGCCGAGAGTCTTCGCCGTGGTCTCCTCGAACATCTCCCAGTTGACGATGTAGGCCTCGCCGGGTCCCCAGTCATCCAACGGGGACCTCCCCAGCTCCACCTTCCACAAGTACGGATAGTCCTCGGCCTCGCCCCACTTGAAATCCCGATACTCCTCGGAATCAATGGGGATTGTGGGATCGTAGGAGTCCACGCGCAAGGAGTACTTGTCATCCCAACGGTGATAGCGCGGCTCGATCTCGATGACCCGCTCCCCGAGCCTCCAGCGGAACAAGACATTGGGCCCATACATGGACAGGGACTCGGTTCCCAGGAGATCGGCGGCCTCGAGCAGGAACCGGTGCACGTCGGCCTCGGTCAAGGTGGTTCCCATGAGTGCAGCCACGCGATTGGACAACTCCACCTCAGGGTTCACCGCACCGTTCACAGTGCTGATCGCCACGCTGCTCACACGATCTCTCCGTTCGACGTCGTCAGCCACTGTGTGCTGAATGCCTACTCCTCAGCATATTTTGTCGCGCTGACGATTTCTTGGGTTTGCTCTTCGCGGTGGGAGGCGTCATCCCGGAGAGACCGGACCGTGGCTCGTCCGCCGATCGGAGATATCCTCCGGGCGTGGACGCGCGGGGCCCGCGATTCCGGGCCTCAAGCGGCCTTCGTCATCTAGGCTGACGCCGTGAAGATCCTGCTCCTCGGCTCCGGCGCGCGCGAGCACGCCCTGGCCCGCGCCCTCGCCCGTGACCCGCAGACCACTGAGCTCGTCGTCGCCCCCGGGAACCCCGGCACCTCGGTCATTGCCACGAACCTCAACATCGACCCCAGTGTCCCTGAGGAGGTCGTGGCCCTGGCCACGCAGATGGAGGCCGACCTCGTCGTCGTCGGTCCCGAGGCGCCCCTGGTCGCCGGCGTCGCCGACGCCGTGCGCGACGCCGGGATCCCCTGCTTCGGCCCCAGCGCCGAGGCCGCCTGCCTGGAGGGCTCGAAGGCCTTCGCCAAGGAGATCATGACCGCCGCGGACGTACCCACCGCCGAGGCCGCCGTGTGCACCACCGAGGCCGAGCTGACCGCCGCCCTGGACCGCTTCGGGGCCCCCTACGTCGTCAAGGAGGACGGCCTGGCCGCAGGCAAGGGCGTCGTCGTCACCGACGAGCTCCCCGTCGCCCTGGCCCACGGTCGCGCCTGCCTGACCCGCGGCAGCGGTCGCGTCGTCGTTGAGGACTATCTCGACGGCCCTGAGACCTCCGTGTTCTGCGTGTGCGACGGCGCCACCGTCCGCCCCCTGGCCCCCGCCCAGGACTTCAAGCGCCTCCTCAACGACGACGCCGGCCCCAACACCGGCGGCATGGGCGCCTACTCGCCCCTGTCCTGGGCTCCGGCCGACCTGGTCGAGCAGGTGGTGCGTGAGGTCGCCCAACCCGTCGTCGACGAGATGGCCCGCCGCGGCACCAGCTTCATCGGTCTGCTCTACTGCGGCCTGGCCCTGACCAGCCGCGGACTGCGCGTCGTCGAGTTCAACGTCCGCTTCGGCGACCCCGAGACCCAGGCCGTCCTGGCCCGCCTGACCTCCTCCCTGCCCGAGCTCCTCCACGCCGCCGCCACCGGCCGCCTCGCCGAGACCCCTGAGCCCACCTGGTCCGAGCAGTGCGCCGTCGACGTCGTCATCGCCGCCCCCGGCTACCCCGGAACCGTCACCACCGGCGGCACCATCACCGGGATCGAGGCCGCCGAGGAGCTCGACGACGTCCACGTGCTGCACGCCGGCACCGGCACCACCGAGCGCGGGGAGCTGGTCGCCGTCGGCGGGCGGGTCCTGTCCGTCGTCGCCCTGGGGCCAACCGTCGAGGCGGCGCGGGAACGCGCCTACGAGGCCGTCGAGCGCATCGACCTCGACGGCGCCCAGTACCGCACCGATATCGCCCAGGCGGCCAGTGTCGGCACTGCAAGCAGTGCCGACGGGGCCGAGTAGGGCCTCCTCGACGTCGCGATCACGGCTCACGGTTCGCCGTCTGCCGAACCCCGGAGGCCGCGCCGTCAGACACGGCCGAGAGGGGCGGGGCGTTTGACGCACGCACTTCTTCCGAGACCAAACGCACACCGGTGGTTTCTTTCCTGAGAGGGACCCGCGGTCCCTCGGAGGGTGGGCGGGGTGCGCGCCGCCCCCGGTGTTGACCCACGTCAGCGTTCTGTCCGGTCGGCCGGGAGGAGTCAGAGGTGAGAGTCGTTGCCTTCCCGTCGGTGGGATTTGCTCCGGTCGCAGTCCGGCCCCTCCGATGATCCGACCCGGATGAATGGGCGCGATGGTGCGGTAATCGGGCGGGCGCCCAGTGGTGACTCCCGCAGGCGACGCCGCAGCTCGGAATCGGACACAGGGTGCCCGCCGATGGCAGGATGGGGGCATGACTCAGTCCGCGAGCTCCGTCTCAGTCGGCCCCGGAGCCTCCTCCGCCGGCTCCCGGCCCCCCGCCGTCCCAGGGTGGGAGCACCGCTCCAGCGGTAAGGTTCGGGACGTCTACGCCCCCGCCTCCGACGGCCCGTGGGGCGGGCAGGACGTGCTCCTCGTGGTCGCCTCGGACCGCATCAGCGCATACGACCACATCCTGGCCACCCCGATCCCGGACAAGGGCAAGGTCCTGACCGCCCTGAGCGCCTGGTGGTTCGAGCGGCTCGCCGACGTCGTCCCGGGGCATCTCGTCTCCCTCGACGTTCCCTCCCAGGTCGCCGGACGCGCCATGATCTGCCGGCGACTGGAGATGTACCCGGTGGAGTGCGTGGCCCGCGGCTACCTCACCGGTTCCGGCCTGGCCGAGTATCGGGAGAACCGCGCCGTGTGCGGAGTGGCCCTGCCCGAGGGCCTGACCGAGGCATCCTGCCTGCCCGAGCCGATCTTCACCCCGGCCGCCAAGGCCGAGCTCGGCGAGCACGACGAGAACGTCACCTTCGAGCGCGTCATCCAGATGGTGGGGGACAGGGCCGCCACCGCCCTGCGCGACACCACGCTGGCCCTCTACTCCCGGGCCGCCGAGATCGCCGGGGACCGCGGCATCATCCTGGCCGACACCAAGTTCGAGCTCGGCACCGATGCCGGCGGCAACCTGGTCCTGGGCGATGAGGTCCTCACCCCCGACTCCTCCCGCTTCTGGCCCGCCGACGCCTGGGAGCCCGGCCGGGTCACCCCCTCATTCGACAAGCAGTACGTGCGCGACTGGCTCACCTCCCCGGCCTCCGGCTGGGACCGGGCCAGCGACCAGGAGCCCCCGTCCCTGCCCGACGACGTCGTCGAACGGACCCGAGCCCGTTACCTCGAGGCCTACGAGCGGCTGACCGGCCACCCCCTGGAGCTGTCATGACCACGACCTCACCCACGTCGGACGTTCCCGATACCGGGAGCGCCGCCCGCGCCTTCAAACCGGGGCCGGGCTTCTACGTCCTGGTCGGCCTCATCGTCCTGACGATCGTGCTGGCGCTGTCGGCCGCCGTCACCTCCGCCCTCGGGGCGGCCGGGACCTCCCGTGTCCTGGGCGGCATCGCCCTCGTCCTCGTCGGGCTGGGCATGCTCGCCTCCTTGAGGCTCTCCGCCCGCTCCCTGGTGGTCAATGCTCCCCGCCTGCGCCTGGAGCGCAACCGGGTCCGGGCGGCCCGGGCCCGGCAGGTCAGCGAGTCCTCCAAGAAGGGGGGAAGCGGTAAGGGCTCCCAGAGCAAGGGGGCCAAGGGCTCCCAGTCCTCGCAGCGGGGCTCGGGGGCCGACGGCGCACCCCTGCCCGGTACCGATCTGGCGACGCTCACCGTGCCGGGAACCAAGGTGCTCGTCCCCGAGTCGACCGGTCGGCGTGAGCTGACCACTCTCGACGTGGTTTCCGGCCCCGTCACCACCGCACTGGCCGCGACGTCATTCGGGCGTGCGGCCGACGAGCGCCTGGCCGGTACCTCCACCGGCGAGACCCTCATCCGCGTCGGCCAGCTCCTGCTCGGCGCCACCGGCTTCGTGCTCGTGGCCCTGGGGCTCGCCTCCATCCTGGGACAGGTGATCTCATGACCCCTCCTGACCGACGTCCCGACAACGAGCAGGGGCCCGTCAACTGGGGCATCATGCCCAAGAGGACCCCGCGTCCGAAGAGCGTCTCCGCCCGGCCCGGCGGCAGCGGGCTGCTTGAGGTCGTCCGCTCCGGCAACAACCCGGCCTCCACCGCCTCCGGAGTCTCCGCGGCCTCTGCAGCCGGCTCCGCCGATGGCGCCACCGGTGCCCGTGATACGGGCGCCGCGGCAGGCATGACGGAGGAGGACCTGCGCTCGGCCGCGGCCCAGGCCATCGCCTCAGGAACCGCTGACGCCGTCGACGCCGCCATCGCCATCGACCTGGCCGACGTGTCCGGCGACGACGTCAGCTGGGCCGACTCCGCCCTGTCCGCCGGGTCGCCCGCCTCCCCGGCCGCCCTGCGCGCCGTCGACGGGCCCGCCGACACCCTCGGGGACCACGGTGAGCCCGACCCGATGGATGACCCGGTCTCCCACACCGGCAGCGCCGCCAGCGC
>NZ_JASPEP010000015.1:0-64053 GCF_031292835.1 Actinomyces stomatis
CCGACCTCGCCGCCTCCCTCAACAACCTCGCCATCTATCTGGCTAGCAACGGACAGCAGCGCGAGGCCCTCCAAACCGCCCAAGAAGCAGTCACTATCCGTAGAAACCTGGCCAAGCACAACCCAGCCGCCCACACCCCCAACCTCGCCACGTCCCTCAACACCTATGCAAACATCCTGGAGCGGAGTGGCAACACTAAGGAGGCCGCCCGCATCCGGCAGGTGCGAGATGAGGTCCTCAAGCGGATGAAGGACCTGGAGGAGGGCGGCGTCTGACGCTCCCCGACGCCGGCATCGCTCCTCTACCACCGAGGAACACGGGGAGGGCCGGCCACCATTGGGTGACCGGCCCTCCCCGGAGTTCTCGCTCAGAGCGTCAGCCCTGGCTCACTTCTCGACCTTCTGGGCGGCGGCGCCGCCAGCGGGGGCGAAGCCCGCGGCCTCGGCGTCCTCGGCACTGGCGAACCAGACCTCGGCGACCGTGGCGTCGTACCAGCGCGAGCCGGGAACGTGGTACTTCATGGAGTCCTCGTTGCCCTTGACCAGGTGGTCGTCGTCGGGAGCGTCCGTGGCGCCCTCCTCGAGGCGAACCGCGCCGGCGTACTCGGCCTTGTCAGCCTTCTCCGCCTTGTCGGCCTTCTCCTCAGCCTTCTCGGTCGTGGCCTTCTCGGCCTTGTCCTCGTCGGCGACGGCCTTCTGGGCGGCCTTCTTGGCGGTGGCGACCGCGTCCTCCACGATCTCCTTGCGGGCAACCGGCTCCAGCACCAGGGAGATGACCGCCATGGGGGCGTTGTCACCCTTGCGGGGGGTCGTCTTGATGATGCGGGTGTAACCGCCCTCGCGGCCCTCGAACTTGGGGGCGAGCTCCTCGAAGAGGCGGTAGACGGCGTACTTGTCCGTCACCTTCTTCAGCACGGTGCGGCGGGCGTGCAGGTCGCCGCGCTTGCCCTTGGTGATGAGCTTCTCGACGTAGGGACGCAGGCGACGGGCGCGAGCCTCCGTGGTCTTGATCGACTCGTGAACGATGAGCTGCGTGGCCAGGTTGGCGAGCAGGTGACGCTCGTGCTGGGCGCTGCCGCCCAGACGGGGACCCTTAGTGGGGCGAGGCATGGTTGTCTCCTAGGTGAATAACGAGCCGGCTCAGGCCTGGGTCTCGTCGCTGAAAGTGGGGTTGGCGTAGTCGTCGTCCGAGACGTAGTCGACCGGGGAGCCCTTGAGGGAGAGTCCCAGCTCGGCCAGCTTGTCCTTGATCTCGGAGATGGACTTGGCGCCGAAGTTACGGATGTCGAGCAGGTCGGCCTCGCTGCGCGAGACGAGCTCACCGACGGTGTGGATGCCCTCGCGCTTGAGAGCGTTGGAGGAGCGGGCCTGCAGGTCGAGCTCGTCGATCATGAGGGCCAGGTCCTGCTGGAAGGCCTCGTCGATCGGCGAGGGGCCGACCTCGATGCCCTCGGCCTCGACGTTGAGCTCACGGGCCAGGCCGAAGAGCTCCACGAGCGTCTTACCGGCGGAGGCCAGGGCGTCACGCGGGGTGATGGAGGACTTGGTCTCAACGTCGACGATGAGACGGTCGAAGTCGGTGCGCTGCTCCACACGGGTGGCCTCGACGGAGTAGGAGACCTTCTTGACCGGCGAGTAGATCGAGTCCACCGGGATGCGGGAGATCTCCGCGTTGGGGTCCTTGTTCTGGTTGGCGGAGACGTAGCCGCGGCCGCGCTCGACCGTCAGCTCGATCTCCAGCTTGCCCTTCTCGTTGAGAGTGGCGATGACCAGCTCGGGGTTGTGGATCTCGACGCCGGCCGGCGGGGTGATGTCACCGGCGGTGACCTCGCTCGGACCGGACTTGCGCAGGTACATGACGACCGGCTCGTCGTTCTCCGAGGACAGGACGATCTCCTTGATGTTGAGGATGATCTGGGCGACATCCTCCTTGACCCCGGGGATCGTGCGGAACTCGTGGGGCACCCCGTCGATGCGGACGCTGGTCACGGCCGCCCCCGGGATGGAGGACAGCAGCGTGCGGCGCAGGGAGTTGCCGAGCGTGTAGCCGAAGCCGGGCTCGAGGGGCTCGAGCACGAAGCGCGAGCGGCGGTCCTCGACCAAGACCTCCTCGGTGAGCGTGGGTCGCTGTGCAATGAGCACGTGGTTTCCTTTCGTCGCGGCGCCCGCTATATGACGCCGTTCCTCATGGGTGGAGCCGCCGGCCCGACCGGGCCGGCCCTACTCCGCGTCCCGCCGTTGGGGCGGAACGTGGTGAGACGACGACGCAGCACCGGCTGCGCCGTCGTCCCGTGAAGCTCAGACGCGACGGCGCTTGGGCGGGCGGCAGCCGTTGAAGGCCTGGGGGGTGACGTCAGTGATCGAGCCGACCTCGAGGCCGGCGGCCTGGAGGGAGCGGATCGCGGTCTCGCGGCCGGAGCCGGGACCCTTGACGAAGACGTCAACCTTCTTCATGCCGTGCTCCTGGGCGCGCCGGGCGGCGGCCTCGGCGGCGAGCTGGGCGGCGTAGGGCGTCGACTTGCGCGAGCCCTTGAAGCCGACCTGGCCGGAGGAGCACCAGGCGATGACGGCGCCCTGCGGGTCCGTCAGCGAGACGATGGTGTTGTTGAAGGTGGACTTGATGTAGGCGTGACCGTGGGTAACGTTCTTGCGGTCCTTGCGGCGCGTCTTGCGCGCGGCGGCGCGGGTCTTGGGAGGCATTCTTCCTTCTTCGTGATGAGGTCGTCACTGCGCTCTCCGCTGGGCGGGGCGCGAGCTGCTGCTTACTTGGCCTTCTTCTTACCGGCCACGGTGCGCTTGGGGCCCTTGCGGGTACGCGCGTTGGTCTTGGTGCGCTGACCGTGCACCGGCAGGTGGCGGCGGTGGCGCAGGCCCTGGTAGCAGCCGATCTCGATCTTGCGGCGGATGTCCGCCTGGACCTCACGGCGCAGGTCACCCTCAACCTGGTAGTTGCCGTCGATGTGGGTGCGGAGCTTGACCAGCTCCTCCTCGGTGAGGTCCTTGACGCGGGTGTCGGGGTTGACGCCCGTCGCCTTCAGGGTCTCGTCCGCGCGGGTGCGTCCGATCCCGAAGATGTAGGTGAGTGCGATCTCGACTCGCTTCTCGCGAGGCAGGTCGACACCGGAAATGCGTGCCACGGTGTGGTTCTCCTGTGTGCTCCCGGAGGTCGTCACCCATCTCCCCCACCTCGCATGGTGGCCCCGGCCTCCGAGAACCGGGGGTTGCGGACCCGCGGTGCGGGTGCGCTGGGATGGGTGCTGGAAAGGGCCGTCCAGGTCTCTGGGCGGCCCGGCGCCGGGGACTCAGCCCTGACGCTGCTTGTGCCGCGGGTTCTCGCAGATGACCATGACGCGGCCGTGGCGACGAATCACCTTGCAGCTGTCACAGATCTTCTTGACGCTCGGCTTGACCTTCATGATGTTCCTCCGCCGGCTCTGGGAGCCGACATGTCACTTGTACCGGTAGACGATTCGGCCACGGGACAGGTCGTAGGGGCTCAGCTCCACGACCACCCGGTCCTCGGGGAGGATGCGGATGTAGTGCTGCCGCATCTTTCCGGAGATGTGCGCGAGCACGACGTGCCCGTTGCTCAGCTCCACCCGGAACATCGCGTTCGGAAGGGCCTCGACGACCGATCCCTCGACCTCGATGACTCCGTCCTTCTTAGCCATGTTCCTCCATCGGTGCTTTCTCGCTCGAGTTCACCCCGACGACGTCGCCGCCGGGCAGCCGCGGTCGCCGTTGCAGAGGCCCTACCACAGGCAATCCCCTGTGACCAGGGTCTTGAATGCGACATGAGGGCATGCGTCATCGACGGACGCGCGTCCAGCGGATAACTTTACGGCAGACGGCCTGGGCTCCACCATGCCAGATGGCGCGATCACGCGGTGTTTCCTGACACACCGCAGGCACGTGTGTCGTCGAGGACGCGCCCACGCCCTTGACGGCGCACGCCCCGGTCACAGTCCGTGAGGCCTGAGGTGTGTCCTCGACCTCTGGGCGCCCTGAACCCGACGGGCCCTCGCAACCGCTCCCGGCTCAGCGTCTCAGCCCAGTGCCTTGGGCTCGATGCCGTACGGGGCCAGGCCCTCGGCTCCGCCGTCGGGCGCGGTAAGGACCCACACGCCGCCGGGGACGATGGCCACGGTGTGCTCCCACTGGGCGGCGTGGGAGCCGTCCTGGGTGACGACTGTCCAGCCGTCGTCGAGCTCGCGTGTGGCCGGGCTGCCGGCGGTGAGCATGGGCTCGATGGCCAGCACCATGCCGGGGCGCAGGCGGGGACCGCGCCGCTTGACGGAGTAGTTGAGGACGTCGGGGGCCATGTGCATGCTCGTGCCGATGCCGTGGCCGACGTACTCCTGGAGGATGCCCAGTTCGTGGCCCTCCCGCGCGGCCACGTCCGCGACAATGGCCTCGACGGCGTCGCCGATCGCGTTGAGGCGCAGCTCGCGTCCGCTCCCCTCCCCCGCTGCGGCGCGGGCGACGGCGGCGATGGCCTCCCACAGGGCCCGCCGGGTGGTGGTGTCCACGAGCCGGTCGGTCTCGCTCAGGTACGTCCCGCCGACGACGGCGGTGAAGGCGGCGTCGCCGTGCCACTGGGTGCCGTTGTCGTCGATGATGTAGGCGCCGCAGTCGAAGGTGACTAGGTCCCCGTCCTTCAGGACCCGCTCGCCGGGGATGCCGTGGACGACCTCATCGTTGACCGAGATGCACACGGTGGCCGGGTAGTCGTAGTAGCCCAGGAAGTTCGAGCGGGCACCGGCGGCCTCGATGACGCCGGCCGAGACGGCGTCGAGCTCGGCGGTGGTGATCCCAGCGCGCACCGCCTTGCGCAGGGCCGCGTGGATGTCGGCGACGACGAGCCCGGCCCGGCGCATGAGACGGACCTGCTCAGGCGTCTTGATCTGGATCTGTTCGCGTGAGAGCACGGGTGCCTCCTGTGGTCGTGTGGAGCGGGGTGGGCCTGGGCGTTCCGACGAGCGCCCCGTCAGGTACGGGGACGGGCCGGAGCATGCGCAGGCGGGTCGTCCGCGTGAGCAGACGACCCGCCGGTGTGGTTGGGCTTCAGGAGCCTGTGATGCCGCGGGAGGCGAGGGCTTCCATGATGCGGCCGGTGACGACGTCGATCTCGCCCATGCCGTCGACCTGGACGAGCAGGTCGCGCTCGGCGTAGAGGTCGGCCAGCGGGGCCGTGGACTCGGCGTAGACCTCGAGGCGGCGGCGGATGACGGGCTCGGTGTCGTCAGCGCGCCCCTGCTCGCCGGCCCGCTTGAGCAGGCGGGCGATGACGGCCTCGGCGTCGGCGGTGATCTCGACAACGACGTCGAGTGCCAGGCCCGAGTCCTTCAGCATGGAGTCGAGCTCGCCGACCTGCGCGGTGGTGCGCGGGTAGCCGTCCAGGAGGAATCCGGCCTCGCAGTCGGCCTGGGCGATGCGGTCGGCGACCATGGCGTTGGTGATGGAGTCGGGCACGTACTCGCCCTTGTCCATGTAGGCCTTGGCCTGGGTGCCGAGCTCGGTGGCGCCGGCGACGTTGGCTCGGAAGATGTCTCCGGTGGAGATGGCCGGGATGCCCAGGCACTCGGCGATCCGGGCGGCCTGGGTGCCCTTGCCCGCTCCAGGGGGACCGAGAAGAACCATGCGTGCGCTCATGACAAGAACCCTTCGTAGTGACGCTGCTGCAGCTGGGAGTTGACTTCCTTGACGGTCTGGAGGCCCACGCCCACCATGATGAGGATAGTGGTTCCACCGAAGGGCAGGTGCTGAGCCAGGTCCAGCCAGATGACCGCGAGCGTCGGGATGAGGGCGAGGACCACCAGGTAGATGGAGCCCGCCGTCGTGATGCGGTTGATGACGTAGGACAGGTAGCGCACGGTGGGCTCGCCGGCGCGGATACCGGGGATGAAGCCGCCGTAACGCTTCATGTTGTCCGCGATCTCCTCGGCGTCGAAGGTGATGGCCGTGTAGAAGAAGGCGAAGAACAGGATGAGAACGCCATAGGCGGTCAGGTAGATCGGGTGCGTCTGCTGCAGGTTCGTCATGATCCACTGCACCCACTTGCTCGTTTGATTACCGAAGCCGGCGATGAGCTGGGGCATGGCCAGGATCGAGGAGGCGAAGATGACGGGGATGACGCCGGCCGTGTTGATCTTGACCGGGATGTAGGTGGTGGATCCGCCGTACTGGCGGCGCCCGATCATCCGCTTGGCGTACTGCACGGGGATGCGCCGCTGAGCCTGCTCGATGTAGACGACCGCGAGGGTGGCCACGAGGACGACGGCCACGATGATGGCGAAGTTGGTCGCCCCGTTGTTGCCTCCGGCGATGGAGAACATGTTGGAGGGGAACTGGGCCACGATGGAGGTGAAGATGAGCAGCGACATGCCGTTGCCGATGCCGCGCTCGGTGATGAGCTCGCCCAGCCACATGATGAGGCCGGTGCCGGCGGTCATGGTGATGATGATGAGCAGCAGGTTGATGACTGAGCCGTCGGGCAGGACCGGCTTGTTGCAGGTCGGGAAGAGCTTGCCGCTCCTGGCGGTGGCCACAATGGTGCTGGACTGGAGCAGTCCCAGGCCGATGGTGAGGTAGCGGGTGTACTCGGTGAGCTTGGCAGTGCCGGCCTGCCCCTCCTTGTGGAGCTCCTCGAAGCGGGGGATGACGACCCGCAGGAGCTGGATGATGATGGAGGCGGTGATGTAGGGCATGATGCCCAGCGCGAAGACGCTCAGCTGAAGCAGCGCACCACCGGAGAAGACGTTGACAAGGCTGAGAAGGTTCTGATCCTCGGCAGCAGCGATGCATTGCTTGGCGTTGGCCAGGTTGACGCCTGGGGCCGGCAGGATCGACCCGAGCCGGAACAGGGCCATGATGCCGAGGGTGAAGAGCAGCTTCGCCCTGAGGTCTGGCGTTCTGAACGCCTGAGTGAACGCGCTGAGCACTCGAACTCCTGTGGACTCGGGGGTGGGTTCGGCCTTGCGGGCAGCAAGGCGGAGCGCAGGGGAACTGCGCCCGGCCCAGACTACCCCGCCCAGCTCGCCACCTGGGCGCCGAGACGGGGTTGCAACGTCGATGAGGTGCGGGTTTTCTCACGTCTCGTCCCGGTGAGGTAGTGCGGGGTGATCCAAGGCACCTCACCGTCGGTGCGCAGTGGTCGTTTCGGTGTTCGACGTCGGGGCACGACAGACCCCGGCGGCCCAGGTTTCCCTGGACCGCCGGGGTCTGTGTTCTCGCGATTCGTCAGGGCCGCCCCGTCAGGGAGTCACTCCCCTGCCGGACACGGCCTGACCGGCGTTCAGCGCGTGGCGATGGTGCCGCCGGCGGCCTCGATCTTCTCCTTGGCGGAGCCGGACCAGGCGTCGACCGTGAGCGTCAGGGCCACGGTGACGTCGCCGCCGCCGAGAACCTTGACGAGCTGGTTCTTGCGAACCGCACCCTTGGCGACGAGATCCTCCACGGTCACCGTGCCGCCCTCGGGGAACAGCTCGGCGATGCGGCCGACGTTCACGGGCTGGAACTCGACCCGGTTGGGGTTGCGGAAGCCGCGCAGCTTGGGCAGACGCATGTGCAGCGGCATCTGGCCACCCTCGAAACCAGGACGGACCTGGTAACGAGCCTTGGTGCCCTTGGTACCGCGACCGGCGGTCTTACCCTTGGACGCCTCACCACGACCCACGCGGGTCTTGGCCTTCTTGGCGCCGGGGGCGGGACGCAGGTGGTGCAGCTTGACGACGCGCACCTTCTCCTCCTGCGTGTTCTCGGTGTCAGCCATCTCAGACCTCCTCAACGGTGACCAGGTGGTGCACCGTGGCAATCAGGCCGCGCACGCTGGGGCTGTCCTCGCGCACGACGGACTGGCGGATCTTGCGCAGACCCAGGGTCTTGAGGGACTCGCGCTGGCGGTGGGTGCCCCCGATGCCAGAGCGGACCTGAGTGACCTTGAGCTGCTTGGTCATCTGCTTCGATGCGGACTCAGCCATCACGCACCCACTCCTTCAGCGGCCTTCTCGGCCTCCTGCTTCTCGGCCTGAGCGCGCTTGTCGGCCTCGCCCTCGGCGCGGGCCCGCAGCATGGACTGCGGGGCGACGTCCTCCAGGGGCAGGCCACGGCGGGCCGCGACGGCCTCGGGCTGCTCAAGCTGCTTGAGGGCGTCCACCGTGGCGTGCACGATGTTGATCGCGTTGGAGGAGCCCAGCGACTTGGACAGGATGTCGTGGACGCCGGCGCAGTCCAGCACGGCGCGCACCGGGCCACCGGCGATAACACCGGTACCGGGGGACGCCGGGCGCAGGAGAACGACTCCGGCGGAGTCCTCACCCTGGACCAGGTGCGGGATGGTGCGGCGGATCATCGGGACGTGGAAGAAGTTCTTCTTCGCGATCTCGACGGCCTTGGCGATGGCGGCGGGAACTTCCTTCGCCTTGCCGTAGCCCACGCCGACGGTGCCCTCGCCGTCACCGACGACCACGAGAGCCGTGAAGGTGAAGCGGCGGCCGCCCTTGACGACCTTGGACACGCGGTTGATGGTGACGACGCGCTCGATGTACTTGTCGTCGTTGCCGCGACCACGGTCGCGGCGGTCGTTGTTGCGGTCGCGGCGGCCGCGGCCCTCGCCCCGGCGCTCGTCGTTCTCGCGCTGGGCCGAGCCGTCGGACGACGCGGACCTGTCTCGCTGCGGTGCAGCCATCAGATGTTCCTCTGCTTTCTCGTCGTCTTAGTGCTCACAGCTTCAGGCCGCCCTCGCGGGCGCCCTCGGCGACGGCCGCGACACGGCCGTGGTACTTGTTGCCACCGCGGTCGAACACGACTGCCTCGATGCCCAGCGCCTTGGCACGCTCGGCGATGAGCTCGCCGACCTTGTGGGCGGCGCCCACCTTGTGGCCCTCGACGCCCTTGGCGGCCTCCTCCAGGGTGGAGGCGGCGCACAGGGTGTGACCGATGGTGTCGTCCACGACCTGAGCCACCATGTGGCGGTTGGAGCGGGTGACCACCAGGCGGGGACGCTCGGGCGTGCCGGAAATGTGCTTGCGCACGCGCTGGTGACGGATCTTGCGGGCGATGGCGCGGGGGTTGCCCTTGCCCCTCTTGATCGAGTAAGCCATGGTCACTTACCAGCCTTTCCGACCTTGCGGCGCACGTTCTCGCCGGCGTAGCGCACGCCCTTGCCCTTGTAGGGCTCCGGCGGACGGATCTTGCGGATGTTCGCCGCGACCTCGCCGACCTGCTCCTTGGAGATACCGGAGACGGTGATCTTCAGGTTGCCGTCGACCGTGAAGGTGATGCCCTCGGGGGGCTCGACGGTCACGGTGTGGGAGAAGCCGAGGGAGAGCTCGATGCCCTGACCCTTGGCGGCGACGCGGTAACCGGTGCCGACGATCTCGAGCTGCTTGCTGTAGCCCTCGGTGACGCCGATCACCATGTTGTTGATGAGGGTGCGCGACAGTCCGTGCAGCGAGCGCGAGCGGCGCTCGTCGTCGGGGCGCGTGACCAGGATGGAGCCGTCCTCCTGGCGGGTGACGCTCAGGGGCTCGCTGATCGTGCGGGACAGGGTGCCCTTGGGGCCCTTGACCGTCACGTCCTGGCCGTCGATGGTGACGTCCACTCCGGCAGGGACCGGAACGGGGAGCCGTCCAATACGAGACATGGTTTTCCTCCGTTCCTTCTCTTACCAGACGTAGGCGAGGACTTCGCCGCCCACGCCACGCGACTCGGCCTGCTTGTCGGTCAGGAGGCCGGAGGAGGTGGACAGGATCGCCACTCCCAGGCCGCCGAGGACCTTGGGCAGGTTGGTGGACTTGGCGTAGACGCGCAGGCCGGGCTTGGAGATCCGGCGCAGGCCCTGGATGGCCCGCTGACGGTTGGCTCCGTACTTGAGGCTCAGCGTGAGCGTCTTGCCGACCTCGGCGTCCGTGACCTCGTAGCCGGCGATGTAGCCCTCGGACTTGAGCATCTCAGCGATGTTCACCTTGAGCTTGCTCGACGGCATCGACACGGTGTCGTGGTAGGCGCTGTTTGCGTTGCGCAGACGGGTCAGCATGTCTGCGATGGGGTCTGTCATTGTCATGAGTGGGCCTTGGCCCTTCCTCGTCGTGGTTTCCTCAGCGGACCTGCGACGTAAGTTCTTACCAGCTGGACTTGCTCACGCCCGGGAGCTCGCCGCGAAGGGCCATCTCACGCAGGCAGATACGGCACAGGCCGAACTTGCGGTAGACCGAGTGCGGGCGGCCGCAGCGCTGGCAGCGCGTGTAGGCACGGACACCGAACTTGGGCTTGCGGTTCGCCTTCTCAATCAGTGCGGTCTTCGCCATCTCACTTCTCCTTGAAGGGGAAGCCGAGCTGCTTGAGCAGCGAACGGGCCTCCTCGTCGGTCTTAGCCGTGGTCACCACGGTGATGTCCATGCCGCGGACGCGGTCGATCTGGTCCTGGTCGATCTCGTGGAAGACAGCCTGCTCGGTCAGACCGAAGGTGTAGTTGCCGTTCCCGTCGAACTGCTTGGGGCTCAGACCGCGGAAGTCGCGGATACGGGGCAGGGAGATCGAGACCAGACGGTCCAGGAACTCCCACATGCGGTCGCCGCGCAGCGTGGAGTGCGCGCCGATCGGCATGCCCTCGCGCAGCTTGAACTGCGCGATGGACTTGCGGGCCCGGGTGACCTGAGGCTTCTGGCCGGTGATGGCAGCGAGGTCGCGCACGGCGCCCTCGATCATCTTGGAGTCGTGGGCGGCCTCGCCCACACCCATGTTGACGACGACCTTGACGACGCGCCCGACCTCCATCACGTTGCCGTGCTGGAACTCCTTGAGCAGGGCGGGGCGCACCTCCTCGGTGTACTTCGTCTTGAGACGGGGGGTGGTCTTCTCAGCCATGGTCACAGGTCCTCCCCGCTCTTCTTGGCGTAACGCACGCGAACGGTGCGCTTGCGGCCGTCGGGACGCACGCCCTCCTCGACACGGAAGCCCACGCGGGTGCGCTTCTTGGTCTTGGGGTCGACGAGCATGACGTTGGAGGCGTGGATGGGTGCCTCAACGGTCTCGATGCCGCCGGTGCGGGCGCCCTGCTGGGACTGCCCCACCTTGGTGTGCTTGGTTACGCGCTGGACGCCCTCGACGATGACACGGTCAGTGCCCTTGAGGACCTCCAGAACGCGGCCGGTCTTGCCCTTGTCCTTACCGGCGATGACGATGACCTGGTCGCCCTTCTTAATGCGTGCCATGTTCAGATCACCTCCGGGGCGAGCGAGACGATGCGCATGAACTTCTTCTCGCGAAGCTCACGGCCGACGGGGCCGAAGATGCGCGTACCGCGCGGCTCCCCATCGTTCTTGAGGATGACGGCGGCGTTCTCGTCGAAGCGGATGTATGAGCCGTCGGGACGACGACGCTCCTTGCGGGCACGCACGACGACGGCCTTGACGACCTCGCCCTTCTTCACGTTGCCGCCGGGAATGGCGTCCTTGACGGTGGCGACGATCGTGTCGCCGATACCCGCATAGCGCCGACCCGATCCACCGAGAACACGGATGCAAAGGATCTCCTTGGCACCGGTGTTGTCGGCGACCTTCAGTCGCGACTCCTGCTGGATCATTGAGTGTTCTCCTGTCGTCGAGCCGGTTCTCAGGAAGCTCCTGAGCCTGGCCGAACGTTCTTCTGGTCTTGCACACGTCTCCCCCGGCCGCAGGCCGCACGAGGCCGACCCAGGGATAGGGGATGCCCGCGGTACGCTCTCCCGACAGACACAGGCGCAGACTGCACGAGGTCTCTGCCGGGCGCACCGAGGGCGCGCGCAACTCCATTAGCCTAGTCCAGCCGCCGTATCACGCGGAACCTGAGATGACCACCAGGGCCTGTGCCTTTGCTCACCGGCTTTTCCCGGACTTCCTGCTCCGACGTCCCGAGGCACGCCGCCGGCCCCTGTTCGACGACGTACCTGCCGGCCGAGGACTGCGTTGTCCTCCAGACGACTGGGGGCGCGACCGTCGTCCTTTGGAGGTCAAGGACGTCCCCGTCGGAAAGCGCAGTCCCCGATCCGCCTGACTGTCATCGGAGATCCGCCGCCGGCTCCGGTCAGGAGCGACCTGCACCGGGTTCGCTTACCGCGGTATGCGCCCGACGACGTCGCCACCTGGGCACTCCATCGAGCGACTGCCCACCCTGGGTCCGGGTCCGTCACTCCACGAGTGCTGAGACCACACTGGCCATGGGTTGTCCGCGTGTCCTTGTCTCCTCGCTTCTGAGAAACGGGAGTGTCACAGCCTTTGAGACAGTCGCTCGGGCGTGGTTCCGGGATGGGGCTGGTACTTCCGGACGTGATGGTGGGCCGATGGAGGCCACCTGGCGGACCGGCGGTGTCCATGGTGCTGACATCAACCCTGCATCGGCGCTGCACGCCGGGAAGAAACCGCAGCATTCCAACGATCCTCGCTGGGCGCGCTGATGGCGGGATCGTTGATGTCAGCGCTGTGGACACTGGGCTGCCTGCAGCATCGGCTCGGCATCGGAGCCGCACCGCAAGGCTGCATATGTCCCGCGGGGCGGTTGACCGCGAGGACCCGCGGTCAACGACGCCGACGCCGCAGCCTCCCGGGTGGGATGCTGCGGCGTCGGGGGCCGTCTCGACGTCGTCGAGAGCGGCGATCAGCCGAGGGTCACTTGGCGCGCTCGAGGATCTCCAGGAGGCGGAAGTGCTTGGTGGCGCTCAGCGGGCGGGTCTCCATGATGGAGACGAGATCGCCGACACCGGCCTCGTTGTTCTCGTCGTGGACCTTGACCTTCTTGGAGCGACGGAGGACCTTGCCGTACAGGGAGTGCTTGTAGCGCTCCTCGACGAGGACGACAACCGTCTTGTCCATCTTGTCGGAGACGACGTAGCCACGACGCACCTTGCGCTGAGGGCGCTCGGTGGACTGCTCGACGTTCTCGGTGCTGGTCTGCTCGCTCACTTGGACTCCTCCGTGCTCGGGGCGGTGCGAATACCGAGCTCACGCTCGCGCACGATCGTGTAGATACGGGCGATGTCGCGACGCACAGCCTTGAGACGTCCGTGGTCCTCGAGCTGGCCGGTCGCCGAGGCGAACCGGAGGTTGAACAGCTCGGCCTTGGCCTTGGAGAGCTCCTCGGAGAGGCGCTCGTTGTCCATGCCGTCGAGGTCGGCGGGGGTCAGGCCCTTGGAACCGATTGCCATCAGACGTCACCACCCTCACGAGTCACGAAACGGGTCTTCATCGGAAGCTTGTGCTGTGCGCGGCGCATGGCCTCGCGGGCGAGGGCCTCGTCGACACCGCCGAGCTCGAACAGGATGCGTCCGGGCTTGACGTTGGCGATCCACCACTCGGGTGCACCCTTACCGGAACCCATACGGGTCTCGGCGGGCTTCTTGGTCAGGGGGCGGTCCGGGAAGATGTTGATCCACACCTTGCCGCCACGCTTGATGTGACGGGTCATGGCGATACGGGCCGCCTCGATCTGGCGGTTGGTGATGTAGGCGGGCTCGAGGGCCTGAATGCCGTACTCACCGAAGGCGATCTGGTTGCCGCCCTTGGAAAGGCCCGTGCGGTGCGGGCGGTGCTGCTTGCGGAACTTGGTCCGGCGGGGGATGAGCACGGCTCAGGCCTCCGTTCCCTGGTCTGCGGCAGCGGTCTCGGCGGCCGGCGTCTGCTCGGCGGCCTGCTGCTGCTCGGTGTTCTGACGCGAACCGCGCTCACCGCGGTCGCCACGACGGCCGCCGCGGCGCTCGCCCCGGCCCCGGCCACGGGAGCCGGACTCGGCCTGCTGACGGGCGAACTCACGCTCGGTGATGTCGCCCTTGTAGATCCACACCTTGACGCCGAGGCGGCCGAAGGTGGTCTTGGCCTCGTAGAAGCCGTAGTCGATGTTCGCGCGCAGGGTGTGCAGCGGCACGCGCCCCTCGCGGTAGAACTCGCTGCGGCTCATCTCGGCGCCGCCCAGGCGGCCGGAGCACTGCACCCGGATGCCCTTGGCGCCGGCTCGCATCGCGGACTGCATGCCCTTGCGCATGGCGCGACGGAAGGACACGCGGGAGGCGAGCTGCTCGGCGATGCCCTGGGCGACCAGCTGGGCGTCCAGGTCGGGGCTCTTGACCTCGAGGATGTTGAGCTGGACCTGCTTGCCGGTCAGCTTCTCGAGCTGACCGCGCAGGCGCTCGGCCTCGGCTCCGCGGCGACCGATGACAATGCCGGGACGGGCGGTGTGCAGGTCGACACGCACGCGGTCACGGGTGCGCTCGATGTCGACCTTGGAGATACCTGCCCGCTCCATGCCGTCCTCCATGAGACGGCGGATCTTGACATCCTCCTCCACGAAGTCGCGGTAACGCTGACCGGGCTTGGTGGAGTCGGCGAACCAGCGCGAGCGGTGGTCCGTGGTGATGCCCAGGCGGAACCCGGTCGGGTTGACCTTCTGCCCCATTACCGGGCTCCTTCCTTCGTTGCGGCGTCGGACTTGTCCCCGACGATGACGGTGATGTGGCTGGTCCGCTTGAGGATCCTGCTGGCCCGGCCCTGCGCACGGGGACGGAACCGCTTCAGGGTGGGACCCTCGTCGGCGAACGCCTCGATGATGAACAGGTCGTTCTCGTCGAAACGCTCACCGTCACGCTCAGCCTTGAACCGGGCGTTGGCGATTGCGGACTCGAGGACCTTGCGCACCGGCACCGCAGCGGCCTGCGGGGCGAATCGGAGCACGTTGACGGCCTCGACGGCGCGCTTGCCGCGGACGACGTCCACGACCCGGCGCGCCTTCATCGGCGTGCAGCGCACGTACTTGGCCTGCGCCTTGGCTTCCATGTTCTCTGCCTCTCAAACTTTCCGACGTCCGTCAGCGACGCGACTTGCGGTCGTCCTTGACGTGCCCGCGGAAGGTGCGGGTCGGAGCGAACTCACCGAGCTTGTGGCCCACCATGGACTCGGTAACGAAGACCGGCACGTGCTTGCGACCGTCGTGGACGGCGAAGGTGTGCCCCAGGAAGTCCGGAGTGATGACCGAACGGCGGGACCAGGTCTTAATGACGTTCTTAGTGCCCTTCTCGTTCTGAGCGTCCACCTTCTTGAGGAGGTGGTCGTCGACGAAGGGACCCTTCTTCAGACTACGCGGCATGATTCAGGCTCCTATCAGCGCTTCTTGCCGGTCCGACGACGACGCACGATGAGGCGGTCGCTGGACTTGTTGGGACGGCGGGTGCGGCCCTCGGGCTTGCCCCACGGCGAGACGGGGTGACGACCACCGGAGGTCTTGCCCTCACCACCACCGTGCGGGTGGTCCACCGGGTTCATGACGACACCGCGGACGGTCGGGCGCACGCCCTTCCAGCGCATACGGCCGGCCTTGCCCCAGTTGATGTTGGACTGCTCGGCGTTGCCGACCTCGCCGATGGTGGCGCGGCAGGCGGCCTCCACGTTGCGGATCTCCCCGGAGGGCATGCGCAGCTGCGCGTACTTGCCCTCCTTGGCGACCAGCTGGACGGAGGTGCCGGCGCTGCGAGCGATCTTGGCCCCGCCACCGGGACGCAGCTCGACCGCGTGGACGACCGTACCGGTGGGGATGTGACGCAGCTGCAGGTTGTTGCCGGGCTTGATGTCGGCGCTGGGGCCGGCCTCGACGACGTCGCCCTGACGGAGCTTGTTCGGGGCGATGATGTAGCGCTTCTCACCGTCCATGTAGTGCAGCAGGGCGATGCGCGCGGTGCGGTTGGGGTCGTACTCGATGTGAGCGACCTTGGCGGGCACGCCGTCCTTGTCGTGACGACGGAAGTCGATGAGACGGTAGGCGCGCTTGTGGCCACCACCCTTGTGGCGGGTGGTGATACGGCCGGAGGAGTTACGTCCACCGGACTTGCTCAGCGGGCGCACCAACGACTTCTCGGGCGTGCTGCGCGTGATCTCCACGAAGTCGGCCACGGAGGAGCCGCGACGACCCGGGGTCGTGGGCTTGTACTTACGGATTCCCATATCGATCCTTTACCTTCCGTGGCGCACTAGGCCACATCACCGAAGATGTCGATGGTCCCCTCGCGCAGGGTGACGATCGCACGGCGGGTGTCCTTGGACTTGCCGATCCCGGTGCGGGTGCGGTGCGTCTTGCCCTTGCGGTTGATGGTGTTCACCGAGGAGACCTTGACATCGAAGATGGCCTCGACGGCCTGCTTGATCTCGGTCTTGTTGGATCCCGGCGCCACGATGAACGTGTACTGGCCACGGTCCATGCAGGCGTAGGACTTCTCGGAGACCACCGGCGCGATGATGACGTCGCGGGGGTTCTTGGACTTCTCGAGGCTCACTTGGACTCCTCCTCACCCTTGCCCAGGAACGCGTCCAGGCCAGAGGCCGTGAAGACGACGTCGTCGGACTTGAGGACGTCGTAGGTGTTGAGCTGGTCTGCCCACAGGACGTGCGCCTCGGGGGCGTTGCGCAGGCTGAGCCTGGACAGGTCGTCCTGACGGTCCACGATCACCAGGGCCTTGCGGTCGGTGAGGTTGCGCAGCGCGACCAGGGCGTTCTTGGTGGAGGGCACCGTGGTGGTGACGAACTCGGTGATGACGTGGACGCGGCCGTTGCGGGCGCGGTCGGACAGGGCGCTGCGCAGGGCGGCGGCCTTCATCTTCTTGGGGGTCCGCTGGGTGTAGTCGCGCGGCTGCGGGCCGTGGACGGTGCCACCGCCGACGAACTGCGGGGCGCGGGTCGAGCCCTGGCGGGCGCGGCCGGTGCCCTTCTGGCGGTAGGGCTTGCGGCCACCGCCACGGACGTCGCCGCGGGTCTTGGTGGCGTGGGTGCCCTGGCGGGCCGCGGCCAGCTGGCCGACGACCACCTGGTGCATGAGCGGAATGTTGAGGGGGGCGTCGAAGACCTCGGCGGGCAGCTCGACGCTGCCGGTCTTCTTGCCCGCGGAGTCGACGACGTCGACGGTGAGTGCCTCAGTCATGGTCTCAGGCTCCCTTCACGGCGGTGCGGACGACGACGACCGAGCCCTTGGGGCCGGGGATCGCGCCGTTGACGAGCAGAACGCCCTTGTCAACGTCGACGCCGCGGATCTTGAGGTTCTGGACGGTGCGGCGCGCGTGGCCCATACGGCCGGCCATGCGCAGGCCCTTGAAGATGCGTCCGGGGGTGGCACAGGCACCGATGGAGCCAGGCTTGCGGTGGTTGCGGTGAGCACCGTGGGAGGCACCCACACCGGCGAAGCCGTGGCGCTTCATGACACCGGCGAAACCCTTACCCTTGGAGGTCCCGGTGACGTCGACCAGCTGACCGACCTCGAAGGTGTCGGCGGCCAGCTCCTGGCCGGGGGTGAACTCGGACGCCAGGGAGGTGCGGATCTCCGCCACGTGGCGGCGGGGCTCGACCCCGGCCTTGGCGAAGTGGCCGGCGAGCGGCTTGGTGACCTTGCGGGCGTCGATGTCGCCGAAGGCGAGCTGAACGGCCTCGTAGCCATCGGTCTCGATGGTGCGGACCTGGGTCACGACGTTGGTGTCGACCCGGACGACGGTCACGGGGCGCAGGACCCCGTTCTCGTCCCAGATCTGCGTCATGCCGAGCTTGGTGCCGAGCAGCGCCTTGGCAGGCGCGGCGGCAGCCGGCGTGTTAAGCGTTGTCATGGCAGTCCTCAGAGCTTGATCTCGATGTTGACGTCAGCGGGCAGGTCGAGACGCATGAGCGAGTCGACGGCCTTGGGCGTCGGGTCGACGATGTCGATCAGCCGCTTGTGCGTGCGCATCTCGAAGTGCTCGCGGCTGTCCTTGTACTTGTGCGGCGACCGGATCACGCAGAACACGTTCTTCTCGGTCGGCAGCGGCACCGGGCCCACGACCGTCGCGCCAGCGCGGGTCACGACGTCGACGATCTTGCGCGCCGAGGAATCGATGACCTCGTGGTCGTAGGACTTGAGCCGGATGCGGATCTTCTGTCCCGCCATGGCGCCTAACCTCTCTTGTACTTGCTTCTGGCCGGTCCACGCGCTCGGGCGTGTCGCTTCAGGAAGCACGCCACCCCCGGTGATGGGAGGTGGTGAACCGGTCTGGACACACGGAAACCCGTTCAGGAGGAACGGGTCCGTCAGAATGAATCCCGGGGAGACCCGGGTCGGCACAACCAGGGGCACACACGTGCACGCCCTTGGCCGGCCGGATTACGTTATCAGGGCTCGCACGGGCAGCGGAACCCAGGATGGGGCCTAGAGGCTGTGAGTCCGCCCACTGGCCCCCGCGCTCGGGCGTGTCGCGTCCAGCGCCGGGATCTCCGCGGTGTCGATGAGCTCCTGATCATCCCATCGGCCGGAGGACGCCGACAGTGACGCGATCTCCTCCAGAAGCGCCTGGTTCTCCGCCTCGGAGGGCTCCTGTGGGACCGGCAGGTCGGTGAAACACCTCCGAGGCTCGACACCGGCATCCTCGTCCATCCAGATCTGCATCTGCTCGGCCCAGGTCTGCGGACGCGGCTCCTGCTCCTTGTCGCGCGTCCTGGCCAGGGCGCGCTCCGTGGCCCGCGCCGCCACGTAGCCCGAGCGCCACAGGTACAGCCCGACGATGATGAGCCCCGCCACCAGCGCGACGGCCCACCAGGGGAAGTGCGGGATGTCAGGGCGCTTGCCCGCCGCCGCGACGTCCTTGGATGGGGTCGGGTAGACGCGCTCGCCGGTCAGCAGGATGCGGTGGGTGTTGATGCCCAGGGGCGTGCAGGTCACCAGGGTGAGCAGGTCCTTACCCTCCTCAACGCGCAGGGCCTCGGTCTCCTCTGGCTCCACGACCTTGGTGCTGGTGACCCGATAGGTGAGGACCTCCCCGAAGACCTCGACGATGAGACTGTCACCGCTCTTCACCTTGTCCAGGTGGGTGAACATGGTGGCCTCAGCCAGGCCGCGGTGCCCGGTGATGACCGACCGGGTCCCCTCTCCCCCGACCGGCAGGGAAGTGCCCTCCAGGTGCCCCAGGCCCTTGAGCAGAGTGTCCTCGGCCGTGCCGTGGTAGACGGGCAGGTCCAGGGAGATGGAGGGGATCTTGAGACGGGCCATGAGGCCCTCGTTATTGGCCTTGAGGATATTGGCGTACTTCAGGGAGCTGTCCTTGCTGGAGCCGGCACCGGTGGGTACGTGGTTGTTGGCCTCCAGGACCGCGCCGGCGGAGAGCGCCTCGTTGTACGCGTGGGCCTGGGCGATCTGGGTCTTGGCGTCCGGCCGGGCGCCGTCGACCTGAGCCGAGTAGTCGGCGGTCACCTTCGACTGGTTGTACTGAGCCACCCAGGAGGCCGCCGTCGGATAGGTCAGCAGACCCATGCCCACGACCGCCATGATGGAGGTGACCAGGGCTGAGATCGACAGGCGCCAGGCACGGGGACGGCGGTGCTTCTGGGTGATCGAAGCGCGGGTGCGCGGAGTCCGGGCGGTGCGGGGTTTGCGTGGGTTGCGGGAGATCATGGGGCCTCGTGCGCTTCCAGGGTCGGGTATCCGGGGTGGAGATGGTGCGGGGTTGCACATGACGGTGCAGGCGCTCGACGGATCGAGGATCGCCGAGTGCCTGCACCGTTTCCGCTCAGGCCGAGACCTGACGATCGAGACATGTTCAGAACACGGTCAAGACGCGGTTGAGATGAGGCCTGCACGGTCGTGGCTGCCTGCTGAGGCCCGTGAGCCTCAGCAGGCAGCGATTGTCATCAGGCGGAGAGCTCCGCGTTCCGCTTGCGCTCGCGGTAGCGGGCCACGAGGACGGAGCCGACGGCGATCATCAGCAGGGCCGCGCCGGAGGCGGTCAGGATGAGCATGCCGTTGGCACCGGTCAGGGGCAGACCCGGAACCGTCTGCTTGACGTTGTCGATCACGACCTGCTGCGTCACACCAGCTCCAGGCTCCACGGTGATGGCCCGACTGGCGTTTGCGGGAAGCACGTAGCCGGCAGGAGCCTTGGTCTCCACCAGCACGTAGCAACGGTGGGCCGCATCCACCTGGTTGTCACGACCGGCATCCTGGACGGAGTCGGAGACGAACAGGGCCTTGAAGTTGATAGTGCCGCCCTCACCAGTCGTGAAGGTGTTCTCACCGTTAATGGTGAGGGGCTGCCCATCGGCCTCCGGGGAGCATGTGTCCGCGTAGGCCTCCTTGGCCTTGTAGATCTGGAACTCAGCGCCCTTGAGGCCTTCCTTGTCGCCCGACCGGTCGTTGCCGTCAACCTTCTTGATCGTCAGGTCGCCCCACTTCGAGGTCACCTGTTCGGTCGTCGGAGGGTTGTCGGGGTCGGCGGGAGGCGTCTCAGGTGTCGGGGGCTGCTCGTCGTAGGTCGTGTCGGAGATGAGCTGGGCCGTGTTGTTGATGCTGCCGTCGCCGATTTCGGAGACGACTCCCTCAAAGACCGCCTGAAGCTTCTGACCCGGATTGCCCTTGAGCTTGTTCAGACCATTCTGGGTGAAGGTCACGGTCACGGTCTGCCCGGCGGTGCCCAGGCCGTAGTCGGTGCCCTCATTCAGCCGCGTCTCGCCGAGGGTGACGTCTGTCGCCGTTACCTGCTTCAGACGATTGTCCAGGGTGTCCTTGAACTGGTAGTACTTGTAGTAGGAATTGTCATCCAGCTTCGGCAGCGTCGAGGAGACCGGGAAGCGGACTTTGGACCCGACGACGTAGCCGTTGTTCCTCTGGTCCTCGATGGTCTTGGCGACCTCGATCTTCTCGTTCTTGGGGTAGACGTGGACGTCGTAGAGCCACGTGCCATCCGCCTTCGCGGCAGTGTTCGGGTGAGGAATCGTCACAACGAAAGGCTTGGCCTTCTGGACGATGTTGCCAGGAGTCTTGGTCTCGCACACGAGATAGGCCTTGACCGGCAGGCTCTCGATCTTGGCCTGTCCGTCGCGATCAGTGTCGCCCGAGACCCTGCTCGGGCCGAAGGTGTAGTTGGGGAGCGTCGGCTGCCCAGGGGTGGCGCAGGCGTTGTCAGGGATCGCTCCGGTGTTGGTCAGGGCGTTGACCTTGGTCCATCCCTCTGAGGTCTTCAGGTCGATCCCATTGATCTCGTAGGCCGTGAACTGCACTCCGGAGACCGGTGCACCTTTGCCATCGTCGTTGGAAGCGGTGCCGTCAGGAGCACCGATGGGATTGCCGTCTCCGGTGAGGTGCTTGTGGATGGTGAGGGAGCCTAACGCCTCGGTGTTGATGTCTCCGTGGTTGGCGTTCTCGGCCTGAGCCATGGGGGCCAGACCAAGCACGGCCAGGGTGAGGACACCGGCTGTGGCTGCAGCCCGACGCCCCAGCTTGCTGGCGTTGTACTTCATGGGTTGGGATTTCCTTTCACTGTGCGCCGCCGGGGAAGGCTGCGCATGACAGGGTTAAATCGGGAGCGTGTTCTCCAGCGAGCACGTCCGTCTCGTCCGACGGCACCAACGGAACAACGTTGCAACCGCCTGTTCACAAGCGTTGACACCCACACCTGGGCACCGTCGATAAACTAGCCCAAGAAACCGAGAGAAACCGTGCCGGTAATAGATCTGAAATCGTCCGTTACTGCATTGCGATGCCTTTTATTACGGCGGCATCACACCCACGCATTATTGATGTCACTATTACTACTATTCGTGCCGTCGGTAGGGCGTCACCCCTCGGTTCAAGGACACAAAAGACCTCCCCGGTCAGAGCAACTGCTCTGACCGGGGAGGTCTGGTGCTACGCGGAGGCGCGGAGCGTCAGTGGGTCACTTGATGACCTTGGTGACGCGGCCGGAGCCGACGGTGCGGCCACCCTCACGGATGGCGAAGCCGAGGCCCTCCTCCATGGCGATGGGCTGGATGAGCTGGACGCTCATCTCGGTGGTGTCACCGGGCATGACCATCTCGGTGCCCTCGGGCAGGGTGATGACACCGGTGACGTCCGTGGTCCGGAAGTAGAACTGCGGACGGTAGTTCGAGTAGAAGGGGTTGTGGCGGCCGCCCTCGTCCTTGGTGAGGATGTAGACGTGGCCCTCGAACTCGGTGTGCGGGGTGATGGAGCCGGGCTTGCAGATGACCTGACCGCGCTCGACGTCCTCGCGGCGGGTGCCGCGCAGGAGCAGACCGCAGTTCTCGCCGGCCCAGGCCTCGTCCATCTGCTTGTGGAACATCTCGATACCGGTGACCGTGGTCTTCTGGGCCTCGCGGATACCGAGGATCTCGACCTCGGAGTTGATCGGGAGCTTGCCGCGCTCCACACGACCGGTGACGACGGTGCCGCGACCGGTGATGGTGAAGACGTCCTCGATGGGCATGAGGAAGGGCTTGTCCATGTCACGCTCGGGGGTGGGGATGAAGTCATCCACCGCGTCCATGAGCTCCTTGATCTTGGCGGCCCACTCGGCGTCGCCCTCGAGGGCCTTGAGAGCGGAGACACGGATGACGGGAGCCTCGTCGCCGTCGTAGTCCTGGGAGGACAGGAGCTCGCGCACCTCCATCTCAACCAGGTCGAGGAGCTCCTCGTCGTCCACCATGTCGGACTTGTTGAGGGCCACGAGGAGGGCGGGGACGCCCACCTGGCGGGCGAGCAGGACGTGCTCGCGGGTCTGGGCCATCGGGCCGTCGGTGGCGGCGACCACGAGGATCGCGCCATCCATCTGGGCGGCACCGGTGATCATGTTCTTGATGTAGTCGGCGTGCCCGGGGGCGTCGACGTGCGCATAGTGGCGCTTGTCGGTCTCGTACTCGACGTGCGCGATGTTGATGGTGATACCGCGCTGACGCTCCTCAGGAGCCTTGTCGATCTCGTCGAAGGGGGTGAAGGGGTTCAGCTCGGGGTACTCGTCGTGCAGAACCTTGGAGATCGCAGCGGTCAGCGTCGTCTTACCGTGGTCGACGTGACCGATCGTTCCGATGTTGACGTGCGGCTTGGTCCGCTCGAACTTGGCCTTGGCCACTGGTGTCCTCCTGGGACTCGGGTAGTTCTCTTCGTCGGGATTCGACTAGCACACATGCTAGCCGCCCGGGCGTCGAGAGTCTCTACTGGTGGATGTTGGAAATCTTACTGAACTGGGTCCCGGTAGGCGCCCGAGGGGCACCGCCGGGCCGGGGCCCGCCACGGTTGCGTGCAGCCGCCGCGGACCCCGGTGCGAGGGCGTCAGGCGCCCTTGACCTTGGCGATGATCTCGTCGGCGACGTTCTTGGGAACCTCGGCGTACGAGTCGAAGGTCATGGAGTACACGGCACGTCCCTGCGTCTTGGAACGCAGGTCACCGACGTAGCCGAACATCTCCGACAGGGGCACGTTGGCGCGGATGACCTTGACGCCGACGGCGTCCTCCATCGAGGCGATCATGCCGCGACGGGAGTTGAGGTCACCGATGACGTCGCCCATGTACTCCTCGGGAGTACGGACCTCGACGGCCATGACGGGCTCGAGGAGGACCGGCGAGGCCTTCTTGGCACCCTCCTTGAACGCCATGGAGCCGGCGATCTTGAAGGCCATCTCGGAGGAGTCGACCTCGTGGTAGGCGCCGTCGATGAGGGTGGCCTTGATGTCCACCATCGGGTAGCCGGCCAGGACACCGGTGAGCATGGCGTCCTGGACCCCGGCGTCCACGCTGGGGATGTACTCACGGGGCACGCGACCACCGGTGACGGCGTTGGCGAACTCGTAGTGCGCCTTCTCGCCGTCGGCGGCCTCGGCTGCCTCGTCGACCACGAGGGGCTCGAAGCTCATCTGCACCTTGGCGAACTGGCCGGAACCACCCGTCTGCTTCTTGTGGGTGTACTCGACCTTGTCCACCTTCTTGCGGATGGTCTCGCGGTAGGCGACCTGCGGGGCGCCCACGTTGGCCTCGACCTTGAACTCGCGGCGCATGCGGTCCACGAACACGTCCAGGTGGAGCTCGCCCATACCGCCGATGACGGTCTGGCCGGTCTCCTCGTCGAGGGAGACGGTGAAGGTGGGGTCCTCCTCGGAGAGCTTCTGGATGGCGACGCTCAGCTTCTCCTGGTCACCCTTGGTCTTGGGCTCGATGGCCACGTGGATGACCGGGTCCGGGAATGTCATGGACTCCAGGATGATCGGGGAGTCCTGGGCGCACAGGGTGTCGCCGGTGGTGACGTCCTTGAGGCCGATGAGGGCGTAGATGTGGCCGGCGTGGGCCTCCTCCACCGGGTTCTCCTTGTTGGAGTGCATCTGGAAGAGCTTCCCGATGCGCTCCTTCTTGCCCTTGGTGGCGTTGAGGACCATGTCGCCCTGGGAGACCTTGCCGGAGTAGACGCGCACGTAGACGAGCTTGCCGTAGAAGGGGTGGGTGGCCACCTTGGAGGCCAGGGCGGCGAAGGGGGCCTTCTCATCGGCCGGACGGGTGAGCACCTCCTCCTCGTTACCGACGGCGTGGCCCTCGACGTCGGGGACATCGAGCGGGGAGGGCAGGTAGTCGAGGACGGCGTCGAGCACGGGCTGGATGCCCTTGTTCTTGAAGGCGGACCCGGCCAGGACCGGGAAGGCCTCACCGGCCACGGTGAGCTTGCGGATACCGGCCTTGAGCTCGGCGACGCTGAGCTCCTCGCCCTCGAGGTACTTCTCCATGAGGGTGTCGTCGGCCTCGGCGACCGTCTCGACCAGCTGGGCGCGCAGCTCCTCGGCCTTGGCGACGAGCTCGGAGGGGATCTCCTCGTACTCGACGACGGAGCCGCGGGTGTCCTTGCCCTCGGCGTCCTTCTCGGGGAAGCGGATGGCCCGCATCTCCAGGACATCGACGAGGCCGGAGAACTCGTTCTCGGCGCCGATCGGGAAGTTGAGGACGATCGGGGTGGCGTGGAGGCGGTCACGGATGGTCTGGACGGAGAAGTCGAAGTCGGCGCCCAGCTTGTCCATCTTGTTGATGTAGCAGATGCGCGGGACGTTGTACTTGTCCGCCTGGCGCCACACCGTCTCCGACTGCGGCTCGACGCCCTCCTTGCCGTCGAAGACCGCGACGGCCCCGTCGAGCACGCGCAGGGAGCGCTCGACCTCGACCGTGAAGTCCACGTGGCCGGGGGTGTCGATGATGTTGATCTGGTTGTTCTTCCAGAAGCAGGTGGTGGCCGCGGAGGTGATGGTGATACCGCGCTCCTGCTCCTGCTCCATCCAGTCCATCGTCGAGGCGCCGTCGTGCGTCTCGCCGATCTTGTAGTTGATGCCCGTGTAGAACAGGATGCGCTCTGTCACGGTGGTCTTACCGGCATCGATGTGGGCCATGATGCCGATGTTGCGGACCTTGGTGAGGTCTGTCAGCACGTCAAGTGCCACTGGTGGTGTCCTTCGTTCGAGTGGGGTACGGAGCTGCTACCGGCACTACCAGCGGTAGTGGGCGAAGGCCTTGTTGGACTCGGCCATGCGGTGCATGTCCTCGCGGCGCTTGACCGCGGCGCCCAGGCCGTTGGAGGCGTCGAGAATCTCGTTCATGAGACGCTCGGTCATGGTGTTCTCGCGGCGCTGGCGGGAGAAGTCCACGAGCCAGCGCAGAGCCAGGGTGGTGGCGCGGCCCGGGCGGACCTCGACGGGCACCTGGTAGGTGGCGCCACCGACGCGACGGGAGCGGACCTCCAGGGCGGGGCGGATGTTGTCCAGAGCGCGCTTGAGGACCGAGACCGGGTCCTGGTCCGTCTTGGAGCGCACGCCCTCGAGGGCGCCGTAGACGATCCGCTCAGCGGTGGACTTCTTGCCGTCCAGCAGGACACGGTTGACGAGCTGGGTGACGACCGGCGAGCCGTAGACGGGGTCGACGACGAGCGGGCGCTTGGGTGCGGGACCCTTACGAGGCATTACTTCTTCTCCTTCTTGGCGCCGTACTTGGAACGTGCCTGCTGGCGGCCCTTGACACCCTGGGTGTCGAGGGCGCCGCGCACGATGTGGTAGCGGACACCGGGAAGGTCCTTCACACGACCACCGCGCACGAGCACGATGGAGTGCTCCTGGAGGTTGTGGCCCTCACCGGGGATGTAGGCCGTGACCTCGATACCGGTGGACAGGCGCACACGGGCGACCTTACGGAGGGCGGAGTTCGGCTTCTTGGGGGTCGTGGTGTACACGCGGGTGCACACGCCACGGCGCTGCGGACTGGCCTTGAGCGCCGGCGTCTTGGACGCAGAGCGCTTCGTCGAGCGGCCCTTGCGGACCAGCTGCTGAATGGTAGGCACTACTGATTCTCCATTGGGACGTGAGTCTGTATCTGGCTGCTGCCTGCGTGCCGGGCCGCTCCCCCATCGGTGGCTCGACGGCGCACGCCACCGCGGAGAGGGCCGGCCCGCCGGGATCGGGATGACCCGATGACGACGTCCGGAGCCCCGCAGTCAGGGGCCCGTCGGTTCCCGCCGCGGCAGACCCGCGTCACGATGTCGAACAGAGCCGGCGGGCCGTGAGGGGCCGAGCCGGAGCCGACGTCGCTGGGAACGGAATGGAGATGCGGTGACCCGTCTGCGGGCACCGCCGGCCAGGCTACCCGCCTGTCACATCAGGGCGCCAGGGTAGGACCAACGGAGAAGGCGTGGTGCTGGACACGTAAGGATGGTGAGCACTCTGCGGGATAAGGGTCTCGGGGCCGCAGATTGGGGCGCCCGCCCCATGCCGAGAATGCGGCAAACGTGCGAGAGTGTGGCGGTGAACGTCCCTGCATTACTGGCCACCATTGCCGTTGGTGGCGCGACCGTCACGGTCGTAGCCCGCCGAGTCTCCGCCTTCGCGCGACAGTACGTGTCCGATCTTGAGCAGGACGAGGCAGAGGCGGCGACTTCATCTGATAACACGGCAGCTACCGCGCCCACACTGGGAGCGGAACCCACGAACGAAGCGACTTCAGCAGACGCGAAGCTCTCCCCCAGCAGTGGCACCGCCTTCCAGCCGACCACCTTCCGTGCGCGGTGGTTGCTGACACCCGCCTCACAGGCCGTCCTCGCAGCGGTCCTGTGCGGACTGACCCTCGCATGGGGGGCACGCAGCGCCGCATGGGCCGAGGTGATCGTGGCGCTTCCGATCGTGGCGCTGCTGGGCACCGCGTGCAGCGTTGACGCCGTATGCCACCGACTCCCCAATCGCATTCTCGGCCCTGCGGCACTGTGGGCCGGCGCGGCGACATTGGCGCTTCTCGCTCTCAACGTCGCAACGGGGTTGCTACTGGCCGATGCGGCGTGGATTGCCCTCCGGGCCGCTCTGTGTGCGGTGTGCGCAGGCGTCATTGTGGGAGCAATGGTTCTGATTCCCGGATCCGGGATGGGGCTGGGGGATGCGAAGCTCTGCGCGGTCCTCGGGTTGTGGCTCGGCTACTTCGGGGCGGACGAGGCCGCGATGGGCATCATTCTGGGGTTCTTTATCGGTGGTGTCATCGCGATCGTGCTGATGATCAGTCGGCTTGCTGGCCGCAAGACGCTCATCGCCTTCGGTCCCTATCTAGCGATAGGGGGTTGGCTGTCATGGATGCTCGCGGTGGCATGAGTGCACAGAATGACGGCGCCGGCAACGGCGGCTCGCCGGCAATCAAGATTCCGACCTGGGCACCGACCGGCGCACCACCTGAAGTTCTGGTTGTCGATGGTCGGGTAACGGACGTTCCGTTGTGGAGAGCCCGGAAGCGCAAAGAGCGCAACACTGGGCTCCTGGGTACCGACGGGCTGCATGGCGCCCTGTGGATCGAGCGCTGCAACTGGATCCACACCTTCGGCATGCGGTATGACATTGATGTCGTCTACATCAATCGTCGAGGGCTCGTAGTGGCTGTGACCACCGCTGCCCAGAGACGCCTTGGGGCACCACGCTTCAGCGCACACTCAGTGATCGAGATGGAGGCTGGTCACGCAGCGCTGGCCGGAATACGCGAGGGCAGCACCTGCGAAGGAGCGGCTCACCAATCCCCTACAAGCGGGGCTTGATCAGCAACGCACCGAGAAGAGAACCAATCAGTAAGACCGCCGCCTCGGTCAGCATAGCCCAGTTGGTTTGGCCGAGAGTCAAGTATTGAAACGCAAGTAACAGCAGCGAAGCGCCAATGGCGTAGAAGAGGCAGTGAACGTAACCGATCCAACGAGCCGTCAAACGCCCGCCGCGTTTCAGCAGAAGCAAGCCGATCGCTGAAACCACGAACTGCCTCAGAAGTTCAACCAGCACATACGGCGAGAGAATGTCGCCACTCATTGCCCCACTCGCATCGGCCAGGTCAGGAACCAGCGCGACGACTAAGCCGAGCACCGTTGAGGTGAAAAAGGACAGCACGCTGATGCCAGCGATGTTACGCTTTCTGAAGAAACTCCACATTATGCCTTCTCCACCTTCGCGCTCAGCATGGCCTGCCATGTTGGGCCCCCCTCTTTGAGCTGGCCAACTGGAGCGTGCGCGATAATTCTCCAGTACCCACCAGCATCATTCGTAATCCAAAGAGCGGCATTATCCCTCTCGATGGTCGAGCCATCGCGTCCCTGCTCTCGATGACTCCAGGTCATGAGGCACGCCGGAACTTCCTTCTGCCCCATCATCCATTTCTCCGGAGTTCTCATGACATAAGTATCTGTGCGCCCCGGTCCCAAAAGTAGCGCTTCCTGAAGATGTGTTTCGTCATCGAGAGTTTTACCCGCCTCTTTAATGTATGTGACAACGAAATTAGGAAGATCCTCTTGAGGTCCCGCAAGTCGGATTGTGGTGACCGGGAGACCCTGTTGGTTGGTCTGCTCCTCGCTCACCGCTACCTCCGGTAACGTCAAAGTCATCCCATACATAGACGCGCTCTTGCCGGAGGGTGATGTCTGTTTGACTCCCCGAGATGGTAGATCGGGAGCAACTGAGAGCTCAGAAGCTGGCCGCCATTCAGGAACCGTCGGCGAAGCGGCCGCACTCGACACAGAACCGCCTGACGGCGTCGCCGGCTTACTTGCCGAAGCACTACTATCCGCCGACTCCGTACTTCCCGAGCATCCGCTCAAAACACCACTCACTGCAACCACTACACCCATCCCCAGCATAGACCTTCTATCGAGACTGCAGCGCAAGTCGCTTCCGAAAACCATCTCAGCATCCTTCCCACTTAACCCATTGCTCTCCGTTCCAGTACTCACTGTTCTGGTAGTTCACATTACTAGTTGTATCAGTGTAACCTGCACCAAAATTAAAACCATCGCCTTTCGCCTTGAATCCGATTCCGAAGTTCGTCTTGTCATCGGTGGTCATTTCTCGCCTGGTCGACTGTCCATTAGCATGAGCTTCTTGATAAAAATCCTCGATAGCACTATCACCCGTAGCCATCTTTGCTAGTCCGTAAGCGGGAATGCCGGCTTCGGCCATGTAGTTCAAGCCAATCTGGGCAGCTCGAGGATCAGTCATATCGATCTCGTCACTATACACTCTCCCAATTTCTCCTGAATGCGCCGCCGGGTCCTTACCCGCCAAGACTTCCGCCAACTTTCCCACATCGCCCCCTGAGGTACTTCCCTTAGCGTCGAGCGCCGTAGTCACGTTCATCTTAGTGGGTTTACCCTCCTTATCTACGGTAACCGCAATAATATTCTTCGCCTTCGCCTTCCCGTCAGCTGACGGCCCTTCGACGTTGGCGAACTGAAGTTTGCCGTTCGCACCAACCTCAGCAGCCGCAGAGTAGAAATATGTCGCGCCGCCGTCCTTGTGGAAAGTGGCACCGAGAGCAGCAGATGCGGTACCTGATGCACCAGCGCTGACTGGTCCCATATTGACATTGCCTTCGAGGGTACCATCCGCTCCGGCCTGCACTGAGTACTCGGTGGGCGGCGGAGGCGTGTACGTGCGAGCTCCAGAATTATCCCAGCCCCAGTCCCAAACGGTCTTCGCCGCACCTACTGGAGGGTAAGCAGCTGTTAAAGTGGTGTTATCCACCTGGTTCTGCAAGTAATCGACAAGCTTATCCTTCTCTTCCTTGTTGCCTACCGTGAATACCCTGGATCCTTCTCCGGAGGCTCCCACCTCGGCACTACCACTGGGCTTCAGGCCCTTCTTCCCCTTGTCGCCGTCCTTACTGTCCCCTTTTCCTTTATCCCCTTTACCGCCTTTGTCTTCCTTATTTCCTTCCTTACCCTCGGCCTTAGTATTATCATCCTTGCCGAAATCCTGACTCTGGGTCTGACCATCGTACGTGAGGGTGCCAGAGATCTCTGGGGCGGAGAATGAGTACGAAGCCCTTAAGATTCCCGTCTCAGTGACTCGGTACGTACCGTCACTCATTTCTTCGACCTTAATGCGTCCGCCACCTTGGACCTCGACGAAGAAGGTACCACTCACCTTCTTCTCTCGTGACGACTCCTTCTTAACGCACGGCCCCTTGGGTTTATGTTTATCCTCTTCGGCCTTAGCATCCGCCGACGAACACGCTCCGCCGTTTCCGCCCAGTATCTTATCGAGAGAGGACTGCACTTGGCATGTAATCCTGCGCCCCATAGGCGTAGCCATGACCATTAAAGCCACGATAATAAATGCGATAATCGCTAGAATGGCCGCGTACTCGAGTGTACTCTGCCCCTTTTCTTGTCTATGCACTCGGCGAAGTCTCATAACCCAGTCCTGTCCTACTCTTCTTGGCTACTCTACCCAAGTAAACCATTGCCCACTCACAGCGAACAGGGGCGACCGCCCCAAGGGCGCCCCAAAGCGTCAACCCCCCAGCCAACCGAAAGTACCCACCCAGATAAGAATAGGTGCGAAACTAACCTAATCTACAGAGCAGTAACGCTGCAAAGCGTAGAGAGCGCCGATGATGATGGCACCAACTGCTCGCGAGAGGCGTAAGCTACAGCGGTGTATGTCCTACCAGATCGATCGACAAGGAACAGCGCCAGTGCATCAACTTGTGTCTGCTCTGACCACCCAGGAGGAATTGTAGTTTGAGTCCATGTCACCTGGCTGCATTGTGAAAAACCGGGCCAGGTCAAACTACGAGCTTCTGACGGCGTAATGAGCGCGGTAATGAGTCTTTCACGTTCCGCATCTACCGCCTTCCTCGTCGCTTCAGCGTCGTTCCCAACCGGGAACGACTTTGGACCTTCTAACGTAAGGTATCCCCAGGCATTGTCGGCAGGCCACACGTAGGTTACAGATGTTCGCCCATCCCCCAATTTCTCCGGCATAAGCACAGATGTATCAGTGGGTATATTGATCCCTATCCCTGTGATTGGCTGAACAAGTTGCCCTGTGCTTTTAATAGGTGCGGCTATGACGTCAGGAGCGCCCAAGACAGGAGAATCAGAACTTCCAACTTGCTGGATCGTCGCTTGGTCGTCCCCTTCGCGTCCGGAACCTGTTTTACTACATGCGACTAGCGGTAAGGAATAAAACACCGAAAGGACAACCCGCCGGCGAGAGACATTCATCCGATGTTGTTGAACCATATGCTCTTCTCCACCACTGCGACTGTATCAGCATTCGACTTATCGGCAAACGTTAGTAACACCGCACTAGTCACACCACCAGCTTCAAACACCCACAGCGACCCCTGAGATTTCGAAGTGCCGTATATGAAATCTACACGAGTCCCAGATACCTTGTCTTGACGAACCTTTGCTACGACTGGAGCGCTCCGACGATTATATCCTTTCAGAGCTCCCGCTATCGAATCAGATTCGATCTGAGCAAGGGCGTCTACGATCTTTGTTTTTCCGAGATTTGATGCAAGAAGCAAGCGACTTCGAGTTGATCCATCTAGATCCGCATCTGCCCAGCTTTCCTTCCAACGCTTTGAGTGGGATGGAGCTCCATTAACGCTCCAGTCCCGAGGAACCGCTAATGTGATGTTGTCTCTGCCGACCCTTGCCCAACCGTCGGGGACAGCTGGTGCGTCAGATTCAAGGAGCGACAGCCCTTCCGTAATGACGGTTTGATACTCTTCATTCATATTTGCGGCCATAAGAGCCGCGCAGACGGAAGATGCCTTGTTGTGTACAACCCAGAATCGTCCCTGCTTCGCGAACTCAGGTTCAGCCGCAAAATCACAAAATCTTATCGTTGCGCTATCGCGTTCCATGACTTGTTCCTGAGTGGTTACACTGTATCCAGACAGAACAGAACGCAGCGCAGCATTGACTTCGGCGCCCGTCGCTTGAGGGTCAGAAACAGATGTCGGACTGCCTACAATCAGTCGATAAGGTGAACCTGCCGATTCCATCCACATCTCGGAGAACAGCGAGACTTGATCGGGAGCCACGGAATGCTGCCAATCGCTACGCACCGGAATGTAGGCTTCCGATACCAGCACTTTGCTCCAACCCTGCGAGGCGACGCTTGGTCTTAAAGAGCATCCGCTAAAACTGGCACCAATCAGTGTCGTAGCCGCCAAAGAAAATAGGCCACGTCTACGTACAACAGTCTCGATCATGATCCCCCGTCGGCAATCGACGACTCCAGTTGGTTAGCTACGGAGTCGTCTGCTTTGAGTAACGCGACAACAACGTAGCCGTGAAGCACAGGCACAGTCCATGCCATCCCCTGCGTTTCTCGATTATCGCGTTGATAAAAGTACGACGACCGAATGAACTGACAGCCATTCGTTCCTACTCTCTGCTTGCTGTCAGGAGCAGACTTGTTCTGACTTTCTACGCCGCTGCTTGTGCTTGGTTCCGACGTCGTAGGGTCCTGAGATGGGCTATCTGACGCACAGGCTTTGAGGTTCGTTCCGGGCAACGCCATTGAACTGGAAGAACGATAATCTGGCAGAGACGACATGAGTAATGTCTGCGACACTTCAGCCGCCTGCTCCGGACTTTCAGCAGGAAAAGTTCCACTAATGGTCAGCGTCGGAAAATTGTCGCCGTGAGGATCGGTCATCACGACGTCCCACATTCGAGCCGTCGACTCGCCGCTCGGTGAACCAGTGGACTTCTGATTCCCGACTTCCCAGGAGTCGGGAATCTCTAACGTCAGTTCTCCAACCGTTTGAGTTTTAGTTGGCAACTCGCGGCCGGCTGTAGGTGTAGTCGAAGGCGATCCAGACGGACCAATGATTGAGCATGATGCCAACGAAAGCGCCACCAACGTACCGCTGGCGATTCCTTGCATACGCATCTGCGATAGTTTTCTCATTACCATAAGGCTGCTTACCACTTCTCGCAATCCACACCAGTCGCCTATTTTTATCCAGATGCCGAGGTGAAAGCTCGTTTGCCGGTCTTATCTGGAGCCGACAGTGTTTCCTTGGATACAGGAGTCGAGCTGCTAACTAGACCAGGGTCATTGCGAAGAGATTCGAGAGTCAATCCACTGAAGCCTGTTCCTGGATTCCGCGTTTCACGAGTCACCTGCCCCACCTTTTTTGCCAGACGAACTACCATTTCGTCGGACATGCTCGCAGGTGCGACCGGGTTGAAAACGCCATCGGGTAGATCCAGCTTTCCAGACATGAGACTGGACGATAGTTCATCAAGCGCATCTTTCGTCGAGTCGAGGACCGGCATGCTCACCGTAGTCACCTTGAGTTGACCAGATGACTGAGTCACGCGGACGGCAGTGAATGAATGTAGAATACCCTCACGTGTACGCTCAATCTTTAGTTGATCGGAGCTGTTACTTTCCTTCTTCTGCCATGTCCACGTCTCGGTTGTCAGTCCGTCCCGTAAACGTTGAGAGTTTCTGTACAGCAATATCTTGTCACCGCTCGCGTCCTTCCGAGATGGAATACTCTTCTCGCTCGGCAACGTCAGATCGACAACGTTCGTTGCCCCCTCCTCTCCGAGGTAGGGATCCAGACCAAGTAGTGATAGACGCGGAGCTCCTTGGGTCTGCTCTGCCGTTGAATCAGTGCGAAGTTCCGGAAATGCGTCGCATGGAGCGGTGCTTGCAGTACCGCAAGGAGCCTTATCTATGCGCAAAAACACTGGGGATTCCCATGGCGATTTGTTGTCGCCGCCTGCCTGACGTGGATCTCCCCACAAGTCATTCTGAGAGGGAGGCGGACCACCAGAAACAACAGACGTCTTCCCTCGCGCAAGCGTGCGTGAACCCGGTGGTACGGTTCCAACGCCGGCCCCGTTGTTGACCGCGCGTTCATCTGTAGGTGCAGGTAGCTCACCAGGGTCGAGATTCTTCGCCGTAGGTACCGACGACATATTACCCGGGCAGGATGCAGAATCTAAAACGCACAACCCGCGTCGAAAGATTCCGGTGAACGCAAGTACGGCAACCAGTCCAATGAGAGTAATAACAACGATAATCCCACGATAGCCACGAATGCCTGGCTCAGCTCGAAGACGCCGACGTTTAACCTTTAACATCATGTGCCGACGAGCCGAGAGTCGACAACCGCTTCAGGAGCTAGGATCGGTGGCTTCGGCGGATTAGGCACCACCTTGCCCAGTTCAGCGGGCGTCGCTCCCAAGACGTCCGTAGGCGTAGTCTGACACCATGACCCTAATTGCACTCCGAGTTTATCATTCTTAATGCAAACACCCTTCGACGGAACTACTTCAGCGATAGCTTTCGAATTCGACTTCAGGTCAGTGTCCGCAATGTTGTCCGCCAACTTGACGGACGCCTGAAAACGCGACCTATTCAAGACAGAGAACGAAGTCAGAGAGGCGTTGTTTTTGCTAGCATATCGAGAGGCTTCCCACACCATTCCCCGACAGTAACTCGCAACAGGCTTGCCGAACTCATTCCAAAAAAGTTTACCGTTTGGGGCGTACTTTGCCCGCTCATATGCCGCCTCGAGCTTGTCAGCGCAGTAACCTGCCCCAGCGAGAGCCGCCGAATCCGCTGCGGTGTTGGCGTTTCGCCGATCAGCGATAGAATCTCCGACCGGAAAGATGATAACAAGCCCAATAGCCAAGATAACGACGATGACGCATACGAACAGCATGCTAATTGCGCCTTCTTCGTTTGCGTGCGAGTATCGCATCTTCCTTATTTGAGAAAAAAAATGGTCATTGCAGACACTTATGAAGTGATTCACTCGGCATCCCTTCCACTTTTAAGAGTCGACGACGGGAATGTCGGTCAGACGGAAAAAAAGTCGTTGATGCGCCGCACTATTTTCTCCAGGAGGAACATCGAGAACAACGCTGTCACCCCCCGGATCAGGCCAAACGGCGGGCAATCTCGTAGGCGCACCCGGGTGAAGCGAGTAGACGAAGTTATTCGATACTGGAGCCGCATCACCTGCAGCGTTCGAATAGCTCGCCTCAAGATAATACTGTCCGTGACTAAGGAGCGTCAAACTGCACACGGCGAGCGCAGAGATTGGCCAGTACTTGTCCTGAACGGAGTTGGGCATTGAGAATGCCGCTGCAGGAATGCTGACTTCCTTGTCAACGTCAAGCATTAAGGTTCCCATTAAGAACCTTCCCGCCCGAACAGCGCGTTCCATAGAAACATGTACCGTATTTCCATCGATGGAGACATCGACGCCGTCAGAGCCCTTCCCTATTGGTCCTGACTGTTTTGGAAGTGTAGGAGACGATGGCATCGCGCTCGGTGAAGCGCTGGCTTCGGCGGGTTTCGAGGGTGTCAGAGTGATCTCCACACGACGGTTGACCTGCCGGTGCTCATCGGTGTCGTTCGGCACCCGAGGAGACGACTCCCCCTTGCCCGAGACCGACTCCTTCCACTTGGACAGGTCCGTCAGCTTCTTGAGCCGATCCGACACCGCCTTGGCCCGCCGCTCCGACAGATCCTGGTTGTGCGCATCATCGGCCACATCATCAGTGTGACCCGTGATCGTCAGATCCCCACCAGAAGGATACTTCTTGATCTGCTCCACCACACTCGCCAGCACGCTGTCAGCCTGAGCCGAGAGCTGATCGGAGTCGGTCGCGAACGTGACGTCCCCGGCCACCGTCACCGTCGTCGACTTCTCATCCTCCTTCGTATCCGACGACCCGTCAGCTGTTTGGATGATACTATCCAACTTTAACGGAGCGATGTCTTTATTAGGAAGTTTTGCGTCATTCAGAATCCTATCAACGGAATATTGAACGTCCGATTCTTTGACCACCGGGACGCTAACTATTCCCATGCTGGGCAAAAATAGTTGTACAACCTGAGTGTCACTACCTACCGAAGAGAAGACCGGAAATATTTCGATGGGCTTCTTTTTGCTGAGCGATCCGGCTGCCATGACAGAGGATTGATTTAACTGTGGGTAAATCAGACTGTTTTCCAAGTCCAGCATCCGCAGACCCAGCATTGTATCAGGATCAGACCCCTCGCTAAATACTCTACTGAGAGACAGAGCATCTGCCGAAGGCTGGGCGCTGCGGGACATCAGAAAACTCACTCGAATAACAGTGTAATTGTTCTTCTGCACGGCAGGGCCCGCTTCAACCGAGAGATCCACTCCGCTCCACGAGGCTTCTAAAACAACGCCACCATGGGGTCCTGAGGAAGCGGAGGTTGCGCTGCCTGAAACTTCAACGCTAGCCTTCGAACCCGGAGATTTGTGAATATCGCAAGCGCACATGCAGGCGAGCATTCCGGCAAATGCAGGAACAGAGACGAAAGCTTTCCTAGAAATGCGGTAGGTGTGCACAGAGTCCTCATTCTCTATCGAAACCCGTCTATGCTCAGCCTACCATACTCATGCAGTGGCATCAAGAAGGTTCTCGCAAAGCAAGCAGCTTAGTTTCCTAGCATTTCGCTATGTTTCCTGCGACGCTCACACAAAATGCGCGGTCGGTGTTGCGTCCGAAAAACTGAACTGCAACACCGACCGCTGATGCTAGAAACTTTCTAATTAGCCACCGAAAAAGGGGAAGCCGCCACCACCTCCAGCATTGAGGATCTTCTCGAGCTGACCCTTGACTTTATCTTGCACGTTAACGTCTTTGACAGCGCCTGCAATAGCAAGAACGAGGAGGGCAACGATTGCGATAAGACCGGCATACTCTGCTGCACCCTGCCCTTTCTCTGAGGCGAAGAAGTTCTTCACGCCAGCCGTCATATCATCGACGAAGATCTTGGCGCGAACCTGGGCCGCGAGAATCGAGTCCGACATTGTCTATTCCTTCCGATTGCGTTCCCACATGCATTTCCAATTCGAATTACATGCCGGAGGTGACTGTGGGAACTATCCTGTTCCCAATGACAATCCCATGTTATAGTTCCCGCCACCTTCGCTCATAGGGGCGGTCGCCCCAAGAGCAGCCCTGAAGTCCACCTAAACGTCAGAGGCGTTCGCCTCACGCCAAGCTATAATCGCTTCACTACGTGTATGGACACCAAGCTTGACGTAGGCAGAGTTGAGGTAGTTCTTCACCGTTCTCGGAGAAAGGAACTGCTTCGCCGCAATCTCCCTATTGCTCTCTCCCTGCGCAGCCGCTTCCAACACCTGCGACTCCCGTTCAGTCAACACGCTCTCCAAGGGATTTCTCTCTGGTGCCTTTCCTGTCATTCGCAGAGACACATGAGACACCGCTTCCGGTCCCAGCACCAGTCCTCCTTGCACACAAGTAGCTATAGCGCCGGAGACTTGGTCCGCTCCTATAGTTCCATGAACCAGATATCCAGTGGCTCCAAGTTCCATAGCAGACGATATGGTTTCCGGATCGTCCGATGACGTCAGCATAATTACTTTAGCGTAGTCAACTAGAACCGGAAGCGCTTCCAGCCCTCCCATTCTGGGCATCCTTACATCAAGGAGAATGATATCGGGCGATAAGTTCCTTGCGATTTCGATAGCTTCTTCACCGTTGCTGGCCTCGAGGATCTCGTCAACTTCGGCGACTTCGCGCAACAGTTTACTCAGCCCCATCCGAACAATGGTATTGTCGTCGGTCACAAGAACCTTCATCGTGAAACCTTCCGTACTAGTTCATACTGTCAAGCATTTCGGTATTCAGTGGCATTTCCACTCGCGCCATCGTTCCTCCCTTGGATCCTTTCATGAGGCTGACTCGCCCTTCGAGCGACTCAACTCTCTCTCTCAGTCCACACAGCCCGTAATGGCCCGAACCCTGAAGGTTAGAAATGTCGTCCAGAATTGCCTTCGGAAGCCCAATCCCATCGTCTTCGACCGTAAACAGTAGGCGGTTTGTACAATTGACACTGAACCAGACCTGGTTTGCTTCTGAATGTTTCTCAATGTTTGAAAGTAGCTCGCCAACGATTCTTTGCGTCTGCCAGGTCGCCGCCGGAGTGAAGCGCGCGGATGCGCCGTCGCACTTCAAATGAATCGGAATTCCCGTGCGATTCCCCCATGTGACAACGTCCTGCTTGATGAGTTGAACCAAGTCATTGGTCGGATACGACCGAAGTTCATCCAGAACCGCTCGTGACTCAAGGCTGAGAGCGGCAGCCGCGTCGAATAGCTGATTGGCCTCCTGGTAATACTGAGAACCTGACAACGAATCACGTAGAGCTTCGGACAGCATTCGCAGCCCGGCCGCTGACTTTGCGACCGTGTCATGAAGATCCCGCGCAAGAATCAGTCGCTCTTCGGCGCCAGCTTGCCGAGAACGAGCTTCGACTACGTCAGCAGCCAAAGCCTCCACCTGTACCATTTGACGAGTCAATCGTTTTCCCATCAGCATCAAAGGTGCGATTGCAGCGAATATTAGCAAGGCAAACATCACGCTGTTGAATAGGTAGCCGATACAGAACAACGCGACCATAACCGGTATCCACCACGCTATCAGCGACCGGTTGCCGGCAAGCATTCCCAGAATTAATGAGGACAGCAAAACATATGCGGTCACCAACGACAGTATGTACTCTGCTTGTCCAACACTGACGACGAGCATCCATGACACCACCGCAGAATCCCAAACAGTGAAGTAGGCGCCGACCACCATTTTCGCCGATGGACGACCCCATTTAAATAACAAAACGATGTTCTGAGGTATAGTCAGAAGGGCAATAGCTAGGATCCAACCGAAGTGCTCCCCGGTGAAGCAAACAATTCCCATAACGACGACGACAACGAGACGAAAGTTACTAAGTAGCCGTATCGTGGGAGCCAGTGCGGCCTGCGCAATCTTACCGTCAGCCATTGAAGAACCCTAAGAACGAATCCATGTTATCCAGAAGCATGGCGCCAACGATCAGTACTATTGCCCCGGGAACGATGAATGTTGTAACCACTAATGACACCTTTGGTTGTGCTTTGGCGGCTTGTCTCCGGACCTGCTGAGCATGTTCTCTTCTCACTTCTGCCGCGATCTGCCTTAAAGAGTCCTCAATTGAAGAACCGAGTTCTTCTGACTGCAAGAGTGAGGTAACAAATGCGGAAACGCTATCGGCGTTAATTCTGTCCCGCAGATTTTCAAGCGACTCCCGTCTGGAAACGCCCAACTGCATTTCCCGAAGCGTCGTGAGCATCTCTTCCGCAAGAGATCCCGAATGTTGCTCTGCTACACGTTGCAGCGCGGCGCGAAAAGGGATCCCAGCCGCAACGGTCACGGAAAGAACATCGAGAAAATCAGGGAGCGCGTTCTCAATCTGAGATCGTCTGGCTCTGATAGTTAGCACCAGCCACGCATGCATCCACGCAGCGAACAGGAGGCAAATCACGATTCCAAACAGCCATTGGTCGTTCAGTGCAGCGATGACCATCAGTAAGATTCCAAGGGTTACGAATCCCGCCTCACGTTGAATAAACGTTTTTGCGGTGAAGGTTGATGGCTGCCCAGCGGCGCGAAGCCGCCAGGCTAAGCGCCTAATGTTCTTCTCGCCGTAGAATCCCAGTAGAATAGAGTTCGCGATTCGCCCAAGCCTATCAACAAGCCTGGTAAATGGGGAGGTCCTCACTTCCCCTTCTGACCCTTTTTTGTCTTCGGTTGCGATGAGATCTTCAACCAGTGTGGCACGTAGCATCCGTAATGATTGTGCACAACACAGTACGAGCGCCATTGCAATGGTGGCGAATAATATTGCGATCATGGTTCTACACTTCGATCCTCGAGACCAGACGCATGAGTAATGCACCTGCTATATACAGAGTGGCCGAGATGCCCATAACGATCTGCCCGGCAATGGAACCTGCCATGCCATCCAGAGCGCCAGGTTTGAGAAGGTTAAGTAGAACTACTGCACCAACACCTATTCCCATGACTGCATATCCGGCGACTGATGCCCCCAGAATGACGGTACCCACTTCCCGACGAAGTTCTTTTCGATCTTCAAGTGTTTGTGAAATCCCTGTCAATGCCTCGCTGAGCGCACCACCCGCGCGCGACTGAATAATGATCGTCCTCATTAGCACGTCGACTTCGCGGGACGGCAATCGCTTTGACAATTCGCCAATCGCCTGATCCGTAGTCAGACCCAAATTGATTTCTTGAGCAACGCGGCGCAGCTCTTCACCTGCCGGATCTGGCATCTCTCGTCCTGCCATAGCCAAACACCGCCCAACCGATAAACCCGCAGCGTTTCCATTAGCGATAATCCGGGCAACTTCCGGAAGCTGAGCAATGAAGTTCTCTCGCCTTTGCAGGGCCTTCCGCTTCAACCAGATGGCGAAGGCAAAAGGAATGGCGACTGCGATAAGGCTGCTGGCAATCTTACCGAGTATCGCTTGACCGAGATAGGCAATTCCTCCCATACATGCCGCTAACGACATGACCGTGAGCAACGGAGACCATGTTACATTAGCAGCAGACATTCTACTCGCAACATACTTCAACGGAAACATCGGCACGAGTCTCGATTCGAGGTTTCTGAAGCGAGCTGACCCACCAACATGAGTACCAACGGCCTGGTCCCATAAGCTGCGTCGCCTTGCCGCCTCGTCTCCGATGACGAATATACCCCACACACCGAAGGCCAGTGTCGCGATGAGCAGGCCAAAAATCACCCTGACAGAAAGACTCACAGCGCGCTTCTTTCAAAAGAGCCTGGAATGGACTCGCCTCTGCCATGAATTCTCGATGAAATGACGTCGGGAAGTCGGAAGAGGCGAAAATTATTCCGACCGACTTGTGGAAGCTCCACATAACGCATGATCGGTTCTGTAGTGTATCCGTCCCGCCGCTCGGACGTCACCGCTTCAATCTGGCGGACACGCCGCACGCCTTTTGAGTCGCGCTCAAGCTGAACGATCACGTCAATAGCACTATTGATTTGATCACGGATAGTATCAACCGGCAGCTCAAGATCCGACATGCTTGCCAATGTTTCCAATCGTCCCAAGGCATCTCGCGCAGAATTGGCATGCACAGTCGTCAACGATCCCTCGTGACCGGTGTTCATAGCCTGAAGCATGTCCATCGTTTCGCCGCCGCGAACCTCACCAACAACAATTCGATCTGGCCGCATTCGCAGTGAGTTTCTGACCAAATCACGAATCGATATCTCACCCTTTCCTTCGGTGTTCGCTGGGCGTCCTTCTAGTCTCACGACGTGGCTTTGCTGCAACGAAAGTTCGGCTGAGTCCTCGATCGTGATAATACGTTCATGATCGGGAATCATTCCGGACAGTGCGTTCAGAAAGGTCGTCTTGCCTGTACCAGTTCCTCCAGAAACAAGGATGTTGAATCGTACTCGGACCATAGCTCCGAGAAGTTCTGCGACATCACCCGGCAACGATGCCTTCGCGACCAGATCATGCATGCGAAAAGGCTTCGGGAAGCGGCGGATAGTCATCGTAGGACCATCCAGCGCAAGTGGAGGAATGATGACGTTGACGCGTTCGCCTCCAACAAGCCTTGCATCCACCATTGGGCTCGATTCATCCACCCGCCGATTAACGGTCGACACAATCCGATCGATGGTCTGATACAATTCTTCTTCTGACGTGAACGCTGAAGGAATGCGCTCAATCCGACCATTACGTTCGACAAACAGATTATGAACTCCGTTGACCATGATCTCCGTGATACTTTGGTCCGAAATCAAGGGCTCTAGCACCCCCAGGCCAACAGTGTCGTCAACGATTCTTTGAATGAGTCGAGCACGATTGCGCGTCGACATCACTGGCCCTTCGAATGACAGAATTCGGGCCAGCACCCGTTCCAGCCTCGCCCTTTTTTGAGGCATGTCAAGTCCCGAGATCTCTTCAATGTTGATCTCTTCAAGAAGGCGAGACCTAAATCGTTTGATGAGCTCGGCGTTATCGTCTTTAACTTCCGAGCGCAACGCCCTGTCCTTTAGAGCCATGATACCCCCGATCTCGGCCGAAAGGTTGCTTCGTCACTCATAGAAAAGCGCGTAAACTCAAGAATACCTGCGACACCTATCGGAACTTTCGTTGATACCTTCACACAGCCCCGCCCGCAGGCAGTAATCGAATCTATCTCGATCCATTCCGGAAGCGAGGAATGTACCGCCTTCGTCACTGAGTCTCCTCGTTCTGCTGCACGTGCACCGTCACGAGCGGCGTCACGTACCTGGGAAGCGGCCACCATGATGCCTATGCCCTGGATCAAGAATAGGAGCACAGCGAGCACTAGCGGCGCCAAGGCAGCCATTTCCACCGCGGATTGCCCATGATCGTGATGGTTCTTCTTGCTCGCACGACAAGGAGATTCTGCCTCCAGCACGTTGTCTTCCATCATTTCTCCCATGTGATCCGTGCAGTAGCTTGAGCCGGTCTGAGACCTGGCATCAGCCCAGGCGCGTCAATGCTGACTTTCACCTTGTCGTCATGTACTGCATCGATGCTCATCCTGGAAGCCCACCCATCAGGTAAACGCTTTGCCACGGCCTGTTCGACCTGCCTATCCGACATGCCGACGGCGTAGTTGCGGGCTGCTTCTTGCGCCGAATTATGAGCAACAAGCGATACACCTCCAAACAGAAGCAGTTCGAGACACAGCATGATGAATCCAGCTGCAATGACAAATATCCCTGCAAACTCAACGGCGGTGGCGCCATGTTCATGTGGTCTTGCCTGGCCGGGTGAGGACGGAGTACGCCCTGTCGTACTGCTACGACGTTGCGCTGGAATCTGCGACGCCTGAGGTACCCCATTCGTGTTGCGGGGCGGTAAAGACGGGGGCAACGGCGCGGGTGTTGACGGTAGATGAGACAGTTCGGGCGCCTGAGCACCTTCCGGTACAGCGGCAGCACCCGCAGACGCCAAGGTTCTGTTGCCTGAGCTTGCTGACATGTTGGATTGCACTTCAGCGCGCACAGGAGGGGTACGTACTGCTTGATGATCAGAGGTTCGAGTTGAAGCCTCCTCCACGGTGGCAGCCCGTTTTCTTGTGAACCTGCGACGCTTTTCTTTACGTTTCGAACTGTCGCGCCTTGATGACATCGAGTGTGGCGTTGCCATCGGCGTAGTGGCACCATTGAACTCAGATGCGGACATCGAAGGAGAACTTGGATAGAGGAGTGCTCCTACTGCACGTGAAATGGAGAGCAGCTCCGGATAGTCGGCGTCCAAAAGCTGGCCAGCGTTAATCGCAGGTTCCAGCCGAGGGCCATTTTCTGGAAGATTACCGAGTAACGGACTATCAACTAACTTGGCTGCACCGGCCGGCTGGATTTCATTGTGACGCGACGTGCGATTCAGGACTACATGAATCGGCGTGCTTTGTGCGAGTCCCAGTCGTTCCATCGTTTCTTTCAAGCGCCGGACTGCCCTTAATGCCGGCACGTCTGGTGTTGCTACAACGACGATGACGTCAGCGAGATCAAGCGCTGCAGCAGTGGCTTCGTCGATATAGGAACCACCGTCAACGATAATGTATTCATACTGATAGCGCATTGCTTGGAGGATCTGACGCGATGCCGCTTCGGTAACGTCTTCACCAATTTCACTGTGTTCCGGCGCGGGGAATAGCTCGATTCCGGAACGCACCGGGTACGCGACTTCCGAGAGTTCTCGATTTCCGATCTCAGCCGCCACCGAAACTAGATCGACGACGGAGTGCCGTACTCGGATACCGCAGTACGACCCCAGATCTCCTTGTCGGAGGTCAAAGTCCAGCAACGCCGTCCTCCCGCGAGACGCGGTCTCCTTAGCTGACAGCAGAGCAATGAGGGAAGTACCGACGCCGCCTTTGGCGCCGAGCACCACAACCATTCTTCCTACGGTTCGGTTCAATGCCTCTCGCTCGCTAGCCACCTGACCGCTCGCCGCACGAGCCCAGGCTGAGAGTGAGCGTAGGCGCTCCGCATAGCGCTCCACTGATGGTGGCAGCGGCAGAATCGCACGCGCACCCGCATCGACAGCTTTCAACACTGAGTCAGCGTCATCGTAGGGCGTCAATAGACAGACAGGAATAAGCGGCTCCAAGGCGGCGATTTCACGCACGACCGCAATTCCTTCGCCATTTTGGACGGACTGGTCGACGAGGATGATATCAATATCGTGTTTCTGAAGTTCCAGACGCGCTTGTGCCGCTGACCCGAGCACCAATGGCTCGGAGAATCCATCTAATTCCGACAGGACGGCTGCAACTGATGTGGTCGTCTCTGCATTAGATGTGACGATAAGGATATTAGTCATCGCTGCCCTCCATTCTGTTCGTTGTTGTTTGGCGGGGTGCTCGGCTGAGATTCATTGGCGGCGGCGCCGCCGCCTCCATTGGGGGAGGATTGGTCGCCTGAACTCGCTGTTCCTGATCCTCCGTATACCGACTGCTCCTCCGTCAACGGCTGAGAGTCTCCTGTTCCCCTCAGCGCAAGACGCAGTTTCACGGCGAAACTTTCAGCATATGCCACCTTCAAGCTATCGTTCGTCGATAGCGAGAAAGTGACAGGAATAGCCTTGCCTTCCGAGAATGAGCCGGACGAGTTTTCTTGTTCGACCGTCGTCTCAACACCAACATTGATGATCAACGCGTTCTGGACAATGACCTGAGCTTTTCGTTGTTTAGTGCTTTGATCCTCCACCGTGGCCACGATATCAACATGATCCCCAGGCGAGACTCGTCCAGCAACGCCAGTTTCTGCGTCCACCATGATGGCAACTTCGCGGTTTCCTTCAGCAAGACCAGGGCGCTCGGTAAGCATACCTTTCTGAAGGACGGCTCCTGCATCATAAGAACCGACGCTCACGAGACCATCCACTTGCCCGAAGGAGGACACTGCATTGACCGGAGCCCATCGTTTCGGCAGTTCAACGACCTCAACATCCTTATCAGCAATGGGGTGCATCGGATCAATATGCGTCGTCAGTTTCAGCACTTTTACCATCGGCCCCACTTGAGAGGACACTGAATTGACATATGCCGCAATTCCGACGAACGTCAGTGCCGCACCAAGAATGGTGACCAGAAGGAGAAGAACTCCACGTCGCTGTCTCGGATTCATGAAACATGCCTCTCAGCCATAGAATATGAATGGGGTTTAGATGCGCTTGCCTTCCACGTACCGCAAAATGGGCATCCGGTGCGAGGGGTCAGGCGCCCACAGCTCGAGCACGCCACAGCCTGAACAGAACTCAGGGCAAACCCCACGGACGCGCGAAGATCCTCAACGACCGAGAGCTCAGCCCATCGACGCGCACCGTACGGAGACGGTCCAGTTGGCGACAAAACGACATGAGGTGATCCTCCAGTGACGGAGACCTTCATCGCTGCTTTATCGGCGCCGGACGCCCAACAGATCGCCCTCGCTCCATTGGTGTCCCATATGATTGATGAAGACGACCGGACTTTGCCTGAGTTGAGGTCAACGTCGAAAGACGCCCCCGGGAAGAAGCTCCTGATGTGCTGCCCGAGTCCTGGACGTGCCTGCGACAATTTTGAGACCGATGACAGAGCGACTCGCGTCCAGCACCGAGCACCGACAGTATCCGCAACATGCTGAGCCAACCCGTAGGAGGTCGGAGGAAGCATGCTCAGAGCTCTCAGGACAAGCGCTTGCCGCGTAGGTGGCCCCTGGCTCACGACCATCGCCAGATCGTCACGCGCTATCACTTCCCGGGTCATAACCGAGGGGCGTGATGCCTCAGTTCGAGTGCAGACAAGGAGTGAGTCACCACGAACAGACGACACCGATTCAACAGCTTCATCGAGTGACGACACCACCCAGCAGCCCGGCGGTATGGGGTCGCCCACTTCCAAGCCCGAGACTAGAATCACCTGTTCTCTCCTTGCGGGATGTGATTGAAATGGGAATCAATGTGTAGGCCATATGCCCGCTAGTTGCCGGAACAACAAGTTCAGCGTAACCGAACCGTTATCTGAGCGGAGACTGAACGTCTGAGAGGGTCCTCACAATAACTTGCCGGTCAGTATCCAGCACCATCGTCGAGGCGCCCTCCACGATCCATCCATGCGCGCCCTCCACGAGCAGCAGCAGGACGCCGAAGCAGAGTCATGGACAGCAGCACACCGAGACTCACAACTGTCATGTTCTGAAGGAGGGCGGCATCGACATCGAGACCTGCGAAGACGCAGGTGCCGGCAGCCCCGGCGGGGATCAAGGCGGCGTAGGCCACGACGTGAGCCGCCTTGAGTCCGCGGTCGGTCACTCGGTGCAGTCGTCCAAGCAGCAGGATGCCAGCACAGCCGACCACGAGCCCACACACCAGATCGACGACGTAGACCAGGGGGAGGTCCACTGATGACACCAGGTGGATCGAACGGTCAATCAGTGGATGCCACCGAGGCACCGCGATGACGCCGGCCGCCCCAACTACCGTGACAACGACAAGGTTCCCAACACGTAGGGGCAAGCCGTCAGCCATCTGCTTCCACACCTTCCACTCCCAGCGGCCAGACCGTGGGAGTACCAAGGCATTCCCTTGGGAGACACTCTCCATGAGCACACCGCCTTCGGTGGAGGTTACGGACAACCGAGGCAAGGCCCCAGGGGCCAGCGCCCCACGTGCGCCCCTTTGAAGGGCTCCGTGGGACACCCTCGGAGCGACCACGATTTCAACTGACCCTTCGTAAAGTGCCACAATCTTCGTGGTGGTCATATGGGGACAACGCACCATCCCTTCGCCTACCCCCAGCGCACGTCGACGTGACGGTTGGCGGCCTTGCCGGCCTCATTGACACTGCCGTCCGCATTGGTCTCGGAGGCCACAGGCTCGCTCTCCCCCTTGCCGGAGGACTGGACGTTCAGGGACGGGACCTTGGAGGTCAGGTAGTCCGCGACCGCCTTCGCCCGCTGCTCGGAGAGCGTCTGGTTGTGAGCGTCGTCGGCTACGGAATCCGTATGCCCCACCACGGTGACCGTGGCCGGCGGTTTGCCTTTCCAGCGCTTGACGATGATGTCGTCAAGCACCTGCTTGGCGCGGTCGGTCAGGGCGGAGGAGTCGACATCGAAGGTGACGTCACCGGACAGTGAGGCCACCGTGGTCTGCCCATCCGAGGAGTAGGTGACCGCGCTGTCCGAGCTGCTCGATCGAGACACCGGGACAACACGCCGATCCAGGGGCTGAACCTGCCGGGACTCACCCGGACCGCCGCTTTCCTGCGGCTTGAGCGTCGGCATCGGATCCGGCGTAGCGTTCTTCGCCGAAGCCTCCGCCGGAGGGACAGCATGGGGCTCAGCAGGCAACGCGGCAGCCCCGGCCGCGGTCGACCAGGCCAATGCGCTCGCACCGACAATCGCGGCGACGAGCCTCGTGCGATGTTGCAGCCCCGCACCCGTCGTCCATGATGCAAGAAGAGTTCGCCGTTTCATCGTGACACCGCCACGTTAGTGAAGTTTCCGCCATTGGGAATGGTGACGCTGACGGTCTTCGTATCCGCAGGAACGCCGGTGAAGGTCGCCTGGAATGCGATTGTCTGACCGGGCTTGACGAACTCGTTGAGGTCACTGGAGCACAGGCAGCCACCCTGAGAGTCGTAGGAGACTCGATAGATGTTCGAGGAAGACGGCTCAATGAGTGTAAGACCATCGACATTGTTCTTACTTCCCCCCGGTGTCGCTTTTCCACTGGGCTGCGGAATCGAGTCGTCTCCATCCGAGAAGTAATCGGTGACGTACATATCATTGCTCTTGTCATCATTCGTCACGGAGAACATGACGGTGACCGTCGTCCCCGTGGCAGAGACGGAGTTCAGGGAGACAGTTGCGGGCTTGCTGTCAATGCTGGTGGCGTGAGATTCAATGGCAGCACCTTGACCGCCTTTGCCACCACCCCCGGACTGCGCCGACTTCGGCGCTGATGCCGACGTCTGCGTTGTCGCCGACGCATTTGAGCTCTTCGAGCCCGAGACGCCCCCCAGTTCACAGGACGCCAGGGTCGCTGCCAGACCAATGGCGCTCACGGCAGCCAGGATTCGCTTCGAAGCAGTCATCACGATAGGACCTCCAATGCTCTCGATCAGGCCACTACGGCCTGCAGGAATACTGAAACTCTATGCAGCATTCCTCATTCGAGAAATGGGGAGGCTCCCACGGGGAGAAAACGTGTAGGACACGGATACACCCGGGTCCCCATAGGATACCCGGAGTACCCGTGTACTCCCCGTGGAGCGATGGGGAGTACACGGGGAGCTGCCCTTGCTCAGATAATTGCGCCCCACCTATTCTCTTTGAGTATTTCTGTCGACCCCATTAAGGAGTTCCCGTGGTCTCGGTATTCTCCCATTCACGTCGCGTTCCTTCTCCGACGCCGTCTCGTCGGTCGCTCGTGGTCCTCTCGGCCCTGGCGGGGGCGGCGCTTCCCGTGCTGGCTGGCTGTGACCTACCGGTGGTGTCGAAGGGCAAAGGCGGATCCGCCTCATCATCGCGTTCCTCGACCACAGCCGGAGGATCCGCCTCATCCGGCAGCAGTGCCAAGGCAGGCAGTACCGACTGGCAGAAGCTCGACGCCCACATCATGGGCCACAAGGTGAGCGTGGAGGTCTCCCCGGTCATCCGCCAGGATGAGAAGACCTCGATCATCGCTCTGAGGCTGACCCGCGCCAAGGACGACGCCTCCATCGACGCCGTCGCCAACTCCTACAACGGCAACGACAACAAGCTCAGCATCTCGAACTACCTGGGAGTCCCATCAATCTTCCGCCCCGGCACCGGAGCCTCCCTGGTCAAGCTCCTCGACCTGGGCTCCGGGCGCGTATGGAGTGCCATCAATGGCAGCGGCCTGTTCCTCGACCTCGCCCCCGGCGAGAAGATCTCCTCCTTCCTGTCCTTCGGCAAGGTCGACTCCGACACCGTGACCGTCATGGTCCCGATGGCCGGTTTCGTCACCGTCTCAGTCCTAGAAGCGGACGCCGCCAAGAAGGCCGACGTCAACCTGAGCATCGCCCAGACCTCGCTCGACCAGTCCTCCCACGCCGCCCCGGAGCTCGCCGCCCCCGTCACCATTGACCGCTACACGAGAGCCCTGGATGACTCCACCAGCACCCAGGCCGGCGGCAAGAACATCACCGTCACCCTGGCATCAGACGTCACCTTCGCCCCCGACTCAGCCGACCTGGCCTCAGGTGCCGAGGCACAGATCCAGACAGTGGCCGACCAGCTCAAGCAGCACCCCGACGGCGGAACACTCACCATCGTGGGCCACACCGACGACATCCAGGACGACGCCTACAACCAGACCCTCTCCGACAAACGCGCCAACGCCGTCAAGACCCGCCTCGAGCAGCTCACCAGCCTGGACAAGTGGAAGACCAGCGTGTCCGGCAAGGGCGAGAGCCAGCCCAAGGTCAAGGACACCACCGACCAGGCCCGCGCCGCCAACCGACGAGTCGAGATCACCCTGACCCCCACCGGCGGCACCGCGAAGAAGGGAGCGTCCGCCACCCCCAACAACTCCGGCGGCGCCACCCTCCCGGACCCACAGGGCCCCGTCGCCAAGGGCTCCGAGGGCGTCACCCTCACCTCCAAGGGCACCGACACCAGCGGGGAGGTCATCATCACCCTCGACCACGTCACCCGCACCGGCGGATACCTGCTGGGCACCATCACCTGCACCGTCAAAGACGGTTCCACAGGCGCTCCACTGCACGCGCTGCTCGAGGATCCCCAGACACTCCTGGCCAACCAACGCGGCGAGGACGGAGGCGCCCTACCAACCTTCAATGCCAGCGATGGTCTGACACTCATCGCCAGCGGGGAGCGTATCTTCGCCGCCGACTACCGCGACGCCGACGCTGAGCAGCACCTCCCTTTGACCGAGCTCAATGTCTCCGACCATCTCAAGGGCGGCATCGCCTCTGTCTGCGTCGTCTGGCCCGACCCCGGCGGCGACGCCGTCATCCTGGACCACCCCGAGGGCAAGTACTCTCCCAAGGGCACGGCCTTCCGCCTCACCGACATCCCCGTCAAGAACAGCTGAAAGGACCCACAGCAGTGCGTCGTCGCGTATTTCTCTCCGGAACGATCCTGACCGGTGCGGGCTTGCCGCTGCTGGCCGGCTGCAAGCTCCCCTGGCAGTCGAAGCATCAGGCCGGTTCGACCTCGGCGGGCAGGGCGCCTGCGGCGCCGCAGGGATGGCAGCAGCTCGACGGCCACATCGCCGGTCACCACATCATCGTGAACGTCTCCCCAATTATTCGCAAGGATGAAACCACCTCGATTCTGGCCTTGGAGCTAGTTCGAGCATCCGATGACAAAAACCGCACAGAGAACAAGCCAACGTCTTCTACGCCGGAAAACAAGTTCACCATTGTTGACTACTGGAGAAGCCGAGCAAACCTTCAACCAGGGAACGTCGCCTCGGCTGTCAGAATCATGGACTTGCAGACCGGACGCGTATGGAACTCCATCGATGGAAGTAATGCCGACCCCGGGATCGCACCGGGAGAAAAGGCCACCTACTACGTTGCCTTCGGCAAGGTCGACTCCGAGCAAGTGACCGTCTTCGTTCCTATGACCGGGTTCGTGACTGTCTCGGTTCTCGGGGCAGGATCCGCCCAACAGGCAAACATCGACCTGTCTGCAGCTCAAACCGAACTGGATACGCACCCTAATACTACGCTCGCCACCCCGGCACCCATTGAACGATACACGCGCTCTCTGGACGACTCCACCAGTACCCACACGGGCGGCAAGGACATCACCGTCACCCTCGCCAGCGACGTCACCTTCGCCTCCGACTCAGCTGATTTGGCGTCGGGTGCTGAGGCGCAGCTCCAGAGCGTAGCCGGCCAGCTGGGGCAGTACCCCGACGGCGGAACACTCACCATCGTGGGCCACACCGACGACGTCCAGGACGACGCCTACAACCAGACCCTCTCCGAGAAGCGCGCCAACGCCGTCAAAACCAGGCTTGAGCAGATCGCCAGCCTGGACAAGTGGAAGACATCCGCCACCGGCAAAGGCGAGTCCGAGCCCAAGATCAACGACAACAGCGACGAGGCCCGCGCCGCTAACCGACGCGTCGAGATCACCCTGACCCCCACCAACGGCACTACCAAGAAGGGCTCATCCCCCACCCCCAACAGAAGCAATCCCGGCACCCTGCCGGCCTCGGAAGGCCCCAGCGCCAAGGGCTCCGACGGCGTCACTGTGACTGCTAAAAGTGCTAACAGCAACGGCGAGGTCACCATTGTTCTCGACCATGTCACTCGCCAAGGCGGCTACCTTCTGGGCACCTTGACCTGCACCGTCAAGCCCAGTTCTCACAGCGCAAATCTCACCGTGTTACTCACCGACCTGGAGAGCAGATCCGGAAACCAGCGAGACGAGGACACTGGAAGTAACGCAACCTTCATGGCCGCCGACGGGCTGACTCTCATCTCAGGCACCGAACGAGTCTTCCCCGCCGACTACGAGCAGGCCGACATCAAAGCTCATATCCCGCTGACCGAGCTGTATGTCGGTGATGAACTCCTAGGTGGAACTGTCACCACCGTTGGCGTTGTCTGGCCCGACCCCGGCGGCGACACGGTCACGCTCGACCATCCCCAATCGGAGGACAGCTACTCGACCACTGCCTTCCGCCTCACCGACATCCCCGTCAAGAACAGCTGAAAGGACCTACCCAAATGCGTCGCCGTGTGTTTCTGTCCGGTGCGATCCTGACCGGTGTCGGGTTGCCGGTAATGGCCGGGTGCAAGGCCCCCTGGCTGTCGAAGCGTCAGACCGGCCCCACTTCCGCAGCAGCGTCGGCGTCGGCGGGTAGGGCGTCAGGGGCGGCCGTGCCTGGGGCGTCGGGGGCGCCTCAGGGCTGGCAAGAGCTTGATGCTCACGTCATGGGTCACCACCTGGGGATTCAGGTCTCGCCGCTGGTGCGCCGCGACGAGACGACCACCGTGCTGGTCCTGAAGCTGACGCGGGCCAAGGACGACCCCGCGGTCAAGGACATCGCAGACGCCTCCGGTGACAGCAGCAGCAACACCTTCGAGGCATCCATGCCTTTGTCACGCCCCGGTCGCCTGAGGAGATCCGACTGGGGCGCCAACGGGGTGCGTCTGCTGGACCTGCCCACCAAACGGGCGTGGGTAGCCACCGCCAGCGTGGAGAACAAGGTCAAGGACAACTACAACAAGCTGCCGCTCAAACCGGGTGAGTCCACCAGCTGCTTCGTGCTCTTCGGGCCGGTGGACGCCAAGGAGGTCACCGTCTTCGTCCCCCAGGCCGGCTTCGTCACCGTCAACGTCCTCGACAGCAGTGCCGCAGCAGCCTCCGGCATCGACCTTGAGGCCATCGACAAGGCCTTCGACAGCGTCGCCAACCCCAACTACAAGGCAAAGCCCGACCAGGCTCTGGCCGCCCCGGTGCCCATTGAGCGCTACACCCGGGCACTGGATGACTCCACCAGCACCCACACCGGAAGCAAGGACATCACCGTCACCCTCGCCAGTGATGTCACCTTCGCCTCCGACTCAGCCGACCTGGCCCCCGCCGCCGAGACCCAGCTCCAAACCGTCGCCGGCCAGCTGAACCAGTACCCCGACGGCGGGACGCTCACGATCGTGGGGCACACCGACGACGTCCAGGACGACGCCTACAACCAGACCCTCTCCGAGAAGCGCGCCAACGCCGTCAAGACCCGCCTCGAGCAGCTCACCAAGCTCGACACGTGGCAGACCAGCGTGTCCGGCAAGGGCGAGTCCGAGCCCAAGGTCAAGGACACCAGCGACGAGGCCCGGGCCGTCAACCGGCGCGTCGAGATCACCCTGACCCCCACCGGCGGCACCACCACCAAGAACAACACCACCCCCACCCCCAGTAGCAGCGGTAAGCTGCCAGACCCCAAGGGCCCGGTTGCCAAGGGCACCGAAGGCGTCACCGTCAAGCATGACAGTGGCGCCCAGCTCACCATCAGCCTGAACCACGTCACCCGCTCTGGCGGCTACCTCCTCGGACAGCTCCACACCACCCTCAACGCGAAGAAGGACTCCACCCCCAGCGGCCTCGAGATCTGGCTCGGCGACAAAGAGGTTCTCTTCTCCAACTCCCGCAGCGAGGACGGCAGCAGCGAGCCCACCGAGCTCTCCTCCAATGGGTTGACCCTCCTGGCCGGAGGCGAACGCATCTACCCCGCCGACTACCTCGACGCCGGTTTCAAGACCCACGTCCCCCTCACCGAGCTCCAGCTCACTCCCCCTATCAAGGCCGGCACCACCACCGTCTGCGTCGTCTGGCCCGACCCCGGCGGCGACACCATCACCCTCGACCACGCAGCACCCACAAAACACATCGCCGACTTCGCCTTCCGCCTCACCGACATCCCCGTCAAAAACAGCTGAGGCGTATCCGGGCCTACCTCAAGGCGGAGAGGTCGTCCCCGTCCTTGCGAGAGGGAGAGACAAGGACGGGGACAACCAGCTTCTCCACTCCCCTCCCCCATCCGGTGCTCCACCGACGGCTTCACCGTAGCCAGCCTGGCACCCCTCGGACCATGGGCAGATGCCCCCGTGGAGGACTCGGGCGGTCCCCGGGCAGGACCCGGGGACCGCCCGGACAACCCGGAAGGCGAAGAACGGCGTCGGCCGCCTCCCGGATGAGGAGGCGGCCGACGCCGTCGTGAAGAGAAAGGGCCTCAGGCCTTGGTGACATCCATCGGGATGCCGGGGCCCATGGTGGTGGTCATGGTGGCCTTGAGGATGTAGCGGCCCTTCGAGGTCGAGGGCTTGAGGCGCAGGACCTCCTCCAGGGCGGCCTGGAAGTTCTCCGTCAGCTGCTCCTCGGAGAAGGAGGCCTTGCCGATGATGAAGTGGAGGTTGGAGGCGCGGTCCACGCGGAACTCGATACGGCCGCCCTTGATGTCGGAGACGGCCTTGGCCACGTCCATCGTCACGGTGCCGGTGCGGGGGTTGGGCATGAGGCCCCGGGGGCCCAGGACGCGGCCCAGGCGGCCGACCTTGCCCATGAGGTCCGGGGTGGCCACAGCGGCGTCGAAGTCCGTGTAGCCCTTGGCGACCTTCTCGATGAGCTCGTCGCCACCGACCTCGTCCGCGCCGGCGGCGAGGGCCTGCTCGGCACGCTCACCCTGGGCGAAGACGACGACGCGGGCGGTCTTACCGGTACCGTGCGGCAGGGACACGGTGCCGCGGACCATCTGGTCCGCCTTACGGGGGTCGACTCCCAGGCGGAAGACGACATCCACGGTGGCGTCGAACTTGGTGATGGAGGTGGACTTGGCCAGGTGAACGGCCTCGGCCGGGGTGTAGAGGACTCCGGACTGGATCTTCTCAGCCGCGGCGCGGTAGGCCTTGGAGCGCTTGGTCATCTGCTTCTCCTTGCAGTCGTGGTGTTCGGGCCGCGCGAGGCCCTTCCACGGTTTCGTATGGGGGTTGAGTTGAGAGAACCGGCGGACCGGCGAGTGCCTCAGGCCTCGACGGTGATGCCCATGGAGCGGGCGGTGCCGGCGATGATCTTGGCGGCGGCCTCGACGTCGTTGGCGTTGAGGTCGGGCATCTTGGACTCGGCGATCTCACGCACCTGGGCCTGGGTCAGGGAGGCCACCTTCACGGTGTGGGGTGTGGCGGATCCCTTGGGGACGCCCGCGGCCTTCTTGATGAGCTCGGCGGCCGGAGGGGTCTTGGTGATGAAGGTGAAGGAGCGGTCCTCGTAGACGGTGATCTCCACGGGGATGACGTTGCCGCGCTGCGACTCGGTCGCCGCGTTGTACGCCTTGCAGAACTCCATGATATTGACGCCGTGGGCACCCAGGGCGGGGCCGATCGGCGGAGCGGGGTTGGCCTGGCCGGCCTGGATCTGGAGCTTGATCAGCCCGGCGACCTTCTTCTTGGGGGCCATAGGAATGGGTCCTTCTTACTTGTCCGGATGTGCTGCACGCCTGCCGTGCAGCCGTGGGTGCATGCGCACACACAAGCGCTCATCGTAGCCCGCCGCCGGGCCGAGCAGGGCGCCCGGTGCGCGGTATCACAGGACATCGGCCTGTGATTCATGGCTCCCGTGCCGTGGCCGCTCGCGCGGCCCGGGCGGCTGTGGCCCGACGACGCCTGTTCTGCGTCGTCGGGCCACAGCCGATGTCGGGGCCTTTCTTCAGGTCCGCCTCAGATCTTGGCGACCTGGGTGAAGGAGAGCTCGGCCGGGGTGTCACGGCCGAACAGGGAGATGAGCACCTGGAGCTTCTGAGTGTCGGGGTGGATCTCGGAGATCGTGGCCGGGAGGGACTCGAAGGGGCCGTCGGTGACGATGACGGACTCGCCGACCTCGAAGGCGACCTCGAAGACCTGACCACCAGTGGCGATCTGGGTGCCGGAGCCGGACTCGGGGGCAGTGGCCTCCGCCGCGGCGGCCTCCTTGGCGGCGATCTCCTCGGGCGTGGGGCCGAGCTGGGCGACGGCCTCCTCGAAGGTCAGCGGCACCGGGTTGTAGCGGTCCCCCACGAAGCCGGTGACGGCCGGGGTGTCCTTGATGGTGCGCCACACCTTGTCCGAGGTCTCCGGGTCATCGAGGTCCATGCGCACGAACACGTAGCCGGGGATGCGTACCCGGGAGACTTCCTTCTTCTTGTTGCCGTTCTTGATCTCGATGACCGTCTCCATGGGGACGGTGGCGTCGAAGATGTAGTCCTCGACCTCGAAGTTCTCGGCGCGGGCCATAATGTCGGCGGCCACGCGACGCTCGTAGCCGGAGTAGGTGTGCAGCACGTACCACTGCCCCGGCAGGGCCGACATCTGGCGGCGGAACTCGGCCAGCGGGTCGACGACGGGCGCCTCCTCAGCCGGCTCGACCGGCTCAGCGGCGGCGTCGGGCTGCGCCTCGGCCACCTCGGCGGTCTCGGCGACCTCAACCGATTCGACGGCGTCACCGGCGTCGTCGGCCGCGAGCGAGGCGAGGACCTCGAGGTCGTCGGCGGTGGTCTGCGAGGAGACATCCTCAGACATGGTGTACCTGCTTTCCAGTGGCGTGAGACGAGCGGATGCGACGGGCTGCGCGAGCAGCGGCGCCGTCGGGAGTAGACATGGTCGGGAGCGGAACCGAGCACCCCCGATGAGGGCGCGACCGCAGAAACCGGGACGTCAGGCGAAGAGCCACATGACGGCCCGGTTGAAGGCGAAGTCCAGCACCCCGGTGAAGGCCATGATGGCGATGATGAAGACGACCACCACGGTGAAGTAGGTCCACAGCTCGTTCATGGTGGGCCAGACAACCTTGCGCAGCTCGTCAATGACCTGGCGGATGAACAGGGCGATGCGCCCGAAGAAGCCGCGCTTCCTGCCCGACTTGCCTGCCGCGGCGCGTGCGCTCTCGCTCATGAATCTGGGTCCTCAGGGTCGACGGTCAGGTCAGTTCCCGCACAGCGGGGAGAAGACGAAACCGACGGGATCTCCCGACAGATCCGCCGTTCTCAGCAGGGCAGGCGGGACTCGAACCCACAACCGCCGGTTTTGGAGACCGGTGCGCTACCAATTGCGCCACTGCCCTTCAGCGGTGCTCTAGTTTGCCATACGAGCAGGCCTTTGCGGTAACCGCTGGCCGTGGGGTGCGCCACGCCGAGGCCGACCGGAGGAGAATCCGCCTCGCCGCGGCCCCGGAGGCGCCCCAGGTGCCGTCGCTGTGTCATCACCGGCAGATCGGACGTGTTTTAGACATGCGGGCCTCGCAGGTCGTGGGACCATAGTCGGGTGACACCTGCACCCACGCACCGCGTTTCCGCCCGACTGTCCGCCATCGCCCCCTCCGCCACCCTGGCCGTCGACGCCAAGGCCAAGGCCCTCAAGGCCGCCGGCCGCCCCGTCATCGGCTTCGGCGCCGGAGAGCCCGACTTCCCGACCCCCGACTACATCGTTGAGGCCGCCGTCGCCGCCGCGAAGGACCCGGCCAACCACAAGTACTCGCCCGCCAAGGGCCTGCCAGTCCTGCGCGAGGCCATCGCCGCCAAGACGCTGCGCGACTCCGGCTACGAGGTCTCCCCCGACGACATCCTGGTCACCAACGGCGGCAAGCAGGCCGTCTTCCAGGCCTTCGCCGCGATCGTCGACCCCGGTGACGAGGTCCTGCTGCCCGCGCCGTACTGGACCACCTACCCCGAGGCCATCGCCCTGGCCGGGGGCACCACGGTCGAGGTCTTCGCCGGGGCCGACCAGGACTACAAGGTCAGCGTCGACCAGCTCGAGGCCGCCCGCACCGAGCGCACCAAGGTGCTGCTGCTGTGCTCGCCGTCGAACCCGACCGGCTCGGTCTACACGCCCGAGGAACTGACCGCCATCGGCCAGTGGGCCCTGGAGCACGGGGTCTGGGTCATCACCGACGAGATCTACGAGCACCTCCTCTACGACGGCGCCCAGACCGCGCACGTCGTCAAGCTGGTTCCCGAGCTCGCCGAGCAGACGATCGTCCTCAACGGGGTGGCCAAGACCTACGCCATGACCGGATGGCGTGTGGGCTGGATGATCGCCCCCAGCGATGTCATCAAGGCGGCCACGAACTTCCAGTCCCACCTGACCTCCAACGTCGCCAACGTCTCGCAGCGCGCGGCCCTGGCGGCCGTCAGCGGCGACCTGGCCGCCGTCGAGCAGATGCGCACCGCCTTCGACCGGCGCCGGCGCACCATGGTGGAGATGCTCTCGCAGATCGAGGGACTGACCGTGCCCGTGCCCCGCGGCGCCTTCTACGCCTACCCCAGCATCGAGGGGCTCGTCGGGCGCACGCTGCGCGGCACCACGATCGACAGCTCGGCCACGCTGGCCGCGCTCGTCCTTGAGCACGCCGAGGTCGCCATTGTCCCCGGCGAGGCCTTCGGCCCCTCGGGCTTCGTGCGGCTGTCCTACGCACTGGGCGACGACGACCTGGTCGAGGGCGTGGGCCGGGTCCAGAAGCTGCTGGCCGAGGTCGACTAGAAGCGGTCGCCACTCCCCTCGAGCCGGGCACTCCTCGCGGTGCCCGGCTCGAGGCTTCGTACCAATGTGGTTTCAGGCGGGGCCTCCTCGTCCTCGCGGGACTTATCATGCGATTCGTGCCCGCCCACACTCCCGACGATGAACGTCGCGCCGCCGATCCCAGTACCGAGCCTGAGGTGCTGGAGTACCTCGCCAGGGCTTTTCCCGACCTACGGCCGGTTGTCGCCGCCAATCCCGCCATCCCCGCGGTGCTGCGCGAGCAGGTTCTCCAGATGGGCGCGGACGATCTCCCCCACGTGTCACCCGCGTCCCCCACCAGCGCTGCGGCCGCATCGGACACGAACCGTCTGAGGACCGCGGAAACCGCGTGCCTGCCCACGGCATCGACCGCGGACTACAGCAGCATCTCGACGTACGCCGCGATCCCCGTGGAGACAGCTCCTCAGGCGATGATGCTGGGAGCCGCGTCAGCGGCACCAGCGACGGCCTCAGCCCCGGGGACCGCACCGGCACCAGCGACGGCCTCAGCCCCGGGGACCGCACCGGCTCCAGCGACCATGGCACTGCCCGCAGCGCCGCCCGCATCCGGCACTGCCCCAGCAGCCTCGGCGGCACCGGCACCGTCCCTCGACCGTCCTGCGCCTCGTTCCGGCTCTCCTGTCAGGCTGATGACCGCACTGGTTGTCGCTCTGATCCTGGTAGTCGCTGCGGCCGGAGTCCTCGGCGGCATGCTGCTGGCGAACCGTGGACGACAGTCCGATACGACATCCGCCTCGTCCGCCACTGCGGCCCCCTCCTCAAGCGCGGGTACTGCTGCAGAGCAGGCCGTACCTCCCACCGCCGGACCGATACTCCCCAGCGGCCCCGCCCTTCCCACGTCCACAACGACGTACTCCTACCAGTACGTGGAAGCCCCTTCGAAGAACATCTCCTGCGTCCTCTCCAACGAGGGAGTCGGTTGCTCGATCCTGGAGCGGGACTACGCCTCCTCCGGGATGCAGGACTGCTCCGACCGGGAGTTCTCCATCGTGGTGCTCGCCAACCGAACCGAGGTCCGCTGCGGAGAGGAGTACCTGGGAAAGCCGGGGGACACCTTCCACACACTCCAGTACGAGCAGACCACGACCTTCTCCGACTACGCGTGCACCTCGCAGACCAGGGGGATGACCTGCTGGAACACAACCACCGGACGAGGATTCACCATCTCCAGGAAGTCACTCATCCGCTTCTGACGGCCTCGAGCCGGGCACCCGACGGGGCTGTCAGTGGGCCCCGCGGCGGGCCTGGATCTCACGGCCTTGAGCCAACCAGGTCTCGGCCCGGGCCAGGCGCCCCTCGGCGTCGGGGCGCCACGGACCGCCGTCCTCGCGGCGAGCACCGGCCACCAGGGACAGGACCACGCCGGCGCAGCGAGCACGCAGGGAGACCGGGTCCACCTGCCGCTCGGCCATACGGGTCCAGGTCTCCAGGATGGGGCGCAGCTTCGGGTAGGAGGCGGGTGCCAGATGGTCCAGCACGCTGACGTGCCCCAACAGACAGGCCAGGTCATCAACCCGGTAACCGGGCCCCAGGGAGTCCACGTCGAGCAGGCTGGTGACGGCCTCGCCCTCCATGAGGACATTGGCCTCATAGAAGTCGCCGTGGACCGGGACCGGCCGGCCTGCGTCGGAGGCGGCCATGAGCTGCTCGACACCCTCGGCCACGGCCCGGGCGCGGGCGGCGTGCTCGGGCAGGACCGTGGCGGCTGCATGCGCGTAGTGTCGGGCCCGCTCCGACCATGCGGCGTGTGCCGGCAGCTGCATGGCACTGGCCGGCAGGGCGTCCAGCAATGAGATGAGACCGTTGAAGACACGTTCGCTGCGCGAGACGCTCATGCCCTGGGACAGCAGACCGGACAGGGCCACCCCTCGACCGGTGGACAGCAGGACGAGCCCATCGGGGTCCTCTCGCAGAACCTCGGGCGCGGGCACGCCTGAGGTGGTCAGCAGGCGGTGCCGCTGAGCGAAGGACGGAGCCTGGCTCGGGCGCAGGACCTTGGCGTAGGCGGTGGTCTCATCCGGGAAGGTGGCGCGCACGACCGCTCGACGCGTGGGCCGGTAGGCCACCATCGTGGCCTTGACCTGCGTGCCGATTCGGGCTGAGAGCAGCGAGGGCGTGCAGGCCACTACCAGACCGGGCAGCTCGGGATCGGCCGGGTGGCGCCACACGTGGACCGCGGGACCGTCCCCACCGGTGGGGGCCACCCGGGTCAGTCCCGGCGCATGCGGGTTGGACAGGCGAGCCGTCGTTGCGCACAGGTACTCGGTGGTGGAACGCCCGTTGGGCGCGACGACAACAGCCGTGTACCCCACGGACACACCCGCTCCGGGCCGGTGGTGGACTGAGTGGACCTCCCAGCTGGCCAGACGCTGGCCGGCCGGGGCGAGGGCGGCGGAGAGCACGGACGCGGCGCGCGGCCCCGTCAGCAGGGCCACCTCCTCGGGCTCCTGGGACGCCGACGAGTGGTTCATGGCAGTTAGTGTGCCCCACCCACCTGGTGGTTCGCCTCTAAAACGGCCCCTGGTGTTCGGCAACAGCGGAAGCGGCGGTCACCTCCCGCGCCAGGAGACGAACGACAGGGGCGCCGAAGGCGGGTTCCGCACACGAGCACCGATCTGTCACTCCGGTCGGTTTTTAGATCGAGTCGAGAGGGCTCACCGGACTCCTATCCCCTGTCTGCGCAGGTCCGCGCCTTTCCCTCACGCCACAGACTGTCGACGCCACTTGGAGAAGTCGCCAATCGTGACACCTTGGCGCCTCCCCGCCTCGCGCAGGAGGGCTGCCGGTGGGATGCGAACGCGTGGAAGAATCCACCCATGCGAGACCTCGCCACCCTTCCCAAGGCGCACCTGCACCTGCACTTCACGGGGTCGATGCGCCTGGAGACCCTCATCGAGCTGGCCTCCTCCGCGCGCACGCGCCTGCCGTCGAACTTCCTGGACGGCGACCCTCTGCGCGTACCCGCCGACCGACGCGGATGGTTCCGCTTCCAACGCGCCTACGACACGGCCCGGGCCCTGGTTCGCACTGAGGAGGTCATGCGCCGCATCGTCCTGGAGGCCGCTCTGGACGACGCCGCCGAGGGCTCACGCCGCCTGGAGATCCAGGTCGACCCGACCAGCTACGCCCCCTTCGTCGGTGGGATCACCCCCGCCCTGGAGATCATCCTCGACGCCGCCAAGCAGGCCACGACCCTGAGTGGAGTGGAGGTGGCGGTCATCGTTGCGGCCTCCCGGATGCGTCACCCGTTGGACGCCCGCACGCTCGCGCGCCTGGCGGTGCGCTACGCCGGGGACCAGCCGGGCGAGGTGATCGGCTTCGGCCTGTCCAACGATGAGCGCGCCGGGCAGACCTCCTCCTGGGAGCGGGCCTTCGCCATCGCCCGCCGGGGCGGCCTGGCCTCCATGCCGCACGGAGGGGAGCTCTTAGGGCCCGATCACCTGCGCGAGGTCGTCTCCGCACTCGGCCCCACACGCCTGGGCCACGGGGTACGCGCCGGCGAGGATCCGGCACTGTTGGACGCGATCGTCGCCTCCGGTATCAGCCTCGAGGTCTGCCCCGCCTCCAACGTGAGCCTGGGCGTCTATCACAGCCCGGACGACGTCCCCCTGCGCACGCTCATGAGTCATGGGGCGCAGATCGCCCTGAGCGCCGATGACCCTCTGCTCTTCCAGTCCCGGCTCGTCGACCAGTACGAGATCGCCCGGGCCCTGGGCTGCGACGACGCCGAGCTGGCTGAGCTGGCCCGCGGGTCGATCCGCGCCTGCCTGGCCTCACCAACGGCTAAGCGGGCATGGCTGGCCGAGGTGGACGCCTGGCTGGCATCACCCGGTCAGGGGGCCGGAAACGGAAAGCTCTAGAAGCCGACCTGAACGGGCTCAGGCACGAGGGTGACCCCGTAGCGCTCGCGCACCCCGGCCACGACCGCGTCGCGCAGGCGAGCCAGGTCGGTCCCGGTCGCGCCGCCACGGTTGGTCAGTGCCAGAACGTGCTTGGTGGACAGCCCGGCCGGTGCTCCGGCCTCCACGGCGAATCCCTTGGTGAAGCCCGCGTGGTCGATGAGCCAGGCGGCGCTGGTCTTGACCAGGCCCTCGATGACGGGGGCCTCCTTGGTACCGAGCACCACCTGCGAGTGATCGGTGACTGGGAAGCGGGGCGCGTCCTCGGGCAGGTGCTCGGCCTCGGCCGTGGTCAGGATCGGGTTGGTGAAGAAGGAGCCGGCCGACCAGGTGTCGTGGTCGGCGCCGTCCAGCACCATCCCCTTGGAGCGGCGCAGCTCGAGAACCGCCTCGCGCAGCTCGCGCTCGGGCACTCGGTCGCCCAGTTCGACACCGAGCGTCCCGGCCAGCTGGGAGTAGGCGATCCGGGAGGACAGGGACCCCTGCCGCACGGCGAAGGTGGCGTCGAGAACCACCCAGCGTCCGGTCGGCCCCCACAGGCGCCCGCCGCCCGCCTCGGTGTCGGTGAGGGACTGCTTGAGACGCGAGTCCCGGTAGCCCAGTCCCAGCTCACCCAGGGCCAGCCAGACAACCCGGTTGCGCAGGCGGTCCCAGGCGCGCACGCTGGCGATGAGCTCGGCGACCTCGGCGCCGTAGGCCCCGATGTTCTGCACGGGGGCGGCGCCCACCGTGCCGGGGATCCCGGACAGGGGCGCGAACCCGGCCCACTGGCTGGCGATGGCCTCGCGCACCAGGTCGTCCCAGGTGGTGCCGGCAGTGGCGGTGACCTCGACGCCGCCGCACACCGAGTCCGAGACGAGTGAGACCTCAGCGCGGGCATCACGGATGACGAGCCCGTCGAAGCCGGCATCGGAGGCCATGATGTTGGAGCCGCCGCCGATGACGAGGACGGGCGTCCCTGCGGCGTCGGCCTCGCGGATCGCCTCGGTCAGCTCGCTCTGAGTGGTGGCCTCGACGTAGGTGCCCACCGGCCCGCCCACGCGAAGCGTGGTCAGCTCGGCCAGGCTGGTCGGCCGGACGCCGGAGCCGGGCGTGTGCGCCAGGGCCTGGACGGGTGCGGGCCAGGCGGATGAGTCGACGTCGACGCTCAACGGGACGGTGCAGTCGCCTTCCACCAGCTGCGGCTCGGTCGACGGGTCAGCGGGGGCGCGGTCATCTGGGGTGGTGGTCAACGAAGGTCTCCGCTCTTCCTGGTCGGTTCCTCGTGAGACAAGCAGGGCCCCGCTCACACCAGCAGTGTGCACGGAGCCCCGAGACGCGGACGGGCCGCTCGTCTCACTTCTTGTTGCGACGCTGGTGACGCGTCTTGCGAAGCAGCTTGCGGTGCTTCTTCTTGGCCATGCGCTTGCGGCGCTTCTTGATGACGGATCCCATGAGATCTCCTCGCAGTTCGCTTCGTAGTGCCCGCAGACCCTCCCTGCGGGCCGAGGCAGGCCGGCGAGGGTTATGCCATGGGGCGGTTGGTCGGCGCGTGAGGCTCAGCGGCCGACCACGCAGGTGACCGCCTGAGTGTAGCGGCTCCTAGGACCCTGATGCCTCTGACGCGTCGTGGCCCCAGTCACCCAGCCCCGCGGACAGGTAGTCGTGAACGGCGCGCTCGGGTACGCGGAAGGAGCGCCCGACCTGCATCGCGGGCAGGTCGCCGGAGTGCACCATCCGGTAGACGGTCATCTTGGACACGCGCAGCATTGCCGCCACCTCAGCCACGGTGAGGAACGAGGGGGCGCCGGCGGCGCTGGGGGATGTGGGAAGGCCCGGTGCCATGAGCTTGAGGTCCGTTCGTCGCGGGTGGCCCCATCGGGGCAGGAACAACGCCAATATATCTCCGCACCAGCCTTCGCACAGGATTTCTCGGGCACCATTCACCACAGGCGTCGCATCTCACACTCGGGCACCAACTGTCGCTGCCGCATCCTCTGCGATCCGCCCGACGCCCTCGGTCCCCACCGCTGCCCGCATCGAGCCGCGGGCGCCGACTCCACCGAACACACCCGGCCCATGACGCCGGGAAACGTGACGAAGTCATGCCAGCAGGACCACAATGGCGACCGTGCCCCAGACAGACACCGCACAGGAGCCGGAGCCCGACCGCGGCTCCCGAGGCGAGGCGCC
>NZ_JASPEP010000016.1:0-62014 GCF_031292835.1 Actinomyces stomatis
GGGCGGCCGGCAGCCAGCCAGGCGCAGCCCGCCTGCCACGGGCAGGCGCCGCAGTCCGGTTCGCGGGCGGTGCACACCAGGGCGCCGAGCTCCATGACGGCCACCGACCAGTGAGCGGCGGTAGGGTCGTCGTCGGGCAGCAGGTTCAGTGCCCGCTCGCGCTCGGCCCGGTTGAGGCTGGGGGCGGGAAGGGCCTGGCCTCCGACGGCGCGGGCCAGGACCCGCCTGACATTCGTGTCCAGCACGAGGGCGCGGCGACCGTGGGCGAAGGCCAGGACAGCGCCGGCCGTGTACTCCCCCACCCCGGGCAGGGCCAGGAGGGCGTCGAGATCGTCGGGCAGGACGCCGCCGTGCTGCTCGACGACGCTGCGGGCGCACTCGATGAGCCGCAGGGCCCGGCGCGGGTAGCCCAGGCGTCCCCAGACCCGCAGCACCTCGGCGGTGGGGGCCTGGGCGAGCTCGGTGGGGCCGGGCCAGCGCGTCATCCACTCCTGCCAGGCGGGGATGACGCGGGCCACCGGGGTCTGCTGGCTCATGACCTCCGAGACCAGGACCTCCCACGGCGTCGTACCGGGCCGGCGCCACGGCAGATTGCGGGCGTGGGCGTCATACCAGGCCATGACGTCCTGCGCCGAGGGCTCAGCCGGATCAGCGGGTGGCAAGGGCGATGCCGACAACGCGGCAGTAATCGTGTCATCAGAGGAGGGGCGGTCGGGCACGGGGGACACCGTAGCGGCAACGGCTTGGAGGCTCCGATGAGGGCGGACTGGCAGGTCGCAGGCGTCCGCCCAGCTGACATCAGCACCGCACCGGTGTCGTCAGGTGCCACGACGCCCGGAGCTCTCGGGCATTGTGACAACCTCCTTCTTCAGGGACGGCTCAGCCCCTGTCGGCGCTCCTGACGCTCCCGGAGTCCCTGCTGGATGCCGAGGACGCCGCTCAGCTCGACGTACTCCCCCGTCTCCTGGGCGTATCCGCGGGCAAGAGCCCAGGACCAGATGCGGTCCAGCTCGGCGGCCCCCTTGCGCTCCAGCGCCTCGCCGCTGAACCCGGACCAGCTCAGGCCGGTCAGGGCGATGGCCTTGCCGTCATTGTCGACGACATAGGCCTCGGCATGGCGGATCTGGGGTCTGCCGGCGGTGGCACTCAGGGCCGCAGGCGCACCGGAGACCTTGACGAACAGGCCCGTGCGCGACCGGGGCCAGGGGATGTCGCGGCCCCTGCCGCCAGCCCCCACGTGAATGCCGGTGGCGTCGAGCACCGTGTGCACCGACATGAGAAGCAGGACGCCGAGTACCAGGAACACCCCGAGCAGCAGCAGGATGACGAATGCAGTGATCGTTCCCTCATCACCGAGGTAGATGAGGTTCCATACCGCTCCGGTCAGGCATACCAGCCCGAAACCGCCACCGACGAGGAGCTGAATGCGGCTGGCGAGCGTCGCCGTGGGTTTGAGCACGACCTTGTCCTGCTCGACTGGGATCGGACCGAGCTGAGAGGGCCGGTACTCGGGCTGCGGGGGCGACGCCGTCGGCTGCTGACCGCCCGCAGCGCCATAGGCCGGCTGGTCGGCGCCGACCTGGCCGTACTGGACCTGAGGACCGGGTCGGCCATACTGGCTCTGTCGGGAGGTGACGCCGTACCGGCCGGGTTGGTCGGGCTGGAACGGCCGGCCGTAGGGACCGTTGACCGGTGGCTGACTCATGAGCACTGTCCTCAAGGGGGCTTCGGATGCGCAGGAACGCGACAAGGCCTCGTCAGGCTACCGACTCGGCCCCGCGGCAGCCCCAGGCAGAACTCCCCATCACCCTGAACAGTCCGTGATGGCTACCTGCCACGGGCGAGGCGGCGCAGCACGCGCACCCTCGGGGACCATGTCGCAGGACGGATGACCGTGCCGGTGGTCTCACGTTCGGCGTTGTCGAAGAGGTCCTCGACGACGGCGTCATGCAGAGGCTCGACCACGGCCGGGAACAGGAGACGCATGGCTCCGCGGGTACGGCCGATGAGGACGTGGCGGATACGCGTGCGCCTTTCGTCCAGGGCGTCGAGACTCAGCTCGTGGGCACCGATGATCCCCGTGCGGGGACGGAAGGTGAACCGCACTCGCCGGCCGGGCTCGTACTCGCTGACGTAGTAGTAGATGTCGTCATGCCCTCCATCAGCTCCCAGCGCCAGAGGCCGGTCCAGGACCATCGGCGGCCAGTGCTGTGAGGGCCAGAGGCGATCATCCTTCTGCCCGAGCCCGTCGAGCAGGACGCCCAGGGGCTCGAGTGGGGCGTTGATGACGCGTTCGTGAACGTTGCGGATCATGGGTGCTCCTCCACGGTTGTCGCATGGCTGTCACACGATTGTCGGTTGCTCGTCCGAAGGATCGCGCCCGTTGCGCACCCAGTCGCAACGCAACCGGCCCGCTCGGCCCGGCCACTCAGCCTGATCTGCTCACAGGTGCAGGAGCATGCGGGCGTTGCCCAGGGTGTTGGGCTTGACCCGGGCCAGGTCGAGGAACGCGGCCAGGCCGTCGTCGTGAGAGCACAGCATCTCGGAGAAGACGTCCGCGCCCACCGGGGTGCCCTCGATCGGCTCGAAACCGTGGGATCCGAAGAAGGGCTCCTCGAAGGTCAGGCAGAACACCCGCTTGAGTCCCATCTCCCGGGCCTGTGCAATGAGCTCGCGCAGAATGGCCGAGCCGAGACCGGTCCCCACGGCGTCGGGGTGGACGGCCAGGGTGCGCACCTCGGCGAGGTCGTCCCACATGACGTGCAGCGCCCCACAGCCCACGATCCTGGGTGTGGCCGAGGCCTCTCCGTCATCTCCTCCACCATGCCCGACGACGCCGGGGATCTCCTCGGCGACGATGAACTCCTGAATGTCCTCGAAGTAGGAGATGAGGTCCTTGGAGACCAGGACGCGGCGTTCGGCATAGGGGCGCACCAGCTCGGCGATGGCGCGCACGTCCGCCGGGCGCGCCGGCCGCAGAATGCGGTGCGAGCCGTCAACCCCGTAGACCTCGGCCCGGTGTGTCGCCCGGCCGGCGGGCAGGTGTTCATTTGTCATGACAGCAGTGCTGTTCATCGTCGTCCGCATTCAGTAGGGCTCAGTTCTGGTCTTACGCCCCACGAGCCGGTGCACCACCGGCGACGTCGGAGCCGTGAGCAGACCGCAGCGCGATCCGGGCCCACATCCTGCCACGTTCGCGGCTCATCGAGAACCGCCCCCGGTCTGGCCGCGGGCCTCGGCGAGCTCCAGGACGGCGCGGGCGGTGGCGTCGTCGACGATGAGATCGGTGGCGGTCCGGGCGCGCAGCGCGGCCAGCAGGGCGCGGGCCTTCCCGGTCCCTGCGGCCACGCACAGGCGTCGTGGTATCCGGGCGAGCTGGGCGGGAGTCGGTCCGGTGGCCCGGGCGTTGAGGGTGATGTCGCGCCAGGAGCCGTCGGAGCGCAGCAGGACGGTGCACACGTCCCCCACCACGTTCTGGCGGCGCAGGACGGTCTGGTCCCGGGAGGTGAGGTGGCCGCCCTCGTAGACCTGGGAGGGCAGTGCCCCATTGAGGGCATCGAGGGCGCCGACGCCGAAGACGGCCAGGCTCGCGCGCCGCGCCACCGACAGGACCCGCTTGACCGAGCGCTCCGACCACATGGCCTCACGGGTGGCCACATGGTCGAAGAAGGCCGGCACCGGGAAGGAGATCGTGCGCGCCCCCAGCGACAGGCGCATCCGGGAGAGCACCTCACCGGCGCTGGGCCCCTCACGCACGGGATCCGAGGCGCCGTTGAGCTGGACGACGGTCAGTCCCGGGACCGAGCGCGAGGGCAGGGCGGCACTGACCTCCGACATGGTGGTGCCCCAGGCGACACCGACGACGACTCCCCCGGCACCAACGTCCTGGCCGGCCGCATCGGCCGCAGCGGACCCGCTCTGCTCGGCCAGGGTCTCGATGAGGTCGACCATGTGCGCGGCGGCGACGGAGGCGACCTGCTGGAGACGGTGGATCTCCGTGGTGCCCTCACGCACCGGGACGATATGCGTGCGAACCCCGAAGACCTGCGCCATCCGCCCCTCCAGGGAGCCGGCGCCACCGGGCTGGACGAGACTGACCCGCACGACGCCCTCCTGGCGGGCACGTGCCAGGAGCCGGGAGACGGTCGAGCGCGACACCCCCAGGTGGTGGGCGATCACCTCCATCGTCTCGCCCTGGACGTAGTACATGGAGGCCGCCTCATAGGCACGCAGGAGGCCGCCGGGGGCGGCGGCGCTCGCCGCGCTCCCGGCCGCGTCAGAAGCGGTTCTGCCAGTCACGTCATCCTCCTTCTCCTCCCGTCGACGACGGGGCTGTTCCACACAGCGGGGGCACGATCCTCCCGCGTGCGACATCGGATGTCCTGGCGAGGAGGACTGTCCGCACGGATAAGCGGACATTCTTGTGGATACCTCGAAAGCCATCTGCACATTAGTGCACGCACCTTGCGCATTCTCCCACCCACGACGGACAGTGGTGTCCGCCACCACAGCAGGGCCGTGCGAGCGCGACGGAACGCAGCGGGCCCCGGCACCGGAAGTCGGGACTCGGCCTGCACCCGGTCCGGCACCCCGGTCAACGCCGACCGTCCCCGTACAGCCTCATCAGTTCGACCTCACGACACGTAGGAGCCCAGGAGCCATGATCTCCACCCGCAAGCCCTCCTCCAAGAAGTCCTCCACCCGCGGCTCGGGGCCGGCCGGCCCCGCCTCCCCCTCCTACCCCGCCCCCATCCAGGACACCGCGCTCAACGCCGCCCAGCGCGAGCACGCCCTGGAGGAGATGGCCTCGGCCGAGGGCCTGGACGTGCTCGTCGTCGGTGGAGGCGTCACCGGTGCAGGCATCGCCCTGGACGCCGCGGCCCGTGGCCTGCGCACCGGCATCGTGGAGATGGGCGACTGGGCCTCGGGCACCTCCTCGTGGTCCTCCAAGCTCGTCCACGGCGGCCTGCGCTACCTCTACCAGCTCAACTTCGCCCTCGTGCACGAGGCCCTCACCGAGCGCGGCCGCCTGCTGAGCACCACCGCGCCGCACCTGGTCAAGGCCCAGCCCTTCCTGTGGCCGCTCAAGCACCACTACGAGCGCTCCTACTCCGCCGTCGGCGTGGGCATGTACGACGCCCTCGCCCTGGCCGGCGCCCGCGGCCGCAAGACCGTGCCGATTCAGCGTCACCTGGGCCGCAAGGGCACCTCCGCACTCGCCCCCTCCCTGGACACCAGCGGCCTGGCCGGCTCCATCCGCTTCTTCGACGCCCGGGTCGACGACGCCCGCCTGGTCATCGACCTGGTGCGCACCGCCGTCGGCCTGGGGGCACTGGCCGCCAACCGCACCAAGGTCACCGGTTTCCTCACCGACGAGCGCGGCCACGTCCACGGCGCCCGCGTCACCGACCTGGCCACCGGCACCTCCCACGAGATCCGGGCCAAGCGCACCATCAACGCCGCCGGCGTGTGGACCGAGGACGTCCAGGACCTGGCCACCGACGCGGGCGGCCTGAAGGTCCTGGCCTCCAAGGGCATCCACATCGTGGTCCCCAAGGAGGCCATCGACGCCGAGACCGGAGTCTTCCTGCGCACCGAGAAGTCCGTCCTGTTCATCATTCCCTGGCCCGAGTACTGGGTCATCGGCACCACCGACACCCCCTGGGACCTGGACGTCTCCAAGCCCGTGGCCACCGCCGCCGACGTCGACTACATCCTCGAGCACGCCAACTCCGTGCTGTCGCGGCCCATCACCCGCGATGACATCATCGGCGTCTACGCGGGCCTGCGCCCCCTGCTCCAGCCCAAGCTCAAGCCGGGCGCGGAGGCCGCCTCCACGAAGGTCTCCCGCGAGCACACGGTCACCCGGATCGCCCCGGGGCTGACCGCCATCGCCGGCGGCAAGCTGACCACCTACCGGGTCATGGCCGCCGACGCCGTCGACCATGCCCTGGGCGAGGCCCTGTCCCACGCTCACCCCTGCGCCACGCAGGAGCTGCCCCTGGTGGGTGCGGCCGGCTACCACGCCCTGGCCAAGCGGGCCGGGCGGATCGCCGGCGAGCGCGGCTGGACCCTGGAGCGGGTCACCCACCTACTGGACCGCTACGGTGACGAGACCCCGGCCCTGCTGGAGGCCATCGACGCCGCCGGCCCCGAGGAGCGCCTGGGCGAGCCGCTGGCGGAGGCCCCCACCTACCTGCGCGCCGAGGTCGCCTGGGCCGTCACCCACGAGGGCGCCGAGTGCCTCGACGACGTCCTGCTGCGCCGGGTGCGCCTGGACTTCTCGCGCCGCGACCGGGGCCTGGCCGCCGCCGACGAGATCCTGGAGATCATGGCACCGCTGCTGAACTGGTCGGAGGATGACGTCGCCGCCCAGAAGGAGGCCTACACCCAGCGCGTGGCCCAGATCACCGCGGCCGAGGCCGAGCTGACCGACGCCGCCGCAGTGGCACACATCACCGAACCGATCTAGTCTCCTGCTGGCCGGGCGGACCGCACCCGGTACCGCTCGGCCAGCGGGATCCCCGTGGTGCCCGCAGATTCCAGCGGAGGCGGGCACCGCGACCACCCTCCACCAACAAACCGGACCTCGCAGTCCCGAATAGACCCGCACATCGTCGTGCAGAAAGAGAGCCGCACATGTCTGCGACCCTGACCCAGATCTTCGCCTCGGAGGCTCTGGGGACGTTTCTCCTCATTCTTCTGGGCTGCGGCGTCGTCGCCGGTGTCCTGCTGCCCACCTCCAAGGCCAAGGACAGCGGCTGGATCGTCATCACCATGGCGTGGGGACTGGCGGTCTTCGTGGGTGTCTACGCCGCTTACAAGACCGGCGCGCACCTCAACCCGGCGGTGACCATCGGCCTGGCGGTCGCCGGACGGGACCTGGCCGAGGGGATCCCAGCCACGGCGACCACCATCCCCGTCTACTTCGCCGCCCAGATGGTGGGCGCCATGGCGGGCGCCGCCACCGTCTGGCTGTCCTACAAGAAGCAGTTCGACCAGAAGGCCGACGCCGCCAGCAAGCTCGCCGTGTTCGCCACCGGTCCGGCGGTGCGCTCCTACGGCTGGAACGTCGTGACCGAGGCCGTGGGCACCTTCGTCCTGCTGGCCTGGATCCTCGCCTCGGGCAAGACCCCCTCGGGCCTGGGCCCACTGGCCGTGGCCATGGTCATCGTCGTCATCGGCATGAGCCTGGGCGGCCCCACCGGCTACGCCATCAACCCGGCCCGTGACCTGGGCCCGCGCATCACCCACGCCCTCCTGCCGATCCCCGGCAAGGGCGACTCGGACTGGGCCTACTCCTGGGTCCCGGTCGTCGGCCCGATCATCGGCGCCGTCGCCGCCGGACTCATCGTCCCCCACTTCGCCGGGCTGTTCTGAGCCCGCACGACCTCGTACCGCATCAACATCATCGCTGCCGAGCGCAGCCCTCACCACCGCCCCCTCACAACGCAGTGAAAGGACATTCCTTTGAGCCCCAACAGCACTGAGAAGAAGTACGTCCTGGCCATCGACCAGGGTACGACCTCCTCACGCGCCATCCTGTTCAACCACGACGGAGGGATCGTCGCCGTCGACCAGAAGGAGCACGAGCAGATCTTCCCGCGCGCCGGCTGGGTCGAGCACGACGCGAACGAGATCTGGGACAACATTCGCTCCGTCGTCGGCGGGGTGCTGGTCAAGGCGCAGATCAACCGCCACGAGATCGCCTCGGTGGGCATCACCAACCAGCGCGAGAGCGCCGTCGTGTGGGACAAGAACACCGGCGAGCCCGTCTACAACGTCATCGTCTGGCAGGACACCCGCACCCAGAAGATCTGCGACCGCCTGGCAGGCGAGGACGGCCCGGACAAGTACAAGGACCGCGTCGGCCTGGGACTGGCCACCTACTTCGCCGGCCCCAAGGTCGCCTGGATCCTGGAGAACGTCGAGGGCGCCCGCGAGCGCGCCGAGGCCGGCGACCTCCTCATGGGCACCATGGACACCTGGACGCTGTGGAACCTCACCGGCGGGGTCAACGGCGGTGTGCACGCCACCGATGTCACCAACGCCTCGCGCACGATGCTCATGAACATCGACACCCTGGACTGGAACCCGGAGATCTGCGCGGACATGGGTATCCCCATGTCCATGCTCCCCGAGATCCGCCCCTCCTCCGGTGTCTTCGGCTACGGCCGCAAGAACGGCCTGCTGGTGGACACCCCCATCAGCGGCATCCTGGGCGACCAGCAGGCGGCCACCTTCGGGCAGGCCTGCTTCGAGAAGGGCCAGGCCAAGAACACCTACGGCACCGGCTGCTTCATGCTCATGAACACGGGCACCACCCCGGTGCGCAGCGAGAACGGGCTGCTGACCACCGTGTGCTACCAGATCGGGGACGAGCCGGCCGTCTACGCCCTGGAGGGCTCGATCGCCGTGGCCGGCTCACTGGTGCAGTGGTTGCGCGACAACCTGGGCATCATCGCCGACTCCAAGGACATCGAGGCCCTGGCCTCCAGCGTCGAGGACAACGGCGGGGCCTACTTCGTGCCGGCCTTCTCCGGGCTGTTCGCTCCGCACTGGCGTCCCGACGCCCGCGGCGCCCTGGTGGGTCTGACCCGCTACGTCAACAAGGCGCACATCGCCCGGGCCGTGGAGGAGTCGACCGCCTACCAGACCCGCGAGGTCCTCGAGGCCATGAACGCCGATTCAGGGCACGCCCTCACCGAGCTCAAGGTCGACGGCGGCATGACCCGTGACGAGCTGCTCATGCAGTTCCAGGCCGACCAGGTGGGTGTGCCCGTGGTGCGCCCGAAGGTCGCCGAGACCACGGCGCTGGGGGCCGCCTACGCCTCCGGCATCGCGGTGGGCTTCTGGTCAGGAACCCAGGACGTCATCGACAACTGGGCCGAGGACAAGCGCTGGGAGCCGGCCATGGAGGAGGCCGAGCGCGAGCGGCTCTTCCGCAACTGGAACAAGGCCGTCCAGCGCACCCTGGACTGGGTCGACGAGGACGTGGTCGAGTAGTCGTGCAGGAGTGACATCCGGCAGCACTCAGGCGGCTGCGCCAGCAACCGCCTGGTGAGCGCCTAGCATCCCGGGCGCCGCCGACGGGTCCCGCCTCCCCACGGGCCTGTCGACGGCGCCCTTCTGCGTCACTAGTCCTCTCATACACTGTCGAGCCGCTTGAATGGTCGGTAGATTCCTGGGTGGCGCTCTCCGGCCCGCTCCGTGGAGTCCTTCCCGTCCCCCTTGCGAGGAGTCCCTGCATGACGGCTCATCCACCCACCGCCCACGTGTCCTCACGTGTCTCGGCCCCGTCGGCCTCGACGCCGGCACTGCCCGTCGATGAGCCCGACGAGCTCTCCGGTGCCGGCGGATCCTCCGGCGCCCGCCCGGGCGAGCGCATCCTCGACCGGATCGAGTGGGCCGACATCGTGCGCATCGTTGTGGTGGGGATTGCGGCCCTGGGCGCTTGGATCGCGAGTGCGGTCGGCACGCCCGGTTGGGCCGTGGGCGCCGTCGGGGCGGTGGCGCTGGCGGTGGGCTGCTGGCCGATCCTCGTTGAGGCGGCCGGCGATCTGCGCGAGCGGCGCATGAGTATGGAGCTGTCGATGCTGCTGGCCATCGTGGCGGCCGCCGTCATCGGTGAGTGGGTCACCGCCCTGGCCGTGACCGTCTTCGCGCTGTGCGCCGAGGTCCTCGAGGATCTGTCCATGGACCGGGGACGCGACGCCCTGACCGATCTCATGTCCTTCCTGCCGCAGACCGCGCGGGTGGTGGCCACCCCTGAGTCGGCCGAGTCCGCCGAGTCCTCCGGGACCACCGATGTCCCCCTGGATGAGGTGCGCCCGGGGCAGGTCATCGTCCTGAGCCCCGGGGGTCGGGTGCCGGTCGACGGTGTCGTGCGCACCGGTCGGGTCGACGTCGACCAGTCCCGGATCACCGGGGAGGCGCTGCCCGTGCAGGTCGGGCCGGGCGACCGGGTCCCCGCCGGGTCGATCACCCGCGGCGCCCTGGAGCTCGAGGTGGAGCGGGTCGGGGAGGAGTCCTCCTACGGACGGATCGTGGCGGCGGTGCGCCACGCCCAGTCGTCGCGCGCACCGGTCCAGCGCCTGGCCGACAAGCTGGCGGCCCGCATCGTCTACCTGGCGCTGGCGGCCTCCCTCGTCACCTTCCTGATGACCAGGGACGTGCGCGCCACGATCTCGGTCATCATCGTGGCCGGGGCCTGCGGGGTGGCCGCAGGCACTCCCCTGGCTGTTCTGGCGGCCATCGCCCGCGCCGCCCGCTGCGGGGCCTTCGTCAAGGACGGCACCCACCTGGAACAGCTCTCCGCAGTGGACACGGTAGTCGTGGACAAGACCGGGACCCTCACCGTGGGCGCACCGCGGGTCGTGAGCGTCAGCCCCACCGAGGCCGCCGCCGGGGAGGACCAGGTGCTGGCCCTGGCGGCTGCGGCGGAGTGGAACTCCGAGCACCCCATCGGCCGGGCCATCTACTCCGAGGCCGCCGTGCGCGACCTGACGGTGCCGGTACCGGGCGACGTCGTCTACTCCCCCGGAGCCGGCGTGAGCGCCCGCATCGAAGGGCGCCGGATCACCGTGGGGCGCTGCCACGGGCAGGAGAACAGACCGGAGCGGGACACCTCCCGCTGCGACGACGAGGCCATCGCCTTGAGCACCGAGTCCGACCCGGAGGCCCCGTCGGCCACCTCGGTGGTGGAGGTGCGCGCCGACGAACAGCTCCTGGGCACCATCGCCCTGGCCGACAGGCTGCGTCAGGGGGCGGCCACCGCCGTGCGCGACCTGGGTGACATGGGGCTGGAGGTCCTCATGCTCACCGGCGACTCGGCCGCCTCCGCACGCCACGTGGCCGGCCTGCTCGGCCTGACCGAGGATCAGGTGCGCGCCGACCTGCTGCCCACCGACAAGGAGGAGGTCATCGACTCGCTGCGCCGGGCGGGCAAGTGCGTGGCCATGGTGGGTGACGGCGTCAACGACGCCCCCGCCCTGGGCGCCGCCGACGTCGGCATCGCCATGGGCACCGGCACGGACGTGGCCCGCGAGGCCGGGGACGTGGTGCTCGTGGGATCCGCACCGGCCGACCTGGTCGAGACCGTGCGGGTGGCCCGCCGGGCCCGGGGCATCATCATGGTGAACTTCGTGGGCACAGTGGTGGTCGACGTCGTCGGCATGATCGCCGCCGGGCTGGGGCTGCTGGGGCCGGTGGCCGCGGCCCTCGTGCACGTCGTCTCCGAGTCCGCCTTCATCCTCAACTCGGCCCGACTGGTGCCCCGGCGCACCCGCAGGCGCTGAGCCGACCGGCCACCGGTACGCACCACGACGCCGGCGCCTTACGCACGCGGTTCCCGAACGCCATCACACTCGGCGCCACCTCGGGCACCGCGCCCCGCACCCCCACTTTCGCCTGGAAGGCCGCGACAAGACGGCACGCGGCCACCTCATATGGTGCACAAGTCACCGTCTCCGTGGCATGATCATTGGGCCTTAGTACCCAGGACGTAACAACACGGCTGCCAGCCCAGCCCCGTTCGCGACCTGGACGACCCCATCAGTACTCACAGTGGAGTAGCCATGACGCCAGCCGTCCTGTCAGCCCTGCCAATACATCCGGCACCGCTCGCCCCAGCCTTGGCGGGACTGCCCGCCGCCTTCACGCCGTCGACCACCGCCGTGGGGGGCAACGTCTACCTCACAGCCGCAGTGGGCCTGCTGCCGCTGGTGGTGTTCTTCGTCCTCATGGGCGTGTTCAAGGTGGCCACTCACTGGTGCGCCATCATCTCCCTGGTGATCGCGGCCTTCACCGCGGTCGTTCTGTTCCACATGCCGGTGGGTATGACGGTCATGAGCGCCACCCAGGGCATGGCCCTGGGATTCGTCCCGATCATTTACATCATTATCGCGGCCGTGTGGCTCTACAACCTCACTGATGTCTCGGGTCGCTCCATGGACCTCAAGGCCGTGTTCAATGTGATCGGCAAGGGCGACATGCGCGCTCAGGCCCTCATCGTGGCCTTCTCCTTCTGTGGTCTGCTGGAGGGGCTGGCCGGCTTCGGCGCCCCGGTGGCGATCGCCGCCGCCATGGTGGCGACCCTGGGCCTGCCCAAGCTCAAGGCTGCCGTCGTCGTCATGGTCGGTAACGCCATCAACGTGGGCTTCGGCGCCATGGCCATTCCCACCACGACGGCCGGCAAGCTCGGCGGCGAGGAACCGGTGACGGTCGCGACCGCCATGGGGCACCTGACCTGGGTGTTCTGCGCCTTCATCCCGCTCCTCCTGCTGTTCATCCTCGACGGCGCACGCGGCGTCAAGCAGCTGTGGCCGCTGGCGATCGTGGCGGGGCTGGCCACCGGGGTGGGGCACTTCTTCACCCCCTCGATCTCCTATGAGCTCACCGCCGTGCTGGCCTCCCTGCTGGGGCTGGCCGCCTCCTACGTCTTCCTCCTGGTGTGGACCCCGAAGACCCCTGACGAGTACCGCTCCCAGGTGGCTGCCGACGACGCCCCCGACCGCGAGCGCGTCATCCTGGCCCTGCTGCCCTACATCCTGGTGGTGGTCATCATCGCCACGACCAAGCTGTGGACCCTGGGCGTCAATCTCGACAAGGTCTTCAAGGCCACTGACCTGCCCGTGAAGTGGCCCGGCGTGTACGGCCAGCTCCTGACCGCCAAGGGCGAGGCCTCCAAGAGCGCCATCTACACGTTCCAGACCCTGTCCAACCCGGGCACCTGGATCTTCCTGACCGCCATCATCGTCACCTTCATCTACTCGGCGCGCTCGGTGCCGGGCAAGTTCGAGATGAGCGTGGGCAAGGGCTTCGCCACGCTGGCCAAGACCTGCTACACGCTGCGCATGGCGATCCTGACGATCGCCGCCGTCATGGCCCTGGCCTACGTCATGAACTTCTCCGGCCAGACCTCCGCGATCGGTGCGGCCCTGGCCGCCACGGGCGCCGCCTACGCCTTCCTCTCCCCGGCTCTGGGCTGGGTGGGAACCGCCGTGGCCGGCTCGGCGACGAGCGCGGGCGCCCTGTTCGCCAACCTGCAGGCCACCGCCGCCCAGGGGGCCGGGCTCGATCCGAAGATCCTGCTGGCCGCCAACACCATCGGTGGCGGCCTGGGCAAGATCGTCTCCCCGCAGAACCTGGCCATCGCCTCGACCGCGGTCGACGCCCCCGGTACGGACGCCGAGATCCTCAAGAAGGCGGCGCCCTACTCCATCGGGCTGCTGCTGGTGCTGGGCGCTCTCGTGTTCCTGGCCTCCCAGGTGGGGCTGGGCGTCTGAGGCTGCCGGCCACTGACTCTCGCTACTGCGCACTGCGCCCCCGGATCCTTCGCGATTCCGGGGGCGCAGTGCGTGTGCTCAGCCTCCGACGTCGGATCGGGGACGTACTTCTCACCCGAGAACTGCGTTCTCCCACCGACGACTGCACCCCGGCACCAGCATCCTGCCGGCAGACGCAGTCCTCACCGCAAAGGTACGTTCTCGACGACGGCGTCGGTGGCGAAAGCCGGGCGGTTCTGCTGGGATGAGACCGAAGGAGGACTTCGTGATGACTCATGCTCCTTTGGCTGCTGGACGCCGGCACACGGTCCGATGCCTCCCCGACGGACGGGTGGTCGCCGTCGGAGCGGACGGTGCCGGAGAGTGCCGGGTCTCGCAGTGGCGAGGCGTCATCTCCGTCGCGGCGGGCAGCGTCCATGTGGCCGCCAACACCGGCCGGTCCCACACGCTGGGCCTGTGCGACGACGGAACGGTGCTGGCCTGCGGTTGGAACGCGCAGGGGCAGTGCGACGTCCGGGACTGGCGGGACGTCGTCGCCGTCGCCGCAGGATGGCGATTCAGCGCAGGACTGCGCATCGACGGGACGCTGGTGACCACCGGCCGCGACGCCGAGGGGCAACGGCAGGTTGACCACTGGCGCGAGATCACCGGTATCAGCTGCGGCGACTGGCACACGGTGGCCGTTCGTGCCGACGGGAGCGTCTGCGCAGCCGGCAACAACACCGCGGGCCAGTGCGAGGTTCACGACTGGCGCCGAATGCGCGCGGTATCCGCGAGCTACCTCCACACCTTGGGGCTGCTGAAGAACGGCACTGTTCACGCAGCCGGACGTCCGGAGCTCTGGGCCGGGATCGAGCGCTGGACCGATATCACCGCCGTGGCGGCGGGCAGCTACCACAGCATCGGACTCAGGGCCGATGGGACCGTCGTCGCAGCAGGCAGATCAGAGTCCGGTCAGTGCGAGGTGAGCCAGTGGCGCGACATCGTGGCCATTGCGGCGGGCGCGGCCCACACCGTGGGGCTGCGCGCCGATGGCGGCGTCGTCACCACCGGCAGCAACAGCCACGGCCAGCTCGGGGTCGGGGCCTGGTCCGCCGGCTGAGCCCGGCGCTTCCACGAGGACGCGCCTTGGGCTCGAGGACGGATGCCCGGATCACGGCCCTCACGCCTCAACGTACGTCCTCGACGGCACTCACGGCCGACGGCACCGTCGTAGGTTGCGCGGGTCTCACAGGCCTCGCAGGATCAGGCCCAGCCCCGAGCGCAGCTGGCCGATCACCTCGTCAGACTCCGTTGGCGGGGCGTTGAGCAGGTCGAGGGTCAGCCCGTTGACGACGGCGGTCACCAGGCGCGCCCCCTCGGCGGGTGACAGGTCCACGCGCATACGACCGGCCTTCCGAGCGTCCGCCAGAATGCCCTCGACCCAGGTGCGCATGATCTGGAGCGCCTCCCAGTAGGGATCGGCCAGCCAGGGCCTGGTGGATGCGGCGGCACCGAAGGCGACCCAGGCAGCCGCGTCCTCGCGCTGCACGGCCCCGGTCGGCAGAAGCTCGGCAAGAGCCCTCACCAGGGTCTCCGGCTGCGCGGGGTCGACCTCATGAGAGACCACACGGCCGGCCTGGCGCTGGACGGAGCGGACGAGGGCGTCGGTCAGCAGAGTTCGCCGGCTCGGCGAGCGGTACTGGACTGTGCCCGGGGCGACTCCGAGCCGGGCCGCGACACTGCGCACGCTGACTCGGTCGAAGCCCTCCTCGGCGATGATGGCAATGGTGGCGTCAGCGGTCATGCTCGCGGCCGGCGACATTGGGGAGGCGAGGCCCGATTGCCGGTTCGTCTCTTGGTCCATAACGCTCTCCTCCGTCGTTCTTCACCTCAGCACCTTCACGGCCACCTTCCACCGTCACCACCGCAGGCTCCCCTGGCACTTTACGGCAGTTGCCTCGCCAGACCATTCCTCATACGATCGTACGAGAACCGTCATACGGTCGTACGACAACAGTCGGCCAACGAGCGAGGTACCCCATGGAGCACGCCGCCACACTCGCAGGACTCGCCCTGCTGGACTCCACCAGCCTGGGCACGCTGGTCATCCCGATCGCTCTCGTCGTGCGCAGCCGTCGCGTGGACCGCGGACCGATGACCATCTACCTGACCACCGTGTGCCTGGTGTACCTCGGCCTCGGGATCGCCCTGGTGGCCGGCTTCGACCTCATCGGCTCCGCCGCGGCACACCTGGCCCGCACCGAGACGGCACAGTGGGCGACCCTCGTCATCGGCGTGGTGCTGGCGGGTTTCGGCATCCTCGGCCCCGACCCGGCCAGGCCCGAGCCCGGAACGGATTCTCTGGGAAGCCGACCCACCCCCGCCTCGGCCGGGGCGATGGTCGTTCTAGGACTGGGAGCCTCACTCGCCGAAGCCGCCACCATGGTTCCCTACATCGCGGCGACCGGGATCATCGCCTCCTCACCAGAGGCTTGGCCGGGACGGATCGTCACCCTGATCCTGTACTGCCTGGTCATGATCGCACCCGCCCTCGTCCTGCTCGTCCTGGCCGATACGCTGGGGCAGCGTTTTCTACCCAAGCTGGCCAGAATCGCCCCCAGGCTGGAGTACGAGGCCAAGGTCACCCTCCTGTGGATCGCAGCGATCCTCGGCCTCCACCTCGCCGGGCGCAGCGCAGGCGCCCTGGGCCTGTTGGGCTAGCCGCACCAATCGGAGACCTACTTCTCACCCGAGAACTACGTTCTCCCACCGACGACTGCGCCCCGGCACCTGCATCCCGCCGGCAGACGCAGTCCTCGCCATGAAGGTGCGTTCTCGCAGCAAAAGTACGTCCTCGACGGCGGTGGTCTCGCTCCCGCCGGGGCCTCCCCGAGCCCGGTCACGGATAAGGACAGTGATGCATGACGCAATCCGCGTCTAGGACTTACCTCCCACACGCCGCGGACACCCCCTGCTCAGCCCACCCTCACCCCACACAGATCCTTGCCACCTCAAGGGAAAACCACCTCGGAGAGCGGAACCAACCGACCGGGAGAGCGTCGTCGTCAGATGAGTGCCACCGCCGAGCCGTAGCCTGAGACGCAGCCGAGGCCGCATCACGTCCTGCTCCGAACGCAGGTAAGTCCGGGCGGTCCTCGTGACAGTCTCAGCTACGACGTCGTGGAGGCATATCTTGCGAATCGCCCTTTTCGCCACCTGTCTTGCGGACACCATGTTCCCGCAGGCAGCGCAGGCAACCGTCACCATCCTGGAGCGGCTCGGCCACCAGGTCTGCTTCCCGGAGGGACAGGTCTGCTGCGGCCAGATGCACGCCAACACCGGCTACTTCAAGCAGGCCGCCAAGATCACCCGCAACCACGTGGACACCTTCTCCCCCGTCCTCGACGGCGAGTGGGACGCGATCGTCATCCCCTCGGGCTCGTGCACCGGCGCGGCCCGCCACGAGCAGGAGCTCGTGGCCGAGCACGTGGGCGACACGGCCCTGGCCAAGCGGGTCGAGCAGATCGCCGCGCACACCTACGACCTCAGCGAGCTGCTCATCGACGTGCTGGGCACCGAGGACGTGGGCGCCTACTTCCCCCACACGGTCACCTACCACCCCACCTGCCACTCGCTGCGCATCGCCAAGGTCGCCGACCGCCCCTACCGCCTCCTCAAGGCTGTCGAGGCCCTCACCCTCATCGACCTGCCCGACGCCGAGGTCTGCTGCGGGTTCGGCGGCACCTTCTCCATGAAGAACTCCGAGACCTCCACCGCGATGCTCGCCGACAAGATGAGCAACGTGATGTCCACGCGCGCCGAGGTCCTGTGCGCCGGCGACTACTCCTGCCTCATGCACATCGGCGGTGGCCTGTCGCGCGTCAACTCCGGGGTACGCATCATGCACCTGGCCGAGATCCTGGCCTCCACCAAGGATGCGCCCTTCGAGGGCAACATCTCCTTCGCTCCCAAGCACGTCCAGCACACACAGGCGGTGGCACGATGACACAGGTATTTCTGGGCATGCCCCACACGGGCGGCTGGCGCACCGAGGTCGAGCAGCCCGAGGACACGCTGCGCTGGGGACACACCTTCCCCGAGGGTGCGCACAAGACGCTGGCCAACACCCAGATGCGACGCAACCTGGGTCACGCCACACGCACCATCCGCTCCAAGCGCGCCGACCGCGTGGCCGAGATGCCCGACTGGGAGGACCTGCGCAACGCCGCGGAGGCCGTCAAGTTCGAGGTCGCCTCGCGCCTGCCCGAGCTGCTGGAGCAGTTCGAGGCCAACGTGACCGCCCGCGGCGGGATCGTCCACTGGGCGCGTGACGCCGCCGAGGCCAACCGGATCATCACCGACATCATCGCCTCCAAGGGCGTCGACGACGTCGTCAAGGTCAAGTCGATGGCCACCCAGGAGACGAACCTCAACGAGTACCTGGCCGACCGGGGCATCACCGCCCACGAGACGGACCTGGCCGAGATGATCGTCCAGCTCGCCGACGACATGCCCTCGCACATCGTGGTGCCCGCCATCCACCGCAACCGCTCCGAGGTGCGCGGCATCTTCCTGGACCGCATGGACGACGCCCCGGCGGATCTCTCCGACGACCCGCAGGAGCTCACGGCCGCGGCCCGCTCGCACCTGCGCAACAAGTTCCTGCACGCCTCGGTGGCCGTCTCCGGCACGAACATGGGCGTGGCCGAGACCGGCACGGTCTCGATCTACGAGTCCGAGGGCAACGGGCGCATGTGCCTGACCCTGCCGGACACGCTCATCACCCTCATGGGGATCGAGAAGCTGGTGCCCCGGTTCCAGGACGTGGAGATCTTCTCCCAGCTCCTGCCGCGCTCGGCCACCGGTGAGCGCATGAACCCCTACACCTCCATGTGGACCGGTGTCACCGAGGGCGACGGCCCCAAGGAGTTCCACCTGGTGCTCATGGACAACGGGCGCACCAAGACCCTGGCCGACCCGGTGGGCCGCCAGGCCCTGGCCTGCATCCGCTGCGGGTCGTGCATGAACATCTGCCCCGTCTACCAGCACACCGGCGGGCACGCCTACGGCTCGGTCTACCCCGGCCCGATCGGCTCGATCATCACCCCCCAGCTCACGCAGGGGCTGGCCGACGACGACCCGGTCCACACCCTGCCCTTCGCCTCCTCCCTGTGCGGGGCCTGCGGCGAGGTGTGCCCGGTCAAGATCGACATCCCCACGATCCTCGTCCACCTGCGGGCCCGCTCCGTGGATGTCAAGCGCCGCGTGGTGCCGGACGTGTGGGACGTGGCCATGAACGTCTCGGCCCCGGTGATGTCGAAGAGCTCGTTGTGGGAGGCCGCCTCGCAGACGGTCAAGGCCTCGGCGCTTCTGGGCGGCAAGGAGGGCAAGATCGGCGCCCTGCCCTTCCCGGCCTCACTGTGGACCGGGGCGCGTGACCTGCCGGTGGCCCCCTCGGAGACCTTCCGCCAGTGGTGGCGGCGTACCCACCCCGAGGGCGAGACCCCCCTGAGCCAGATCGCCGACTCCCGGGCCGGCCGCGGCTACGCAGACGGCTTCCCGGCCGACCCGCCACCGCCTCCCGGTCAGCCGGTGTCCGGCAGCGCGAGCGCCGACGGCGAGCCCGCCCCGGCCGCGCTGGACGCACGCTCGGCCATCATCAACCCTGAGCCGATCGCCCCGGAGGCACCCGCCACCCAGGCCCCGGCCGGCTCGACCAGCGAGGAGGAGCTGTGATGGATGCGAAGTCCGCGATCCTGGCCCGCGCCCACGACGCGATCTCGCGGTCCCAGACCCGCCCGGTGGGGCCGATCCCGCGCAACTACATCCGCTCCGGGGAGAATCCCCCCGGCTCCAAGCCCGTGGTTGACGAGATGATCGAGAAGCTCGAGGACTACTCGGCCGAGGTCATCGTCGCCCCCAAGGACGCGGCGATCCTGGATGCCATTGACGAGCTGCTCGGTGAGGCGCGCTCCGTCGTCGTCCCCACCGGGCTGCCCGAGGCATACAAGGAGGCGGCGGCCCGCAACGGCCGCACCGTGGTGGAGGACTCCCGCCAGGAGGCCATCGCCACCCTCGACCTCAATGAGATCGACGCCGTGTTGACCTGCTCGCGCGTGGGCATCTCGATCTCGGGGACGATCGTCCTCGACGGCGAGCCGGACCAGGGCCGCCGGGCCATCTCGCTGGTGCCGGACAAGCACGTCGTGGTCCTGGAGCGCGAGGCGATCATGCCGACGGTGCCGCAGGCCGTCGATGTCCTGGGCGAGCACCCCACGCGTCCGATGACGTGGATCGCCGGCGGTTCGGCCACCAGCGACATCGAGCTGGTGCGCGTCAACGGCGTGCACGGCCCGCGCAACCTGCGCGTCGTCATCGCCCACTGAGGTTCATCAACCGCACCCGCACTCCGCGTCGCCCGATGGCACACCGCCCGGGCGGCGCGGAGTTCTTCTGCGTTTTCTCCGCTCCCGCAAGGACTTCAGCGAACTGAGGCGAGGACGGGCAGGCCCGGTGAGGCTCACTCCGGGGCGGGCGCACACCGGTTTTCCAAGGAGGCGGGGTTGACTGGTGGCAGCGCGGAAAGGACCTCTTCTTGACCACCTCACTGACTGAATCGCCCTTGGCCCCCGACTACGACCGCTCCGCCATGACGACCGGGATCGTCCACATCGGCGTGGGTGGCTTTCATCGTGCCCACGAGGCCGCCTATCTCGACAGGCTCATGCGCAGGCGCGCCGGGGCCGGCCCCCACGACGGTGCTGAGCCCACCACTCCGGGGGGATCCTGCCTGGAGTGGGGGATCTGTGGTGTCGGACTACTGCCCGAGGACGCACGGATGCGCGACGCGCTGGAGAGCCAGGACCACCTCTACACCCTCATCCGCAAGCACCCCGGTGGACTGTGCGATCCGGCGGTCATCGGTTCCATTCACGACTACCGCCTCGCCTCCGACGCCCCCGAGGAGGTCCTGGCCCTCCTGAGCGCGCCGACCACCCGGATCGTCTCGTTGACACTCACCTGGGACGGCTACAACATCGATGACACCACGGGCGAGTTCCGCACCTTCGCCCCCGGGGCCGTCCACGACGCCGAGCACCCGGGCGAGCCGACGACCGCCTTCGGCTACATCGTTGAGGCACTGCGGCGGCGTCGGGAGAACGGGATCGCGCCGTTCACGATCATGAGCTGCGACAGCCTGCCCGGCAACGGGGCGGTGGCGCGCAATGCGGTCATCTCCCAGGCGGCGATGAGCGACCCGGAGCTGGCCGACTGGATCGACGGGAGTGTCGCCTTCCCCCGCTGTGTGGTCGACCGCGTCACCCCGCGCACCACACGGGCCGATATTGCCGACCTCCGGCGCGGAGTCAACGTTGAGGACGTCTGGCCGGTGGTCTGCGAGCCCTTCACCCAGTGGGTGATCGAGGACGACTTCCCCGCCGGGCGCCCCCCGTGGGAGGAGGTCGGAGTGCAGATGGTCGACGACATCTCCCCCTACGAGCTCATGAAGGTGCGCCTGCTCAACGCAGCCCACCAGGGCCTGGCCCACTGGGGGCGCCTGCTGGGGATGGAGTACGCACACGAGTCCGTCGCGGACCCGATGGTCGCCGCCTGGGTGCGGGCCTACCTTGAGCGGGAGGCGCGCGCGACACTGCGCTCGGTGCCGGGGATCGACCTGGACGACTACATCAGCACGCTCTTCAGGCGCTTGACCAACAAGGCGATCGCGCGCACGCTCCTGAGTCTGGCACGGGACTCCTCCAGCCGATTGCCGCGGTTCGTCCTGGGAACGGTGCGGGACAACCTGACCGCCGGTGGGCCGATCCGCCTGGGCACGGCGATGGTGGCCGCGTGGGCACTGGGCTCGGAGGGGCTCGACGAGAACGGTGGCAGGATCGTCGTCGACGATCCCCTGGCCGAGGAGCTACAGCACCTGGCGGCCGCGCAGCGGGCCGGCCACGGCACCGCCTTCATCTCCCACGAGGGGATCTTCGGAGGCCTGGCGACCAACGACCGCTTCCGACGCACCTTCGTCGAGGAGCTGGAGGCCCTGCGCCACGACGGCGCGCGGGCGCGACTGCGCAACCTGGCCGGCCGCACCCGAGCGGCGTAGCCCCGGCCCGTCGGCAGGCTCCGGTTCAGCTGTCCTTGACGGGGATGTCGGTGAGTCGGTAGGCGTAGGAGCCGTTGCCCTTCTTGATGCTCTGGTGGTCAACGGTGATGGTATCGCCACCGGGATCGGGCCAGACGACGGCAACGGTCATGGCGGTACCGGCCTGAAGCTTCTCCGCGAGATTGAAGTCGGCCAGTGGCCAGTGCGTGTCCTTCCCGCCGGGCACGTAGTCCGCCGGGAGAACCTGCATATCCCCTGCGACCACCGCGAGACCGTCGCAGGCATGGGAGAGGGTGTACTGGACTGAGGCCGAGTCCTCGTTGCGGGAGTTGGAGAAGATACCCCCGGAGTCGACGTCGTGGAACCAGTCCGACGCCGAGGTGTCACCATCAACGGCCACGACCTTCACCTCCCCCAGGAGGTAGCCGCCGGCACGGGTGACGTGGTCCAGGCTGATCGTCAGCTGACCACTGCCATCAGATCTTTTGACAGTGACACCCTCCGCCCCCTTGCCGACAGGCCCTTTGGCCTCAGGCAGGGAGGCACCACCAGACGAGGCCTGGGCCGACGGCGTCGCACTGCCAGTGCCGTTCCCTAATCCGCCGCGCTTCGTGCTGCTACCAGTACCGCCCGTGGGGGTGAGGGTGATCTCCACGCGCCGGTTGGCGGCCCGCGCCTCGTCAGTAGTGCCGGAGACACGGGGCTCGGACTCGCCCTTACCAGTGACGGAGGGGTTCCACTTGTCCAGGCTGGTGAGCTGCCCCAGACGGGTCTTGACCGCGTTGGCACGCTTCTCGGAGAGGGCCTGGTTGTAGGCGTCATCCTGGACGTCGTCAGTATGCCCCACGATAGTCAGCGTCCCACCATCGGGATACTGGGAGATCTGACCCGCCACGGTCTGCAGCTGAGCCTCGGCCGCCGCAGCCAGATCCGCCGAGTCCGAGGCAAACGTGACATCAGAAGCCATCACGATGGTGACGTCCTTGCTCCCGGTACGGGCACCCAGCGAACCGTCAACCGTGCAGGAGTTGATCTCGATGGGTGAGGCCGCAGCCTGTTCGGTGACCCGCTTGTCATCCTTGACCGCCGTCTCCATGGCCTTGAGGTCAATACCGGTCCTGGACACCTCGTCGCGACTGATGACATCAACGGTGACGAAACCGGTCTGAGGAACCAGGACGGTGACGGAATCGGAGTCGACCGCACCGAAGGCGACATAGGTGGTAACGCTCTGACCGGGCTTGATGGCGAGCCGCTCCTTGCTCATGGTGGAGACGGAGGTCCACGCACGCCCCTTGGCCGTATCGATCAGGCGGGTGCTGGTCACACCATAGCGCCAGTCTCCGGCGAAGTTGATGTACCCCATGACCGTCCCGAAGGAGAAGTCACTACCGTCCGCGTCGTCAGCAGCACGCGAGAGCACCATGGACAGGGCCGTCGTGGAGTCGTCGATCCGCACCAACGGCGAGACCTCAACCGTCAGACGATGACCCGACACACGACCGTCCAAGGCCTTGAAACCCGACTGCGTTCCTGTTGGTGACCCGGAGGAAGCAATTCCCGCAGCCTTCTTCGACGAGCGCGAACAGGCGGCCACCACCGGAACACCAACGGCCGCCAGCACCGAGGCCGACACGAACAAACGACGACGCATGACAACGCCTCCTTCACTTCCCCGGGCACCACCCGGACATAAACGGTCCGCGATCCGACTCTACCGAGATCCAACCAGCCCGTCGGCCGGGTGGGGACATTCGGCGCCGTTGGGGCGCAAGACCCTCCGTCCGGAGCCGCACGCACCCGACCGTGCAGAATGTCCCCGCCAACGAGCGGACTCCAGCGCTTCGGTGGACCAACCCCACCGTCCTAGCCACAACGACCATCTCCCACTATCGCAAGGATTGCTTAGGCTAACCTTGCTTCAGTGACCTTTGTCCCATAGCATGAGGTGGCTCGTGGGCCTCAGGGATGGCCATGGGGGCCGGTCGCCTCCCACGAGCACTCCGCGACGTGCGGAGCGTCCAGAATCCGACTCACTGATGAGGTTCCTATGGTCAAGCGCCAGCTGCCCAACCCGAGCGAGATCTTCGAGCTGCTCCACTTCAAGACGCCCGAGCTCAACCCCAAGCGTCGACGCCTCGACGCCGCACTGACCACCTGGGACCTGCGCAAGATCGCCAAGCGCCGCACCCCGGCCGCGGCCTTCGACTACACCGACGGCGCCGCCGAGGGCGAGGTCTCCCTGCGCCGCGCCCGCCAGGCCTTCCGCGACATCGAGTTCCACCCCGACATCCTTCGCCCGGCAGTCGACGTCGACACCTCCTGCGAGATCCTGGGCGGCCGTTCCGCCATGCCCTTCGGCATCGCGCCCACCGGCTTCACCCGCCTCATGCAGACCGAGGGCGAGGTCGCCGGGGCCGGGGCCGCAGGCGCCGCCGGGATCCCCTTCACCCTGTCCACCCTGGGCACCACCTCCATTGAGGACGTCAAGGCCGCCAACCCCCGCGGGCGCAACTGGTTCCAGCTCTACGTCATGCGCCAGCGCGAGATCTCCTACGGGCTGGTCGAGCGCGCAGCGGCCGCCGGCTTCGACACCCTCATGTTCACCGTGGACACCCCCGTGGCCGGGGCCCGCCTGCGCGACAAGCGCAACGGCTTCTCCATCCCGCCCCAGATCACGGCCGGGACCGTCCTCAACGCGATCCCCCGCCCGTGGTGGTGGTACGACTTCCTGACCACGCCCAAGCTGGAGTTCGCCTCCCTGAAGTCCACCGGCGGCACCGTGGGCGAGCTGCTCGACAACGCCATGGACCCCACCATCAGTGACGAGGACCTCAAGGTCATCCGCTCCATGTGGCCCGGCAAGATCGTCATCAAGGGCGTGCAGACGGTGGAGGACTCCAAGCGCCTCATCGACCTGGGCGTCGACGGCGTCCTGCTGTCCAACCACGGCGGGCGCCAGCTCGACCGCGCCCCCATCCCCTTCCGCCTCCTGCCCGAGGTGGTCCGGGAGGTCGGCAAGGACGCCACGATCATGGTCGACACCGGCATCATGAACGGCGCCGACGTCGTGGCCGCCGTCGCCCTGGGGGCCAAGTTCGGGCTCGTGGGCCGCGCCTACCTCTACGGCCTCATGGCCGGCGGGCGCGAGGGCGTGGACCGCATGATCGAGATCCTCTCCGACGAGGTCATCCGCACCATGAAGCTGCTGGGGGTCTCCAGCCTGGACGAGCTCGAGCCGCGCCACGTCACCCAGCTGACCCGCCTGACCCCGGTGCGCCCGCAGGTCAAGGCCGCGGCCGACGCCCTCACTCGCTGACGGCCCGGTCCGCGCAGCCCTGCCGGCCCCGCCCTCTCCGCCCGTCGGAGGAGTCCGCGCCATCACCCTCCGCGTGCGGCACCCGGTGGTCCCGGAGAAGCGACCCCAACGGTCGCTTCTCCGGGACCACCGGCGTCCTGACGAGAGCCGGAAGCATGCCGGAAACAGGCCAGGAACTATGGTCTTGGCACCACCACATCTCTCCTCGGCGACGGGCCTGTGCCTCCTCGTGCGAGACGGACCACCGTCGCCCTGGATTACCCCTGCGGTCAGCCCCGAGAGGCCACCGCCGGAGGAAGGGACAGCGCCATGGCACAGTCCGAGTCAGGCCCGGTATCAGGCACCGCGACGACGGTCGACGCCCCTGAGGACAATCTCGCCGAATCCGGCCGCCTCATCTCCAGCCGGTGGAGGCCCCGCAGCCTGCGCACGACGCCATCGCGGGAGGACCGGGGACTGTTCGGCCACCCCCGGGGGCTTCCCTGGATGCTCAACGTGGAGATGTGGGAGCGCTTCTCCTACTACGGCATGCGCGCCATCCTGCTCTACTTCATCACCGACACCGTGGCCCGCGGGGGCCTGGGCCTGAGCGACACCAGCGGACAGGTCGTCATCGCGCTCTACGGGATGGCCGTCTACTTCCTGGCCATCCCGGGCGGTATCTTCGCCGACCGCGTCATCGGCCCGTGGCTGTCCACCCTCTACGGCGGCCTGGTCATCATGGCCGGGCACATCTGCCTGACCATCCCCACCACAGTCACGTCCTGGACGGGGATCGTGCTGGTCGCCGTGGGAACCGGCTTCATCAAGCCGAACCTGACGACCATCGTCGGCGGCCTCTACGACGATGATGACATCCGGCGCGACGCGGGCTTCCAGCTGTTCTACATGTCCATCAATGTCGGCGCCTTCGCCTCGCCCCTGCTGACCGGCTGGCTTCGCGAGCACTACGGCTACCACGCCGGATTCTCCTCGGCCGCCGTCGGCATGGCCTTCGCCCTGGGCGCCTTCATCTACGGCCGCCACAAGCTCTCGGCCTTCGCCTTCACCGTCCCCAACCCCATCCGCCCCCAGGAGCGCCGGCGGCTGCTTCTGGGATCCCTCGGGGTCCTGATCATCATCGGCGTCGTCGTCGCCGTCCTTCAGGTGCTCACCGTCAACCTGGTGACCACCGTCGCCACGGCGGGACTCCTCGTCCCGGTCGGTACGGCCGTGGCCTACTTCGTGGTCATGTTCCGCTCGCCGAAGGTCACCGTCCCCGAGCGCACCCACCTGCGCGCCTACATCCCCCTGTGGATCGGCGCGGTCCTGTTCTTCATGATCACCGAGCAGGCCGCCGGCAAGATGGCCACCTTCGCCGAGTCCAACACCGACCTGCGGCTGCCCTTCCTCGGCTGGTCGACCACCGCGGAGGCCTATCAGTCGGTCAACCCCGCAGCGATCGTGCTGCTGGCTCCGCTGATCGGCATGCTCTTCACCCGGCGGGCGGGCAGGTTCCCCTCCACCATCATGAAGTTCGTCATCGCGGTGCTCATCGTGGGGCTCTCGGCACTCATGCTGGGTTACGGCTTCCAGATCTGGCCGGGCGGGAAGGACCTGTCCCCCTGGTGGTTCCTGGTGCTGGTCTACGTCATCCAGACCGTCGCCGAGCTCTTCCTGACCCCGGTCGGCCTGGCCACGACGACCGCCCTGGCCCCCAAGAGCTTCGCCTCCCAGGCGATGGGACTGTGGTGGCTCAGCGTCGCCACCGGGCAGGGCGTCGCCGGATTCGTCATCGCCCAGACCGAGAACGCCTCCGACGCCACCTACTACTACGGCCTGGGCGCGGCCACACTGCTCATGGCCCTGGTGCTGTTCGCCGTCGCCCCGTGGACCCAGCGGCAGATGGCCGACGTCGAGACGGCCACGGGCGACTGACTCAGCAAGCCGTCCCCACCGGGCGGTGGGGCGCGGAGGGGGCCGCTCGAGAACGTACCTTTGCGTCGACTAGCCTCATCCCGGCCTCACCGACCTCATTGGCTGCTTCGCCCAGCTGTTCTCACGTTCTCCCAAAATAACCGCATGGTCGGAGTAGGGTGCATGGGTACCTGTGGTTCGCGCCGGACACTGACGGTCCGGCGGCACGTCTCACCCGACCACAGGAAGGGAGAGTCTCATGTCAACGACCCCGACTCCCGTCGAGGACGATCTCGATACTGGTCGGATGATCGCCAGTCGGTGGCGACCCGCCACCCTGCGCACGACGCCGTCGAAGGAGGACCGGGGGCTGTTCGGCCACCCCCGGGGCCTGCCCTGGATGCTCAACGTGGAGATGTGGGAACGCTTCTCCTACTACGGCATGCGCGCCATCCTGCTGTACTTCATCACCGACACCGTGGCCGGCGGCGGCCTGGGCCTGAGCGCCAACTCCGGGCAGGTCATCCTGGCCTCCTACAGTGCGGCCGTCTACCTGCTGGCCATCCCCGGGGGCATCTTCGCCGACCGCATCATCGGACCGTGGCTGTCTACCCTCTACGGCGGCCTGGTCATCATGGCCGGGCACATCTGCCTGTCCATCCCCTCATCCGCCTTCTCCTGGACGGGGATCGTGCTGGTGGCCGTGGGTACGGGATTCATCAAACCGAACCTGTCCACGATCGTCGGGGGTCTCTACGACGACGATGACCCGCGGCGCGACGCGGGCTTCCAGCTGTTCTACATGTCGGTCAACGTCGGCTCACTCGCCTCTCCCCTGGTGACCGGCTGGCTTCGCGAGCACTACGGCTACCACGCCGGCTTCTTCTCGGCCGCCGTCGGCATGGGGGTGGCCCTGATCGCCTTCGTCTACGGCCGTCACAAGCTCTCGGCCTTCGCGTTCACCGTCCCCAACCCCATCCGGCCCCAGGAGCGCCGGCGGTTCGTGCTCGCTTCGGTACTGACCGTGGCGGCCGCGGCCGCACTCGTCGCGGCCCTCAGCATCCTGTCCGGCAGCCTGCTCGACGCCATCTCCACGACGATGCTCATCATCCCGGCCGGCGCCGCCCTGGGGTACTTCGTCCTCATGTTCCGCTCCCCCAGGGTCACGGCCCGTGAGCGCACCCACCTGCGCGCCTACATCCCCCTGTGGATCGGCGCGGTCCTGTTCTTCATGATCTCCGAGCAGGCGGCCGGCAAGATGGCCACCTTCGCCAAGGACAACACCGACGGCCATATCCCGTTGGTCGGCTGGGCCATCACCCCCGAGACCTACCAGTCCATCAACCCGGCCACGATCGTCATCCTGGCGCCATTCATCGGCTGGCTCTTCACCCGGCGGGCGGGCAAATTCCCCTCCACCATCATGAAGTTCGCGATCTCGGTGCTCATCATCGGGGTATCGGCCTTCATTCTGGGGTACGGCTTCCAGATCTGGCCGGGAGGGAAGGACCTGTCCCCATGGTGGTTCCTGGCCGTGGTCTTCATCATCCAGACCGTCGCCGAGCTCTTCCTGTCCCCGGTGGGCCTGTCCACGACGTCGGCACTGGCGCCCAAGAACTTCGCCTCCCAGACGATGAGCCTGTGGCTGCTGACGACGGCCACCGGCCAGGGCCTGGCCGGTTTCATCATCTCCAGGACGGAGCACGTCGCGAACTCCACCTACTACTACGGCCTGGGTGTCGTGACGGTCGCCGTAGCGATCGTCCTGTTCATCGTCGCCCCGTGGACGGAGCGGAAGATGGCCGACGTCGGGGTCACGGTGCAGGACTAGGCGCGGCTGGGGCGCCGCGAGTTCGTAGGTTGAGGACCCTGTGCCGTCTCCTCACTTCTGAGACAGGTGGGTGTCATGACGTCTGAGGCACTCGCTCGGGCGGGAGCCTTGGGCAGGCTGGTGGTCCTGGAGGTGACGATGCGCGGAGGGAAGAAGTCTGGCAGGCACTGGCGGGTCCTAGCAGGTCGCTGGTGTCCATGGTGCTGACATCAACCCCGCATCGGCGTTGGGCACCGAGGAAGAACCGCAGGATTCCAACGATCCCCACTGGGCGCACTGGCGCCGGGCTCGTTGATGTCAGCACTGTGGACACCGGGCCGCGCAGGAGCGAGTCCGGGGTTCTTGCGGCGCAGCCCGGAGTCTCCGTCACAGGTCTGCCCCCGCCGTTCCCTGCCCGCCATCTGAGCTGGGGCCCGGTGGTCAGGGTTCGACACCGGCCCCACTTTGAGTCTCGCCCCGAGTCGGCCTGCTCCACGAGGGTCGGGCTCCACTGGCCAAGGGTTGTGCGTACTGCACGAAAGCCCCACCTACCCAAAGTGCACCCAACCCTCGTCCAATAGCACCCCACTCTCGTGCAGTGCATCCAGACGATGCCGGCAGCCACCACAGTGACCGGGCCAGCCCCCTCCGGCAGGCCGAAGCAACAGCTCTCCCATCTAGCAGACGCACCTAACCGGTGTCGTGAGATGTCATGACATCCGAAACTCTCAGAAGCCATGAGACAACACAGCAGGTTCAGGGCACGACCGCGAGGGTTAACCTACGATCGCACGCCTCCGACTGCCACCGGCGGGCCAGCGAGGACGAAGAAGGAGACCGCCGTGAAGGACTACGCCTCCGGTGAGGAGCTCATCGCGGAGATCCGCAAGCGCGCTGAGCTGTTCATCGCCGAGTTCGACGACGTCCCCGCCTCCGAACTCCACACGCTCAAGGACGGGGTGGACCGCACGCCGGCGCAGATGCTCGCCTACCAGCTGGGGTGGATGGACCTGCTGCTGGGCTGGGAGCGCGATGAGCAGGCCGGACGCGAGGTGGTCACGCCCGCTCCCGGGTACCGGTGGAACCGACTCGACGATCTCTACAGCGCCTTCTACGAGCAGTGGCGTGACGCCTCCCTGCCCCGGCTTCAGGAGGCCTTTCGGAACCGGGGCGACGACGACGTCGCCCTCGTGGCATCGCTGAGCCGGGAGGAGCTCTTCACTTCCGGGCAGCGGGCGTGGGCCTCCTCGACGCCATCGGCCTGGCCGGTGGCCACGTGGGTGCATATCAACACGGTGGCGCCCTTCACCTCCTTCCGCACGAGGATCCGCGCCTGGAAACGCCACTGAGTGCCACCGAGCGCCACCGCGGGTAGGACACGATTCATGGGGGCCACCGACGTCTTCGGTGGCCCCCATGAGATCAGAGAGTGCTGACGTCACTTGGAAGTGATCGCCTCGGCAAGCTCCTCGAAGCAGCTGACGTAGGCGTCGATCGCCTCGTCCGTGTGGGTCACTGACAGGGTCCACTCCTCCTCGCGGCCCGGAGTCATGAAGATCCCCCGGTTCATGTTGAACAGCCACGCGAGCTCGGACAGCTCCGCGTTCTGGTGCTCCTTGAAGGACTCGTAGTCGACGACCTTCTTGGGGGAGAAGGTGACGCACCCCTTGCCGCCGACGCCCACCGCGTAGCCCGGAAGGTTGTAGCGCTCGATGACCTCTGTGCAGCCCGCGAGAATGCGCTCATTGAGGTGATCGAGGTGGGCGTATGCCTCCGGGTTGAGGACCTTCTCGAGGTTGGCCCGCACTGCGGCCATCACCAGGGGGTTGCCGTTGTAGGTGCCGACCTGGAAGACGGTGTGGTCCTCCACCACGGACATGACTTCCTCGGTGCCTCCGATGGCGCCCGAGGGCAGACCGCCACCCAGGGCCTTGGCCATGGTCACCAGGTCGGGAGTCACTCCGAAGCGCTGGGTGGCGCCGCCCGGACCGATGCACAGGCCGGTCTTGACCTCATCGAAGATCAGGACGACGCCGTGTCGCCGGGTGATCTCGCGGACCTGCTCCAGATATCCCGGTTCCGGCAGCACGACGCCCAGGTTCATCATGGCCGGCTCCATGATGACGCAGGCGGGCTTACGCCCCTCATCGGTCAGCCGGATGATGCGGCGCTCCATGGCCTCGGCATCGTTGAAGGGAACCGGCACCGTCATCTGGACGGTGGCGTCGGGAATGCCGCCTCCGTAGGGCAGCGAGGCCAGGTTGTCACGGTCACCGATCTTGTCGTACTCGACGCCGATCGAGACCATGACGGTGTCGTGGTGCCCGTGGTAGGAGCCGAAGATCTTCATGACCGTGTCGCGACCGGTGTAGGCGCGTGCAATACGGATCGCGTCCATCGTGGACTCCGAGCCCGAGTTCGTGTAGCGCCACTTCGGCAGCCCCCACCTGCTCGAGAGGTTCTCTGCCACCGCCAGGGCGTCCTCGGTCGGGGCGGCGAAGTGGGTGCCCTTGCCGTACCGCTCCTGAATGGCTTCTCCGATCACCGGGTGGGCATGCCCCTGAAGCATCGATCCGAAGCCGTTGTGGAAGTCCCACATCTCGTTGCCGTCAACATCCCAGACCTTCGGCCCCTGCCCCCGTTCAAGGTAAATGGGCCAGGGCTCGCGCAGCTGGTACGAGGAGGCGACACCGCCGGAAAGGCTGTTTCTCGCGCGGTTGTACATGTCGCCGGACCCCTTGGTCCGTTCATTGAGGCGCCTGGACTCGATCTCCGTCAGCTCAGCGACTCGCTCCATGTTGATGCTCATTGGTCACTCCTTCGTGGTCCGGCCTGGCGTCCACATATCGTGCGTTTGATTACCGGCGCATCGATCAGCTGTGGCCGTCGATACGATGACAATGTGATTCCTCTCAGCTCCTTCCGCCGGCCTGGCGCGGAGTGAGCTGTTTTCATGTGTGTGTTCGCTCCGGTTCACTGCATCTATGACGCAGCACGGAGCTGGGAGGCTTCACCATCGTCCTCCTCTAAGACAGTTGCCACCTTCAACTCCTCGGTGACAGCGTCGGATCGTGCGATCACCTCCCCGCGGAAGAAGGCCGGTGCTCGGACGTACTGTACGAGCATCAGCACCACGCCCAGGAGAATGAGGGCGAGGGTGAGGACGAAGACGAGACCGACGCCGAAGACCTGCGATCCCGACCCATACTCCGGGTCGAGGGAGTCCTTCAAGGTCAGGCCGAGGAGCGAGAAGAGGATGAGCCCCCCCAGCCCCGGCGAGACCAGCATGAAGAAGAAGTTCCTCACCGAGCGGAACCACTGTCCTCGGAAGTACCACACCGCGGCGAAGGCGGTGAGCCCGTAGTAAAAGGCGATCATCGCCCCCAGGGTCTGAACCGTGTCCCACAGGACGGAGGTGGATACGAAGCGCAGCAGCGTGTAAAAGGTCGAGGCGGCGATCGCCGAGACGACTGTTGCGCGCCCGGGAGTCAGGAAGCGCGGAGAGATCTCACCGAGCTTCTCCGGCATTGCTCCGTAATACCCCATCGACAGGAGGGTGCGGGCGGGAGAGACGAAGGTGGACTGCAAGGACGCCGCCGACGAGACCAGCACCGCCGTCGACAGGAGGATCGCGAACGGCCCCAGAACCGGCCTGGCCAAGGCGAAGAAGACATTGTCCTGGATCGCAGGATTGCCCAGCCCTATCCCGTCCTTCCCCAGACCGGCGAACATCATGGATCCGATCGTGACGAACATGTACACCGAGACGATGGTCATGACGGTGAGCACGGCGGCGCGCCCCGGGGTGGAGCTGGCGTCGTCGGCCTCCTCATTGACCGTCAGCGACACGTCCCAGCCCCAGTAGATGAACAGGGACAGGGAGACGCCCGCCACAAAGGTCCCCAGCGAGTCGACGGCGAAGGGATTGAACCATTCGAGCTTCAAGGGCGTCGGATTGACAGCGGTGCCGGTGAAGTAGCGGTAAATCGCCACCGCGCCGAAGCCGAGGAACACCGTCAGCTGAAACCCCACCAACCAGTACTGGAGCTTCTGGGTGGTCTGCATGTCGCGATACGCGATCCAGGTCGCCAGCGTGATGAAGACCAGGCAGGTGAGGGTGTTGACCCATACGTTGTCGGAGAGATCCGCAATGGCGGGCCGGCGAGTCACCTGTGCGAGCAACAGGTAGAAGAAGTCGACCGCGATGGCCGCGAGGTTCGACAGGACGACGACGGTGGCCACGATCAGCCCCCATCCGTTCATCCACCCGATCCACGGACCGAAGGCGCGGGTCCCCCAGGTGAAGGAGGTGCCCGAGTCGGGCATCGCCGCATTGAGCTCTCGGTATCCGAAGGCGACCAGGAGCATCGGGATGAACCCGACGAGGAAGATCGCCGGCACCTGTTCGCCCACTTCTGAGGCGGTCGGCCCCAGTGCGCCGGTGAGGGTGTACGGAGGCGCGATGCAGGACACGCCGATGATGATGGCGCCGAGCAGGCCGACAGAGCCCTCAGCCAGTCCCTTCTTCGACAGCCCGCCTCCAGAGCTGGTGGTCGCGGCGCTCATGTTCCACCTCCGACGTCGGCCGGATCAGCCGGGACGGCGACGAGCGGCACCGGCAGGACCCGCAGGATCTTGTTGGCGTCCGGCCCCAGGAACAGGCGCCCGCTCTGGGCCAGGCGCGCCGACCCCAGGAAGGCCAGCTCATTCCTGCTCCACTCCATGGCCAGCACGGCGGCGCTCATGGAGTGGGCGTGAACGATCTGGACACGCTGATCATCCAGTCCGGTGAGATCCAGGCGCACCTCGGCGAGCAGGGCCTCGGTCCGCTTCTCGATCTCCGCGGTGTCCTGTGAGTCCCCGGTGGCCACCGTGACGAGACGCAACGGGACACCGGCTCTGTCTGCGAAGGTCCTGGCCTTACTGAGCACTCCCCTCCACCTACCGGACTCGCCCAGCATGACCGTGATGCGTGAGAGCCCGTCGAGAGGGGCGTGCCTCATGCCGCGCGGGGACAGAGCGACAGGAACAGTCGAGGAGTTGAGCAGCGTCTGCCCCACGGAGCCGAGGGACACCCGCCCCAGGACCCCGTGACGGCCTCCGCCGGCTACGAGCAGGTCGGCCTTGAGCTCCTCGGCCGAGGCGATGATGCCCTCGGGGAAGGAGAGGCTGTACCGCAGGTACTTGCTCACCGGCACACGAGGCCGATGCTCCTCCATGATCTCCGACATCCAGTCGTCGACCTGCGTGGCGACGACGTCCTGGAAGGCGTGATCGGTGACGTCAAGGACGTAGCGTCCCCCGCCGCCCTTGACGACGGTGACGAGATCGAGTGGGCACGAGAACGCTTCAGCGAGAGACACCCCTAGGTGGTAGGAGTCTCGACCACCGAGCGAATTGGTGAAGGCCGTCAGAATGCGCATGGGGGTGACCTCCTGTTCGCTTCCGGGGCGTCACAGGGCACTCATGACGTGCTTGATACGTGTGTAGTCCTCCACGCCGTAGACGGAGAGGTCCTTGCCGTAGCCGGACCGTTTGAAGCCGCCGTGCGGCATCTCCGCGACGAGGGGGATGTGGCAGTTCACCCACACGCAGCCGAAGTCCAGGTCCCTGCTGAATCGCAGGACACGCTGGTGGTCGGTCGTCCAGATGGACGAGGACAGGGCGTAGTCCACGCCGTTGGCCAGGGCCAGGGCGTCGTCGTCGGAGGAGAACTCCTGAACGGTCAGGACCGGCCCGAAGATCTCCTGCTGCACGAGCGCGTCGTCCTGCTTGAGCCCTGAGATGACGGTGGGCGCGTAGTAGTAGCCGCTCTCGCCGACGCGGTGGCCGCCGGTCAGCAGGTGGGAGTGCGCGGGCCGCTCCTCAACGATCTTCTGCACGGAGTCGAAGTGGCGAGCATTGTTGAGGGGACCATAAAAAGCCTCCTCCTCGGGGATCGGACCGGTGCGCAGGGACTCGACGTGACGCACCAACGCTTCGGTGAACTCCTTGGCCACCGAGGCCTCGACCAGGACGCGGGTGGCGGCGGTGCAGTCCTGCCCGGAGTTGAATATCCCTGCGGCGGCGATGCCCTCGGCGGCAGCCTCGATGTCGGCATCGGCGAAGACGACGGCGGGGGCCTTGCCTCCCAGCTCGAGATGGACGCGGGTCACGTTGCCGGCCGCCTGTTCGGCGAGATCCGAGCCCGCGCGCACCGAACCGGTGAGCGCGACCAGCCCGGGCACCGGGTGGGAGCTCATGAGCCGCCCGGTCTCCCCGGTGCCGAGCACCAGGTTGAAGACCCCTGGCGGGAGGATCTCACTGGCGATCTCAGCGAAGACGATGGCGCTCTCGGGCGTGTTGGCACTCGGCTTGAGCACCACCGTGTTGCCTGCGGCCAGAGCGGGCCCGACCTTCCAGATGAGCATCATGAAGGGGTAGTTCCACGGGACGATCTGCCCGACGACGCCGATGGGCTCGCGGCGAATCTGCGAGTTCAGACCCTCGGCGTACTCCCCCGAGGCGACACCCGACTGGAGACGGGCGGCCCCGGCGAAGAACCGCAGCTGAGAGGCCCCTGTCACGACTTCCTCCGCCCGGATCATCTCGGCGAGCTGACCGGTGTTGCGGCGCTGAGCCTCGACGAGACGGTCGGCGTTGGCCTCCAGGGCGTCGGCGAGCCGGAGCAGGAGCATCTGCCGTTCCGCCGGCGTTGTCAGCCGCCAGCTCTCGAATGCCTTGAGGGCGGCGTCGTAGGCGGCGTCGACATCGGCGGAACCCGAGACCGGGCACTGCGCTACGACCTGTTCCGTTCGAGGATCCACGACGTCGAACGTGGCATCGGTGGCTGCCGGAATAAATTTTCCGTCGATAAAGTTCTGGAGGAGAGGAAGGCTCATGTGAATCACTCTGTTTCTTGGCTTCGGCGGGACGTCGGTGTCGAGGTGAGAAGTTTCGAGAGTCGAAAGAAATGAGACGACTCGGGCCTCTACTGCCCAAGCTCACGCAGGACCGGCGCAGGCCACATCGCCGCTAGCGCCCGACGCGCCACAAGTCCTGTGACAACAACGCGGGCTAAGGTCCTAGGTGACGGCGTAATAGTAAACACACACCACCAGGTATGTCGAACATCACGTTCCACACTTCAAGGAATCGCATCAAAACGCGGAAAAGTCACCCTTGTGCGAGATGACAAACCGTCACTCCGCCCAAAAATGTAACGCAAACCACAAATTCGCCCGCTGCTCGGCATCCTCGATGTCGACGCCGAGTGCCCTCCTCAGGCGCACAAGACGTGCGGGGACGGAGTTTCGATGCACCCCCAGACGCTCGGCGATGCGCTGCACCGCCCCGGCCTCGCTGAGGTAGATCCTCAACAGCTCGAGCAGCTCGGGCTGATCGGCGACGCCCCCGAGGCGAGCGCGGGCGAAGGCTTGGGCCCGCTCCTCGTCCAGGAGGTCCGTGACCGACGGCAGTCCCGAGGTCTCCCAGCGCACCGCCTGTCCGAGCTGCCGAGTTCCGGTGCAGACGGACAGCGCCTGCTGTGCGCCCCGCGGCAGATCAGTGACGCCGACAGGACCGCTGACGCCGATCCGCATCCGCTCCGTCCAGGGCGTGACACTGCCGTCCTCAAGAAGGGAGGGAACGCGCTCGACCTCGCCGAGGATCATCAGGCGGGTCCCGCCCCGGTCCGTGCGCCACAGAAGCCGCTCCCCCACCGGAGCCCCCCGACTCTCGACGAGCAGGCGGGCCAGCACTGTGGAGAGCCCGGCAACGTCAGCACTGCCACCCTCGAGGCAGACAACCCGCCACTGATGACCACCACCGGTAGCGGGCACCGATCGCCGCTCCGGAGACGGCAGGCGTGTGAGGACGAGCTCCTGAACCTGGTCCGCCAGCGCCAGCCCCTGCGCGATGTCACCCGCCAGGAGATGCCGGGTGGAGGCCCCCACGAGCTGGAGGAGCCATCCGGTGAAGGCCTTGGAGGACTCGGCGATGAGATTCAGAAACGACCAGGCGAGATCGACCCCCAGGGTCTGAGCGCGCGTGAGCGTCTCGCGCTGAACGGTCGCCAGGTAGCGCTCGGGCTCGCCGGTGATGCCGACCGGGCGGACGACCAGCCGCATGTCGCCGAGGCCGACCGCCCCGGCTCCTCGCATCCCTCCCGGACGGATCCTGTCGATGCACTCGGCGACCTCGTCGTCGATTCCCGTCGCCTCCGGCCCGAAGGGACCGACCACGGTGCGTCCCGTGGCATCCCGCAGGGACACCTCGCCCCGGAGGATTGAGGCCAGAGCGCGCATGATCGCGCTCTGGTTGTCCTTGGCGGCTGCACGCGTCAGCTGTTGCAGGACCAGGGTCTCCTCGTTTCCCGCCCCCTCGGCACCGATCTCAGGCTCGGTGGCCTGAAGCATGGCCCCGACCTCGCGGCTGATGGAGGCGAAGGAGACCTCGAGGGGGACCTCGATGAGATTGAGACGCCCGATCCGGCAGGCCTCGCGCAGGTCCTCGGGCACGGTGTCGAAGGCGATGCCGGTCCCCAGTCCGAGAGCCGCGACTCCCGCCTCGACCAGTGATGCCACGTACTCCCGCCACGTGGCCGCCTCCGCATCGGCCATGACGAGACCCGTGGTGAGAACGAGCTCGCCGCCCTCGAGGTAGGAGGCCGGTTGGAGGAGCTCAGTCGCGACGACCCAGGTGACCGCGGCGTGCGGTGCGGGCAGAAGCACCGCGCGAACTCCCAGGTCCGCTCCATCGATGAGATCCGACACCAACACCATGCCTGGATTCAAACACTGTTCTATGCATCACGCACAGGATTCGCGAGATTTTGTGCATTGGGCTTAGGTGCTCAGACCTAGAGGCGGGCATAACCTGAGACGGAACTCATAGCCGAGCACGTTTCTACGACAACCCGGAGCGCCCTGTTCCGCTGCAGATCTCCGCCCGTCACGACACACTGTGAGGTCCATATGGCAACGCTGCCCCAGACCATTCATCTCGCCACTCCTCTGCCCGGTCCCGAGGCCCGCGCCCTCGACGAACGCGCAGGTACCGCACTCCCACGCGCCCTGACCGCCGCCATGCCGACATTCGCACGGCGTACGGACCGAGGCGTCCTGGAGGACGTGGACGGCAACCGTCTCATCGACTTCGGATCCGGCATCGCGGTGACAACCGTGGGCGGTGCGGCGGCGCCCGTCGTCGCTGCAATCCAGGAGCAGGCCGAGAACCTGACGCACACCTCCTTCGCCGTCACGAGGTACGCCGGATACGTCGAGGTCGCCGAACGCCTGAACGCCCTGACCCCGGGCAGCTTCCCGAAGAAGACCGCGCTGTTCAACTCCGGGGCGGAGGCCGTCGAGAACGCCATCAAGCTCGCACGCAGGCACACCGGCCGCCAGGCAGTGGTCTGCTTCGACCACGCCTTCCACGGACGCACCTCCCTGACCATGGGACTGACGGCCAAGGTCGCCCCCTACAAGGGCGGCTTCGGCCCCTTCTCCCCTGAGCTCTACCGGGTCTCCGGCTCCTACCCGTACCGCGACGGACTGGACGGCGAGGCCGCCGCCGAGCGCACGATCAGCCAGATCGAGAAGCAGGTGGGGGCATCCTCCGTCGCCGCCGTCATCATCGAGCCCATTCAGGGCGAAGGCGGGTTCATCGTGCCGGCGCCCGGCTTCCTCACCGCGCTCCAGCGCTGGTGCCATGACAACGGCGCGGTCTTCATCGCCGATGAGATCCAGTCGGGAATCGCTCGCACCGGGGCGTGGTTCGCCTGCGACCACGAGGGAGTCGTTCCCGACCTGGTGACGACCGCCAAGGGCCTGGCCGGAGGCACCCCCTTGTCGGCGGTCACCGGTTCGGCCGAGATCATGGACTCCGCCGAACCGGGCGCCCTTGGCGGCACCTACTGCGGTAACCCCCTGGCCTGTGCCGCCGCCCTGGCGACCCTGGACATGATCGAGGAGCACGATCTCCTGGGACGGGCCCGCACGATCGGCGAGACCGGCATCCGCCTGATGGAGCAGTGGAAGGCGAAGGACCCCCGCATCGGCGAGGTCCGGGGCAAGGGCGCCATGATGGCTCTCGAGCTCGTCGACCCCGACTCGCAGAAGCCCGATGCCGCACTGACCGCCGCCGTCGCGCAGGCCGCGCGCTCACGCGGTCTGATCCTGCTCACCTGCGGCACCTACGGCAATGTCATCCGCCTCCTGCCACCGGTGACCATGCCGGACGAGCTGTTCGCCGAAGGCATGGAGATCCTCGAGCAGGCGCTCCGAGACCAGCCCTGATCCCCTCTTCCACCCACGTCTTAAGGCCGCACCGGCCCCGGATCACGCTGATCCACCCGACCGACCCAGGAGGTAGCTCCATGCCCTCGACCCCTCACCCCCTCACCGATGCACGGGCGCAGCTCGCCGAAGCGATCCAGTTCCTCGGCTTCGACGACGGAATGCGCCGCATGCTTGAGACCGCCCGTAAAGAGGTGACGGTCGCCATCCCACTGCGACGCGACGACGGCACGATGGAGCTGCATATCGGCCACCGCGTCCAGCACAACATCTCTCGCGGCCCCGCGAAGGGAGGGATCCGTTACTCCCCCAACGTGGACCTCGACGAGGTCCGAGCGCTGGCCATGTGGATGACATGGAAGTGCTCTCTTCTCGATCTGCCCTACGGCGGCGCGAAGGGAGGGGTCCAGGTGGACCCCCGGGCCCACTCGGAACGAGAGCTCGAGCGACTGACCCGCCGCTACACCTCGGAGCTGATCCCCCTGATCGGCCCCGACAAGGACATCCCGGCTCCCGATATGGGGACCGACGAGCAGACCATGGCCTGGATGATGGACACCTACTCGGTGGCCACCGGGCACACGGTTCTGGGAACCGTCACGGGCAAGCCGGTCAACCTCGGCGGGTCACAGGGGCGGGCCGCCGCCACCTCCCGCGGCGTCGTCTACTCCGTCCTCAACGCGATGGAGAGCATCGGCCTGACCCCCTCGCAGGCCACCGCGATCGTTCAGGGCTTCGGCAAAGTCGGTCGCGGCGCTGCCCGCTTCCTCCACGAGGCGGGCGTGAAGGTTCTGGCCGTGGCGGACGTCTACAGCACGATTCGCAACGACAAGGGCATCGACATCCCCGCACTCGAGGCCTTCGTGGATGAGACCGGCACCGTCGACGGGTTCCCCGGCGCGGACCCGATCCCTGCGAGCGAGCTGTTCGCCGTCGCCTGCGACGTCGTTGTTCCTGCAGCGGTCGAAGGGGTCATCACCGAGCAGACCGCGCCATTGATCGACGCCAAGCTGGTCGTTGAGGGCGCCAACGGCCCGACGACACCCACGGCCGACGCGATCCTGGCCGACAAGGGGATCCTGGTCGTACCGGATATCCTCGCCAACGCCGGTGGCGTCATCGTGTCCTACTTCGAGTGGGTACAGGCCAACCAGTCCTACTGGTGGACCGAGAAGGAGGTCAATGAGCGCCTGCGCACCAGGATGGACAAGGCCTGGAACGAGGTCACAGACTTCTCCAGGGAGCACGGACTCTCGCTGCGCACCGCCGCGACGACAATGGCCGTCAAGCGCGTCGCCGAGGCCCACGTCTCCCGCGGTCTCTACCCGTGATGCGTGGCAGGCGACAGTCGATACTCAGGGAGCACAACCATGGCTGACACACGACCCGGCGCGGCAACTGACACAGCGGCGTACACCACCCTCGGAGCCCACCCGGCTCTGGCCGACTACCTGCACAGGATCCGCCCCGAGGAGGGGATGCTCCTGGGCGGGCGGATGACGGCAGCCTCCGACGGCGGAACCTTCGACGTCGTCGACCCCGCCAGCAACGCCGTATTCGCACGCTGCACAGATGCGACTCCGGTGGATGCCGCACGCGCCGTCGACGCGGCCTCCGAGGCGCTGCCTGCCTGGAGCACCACCCCGCCCCGGCAGCGCGCAGAGCTGCTGCGGACCCTGTTCGACCTCATGGTGGGACAGACCGAGGAGCTCGCGGTGCTCATCAGCGCCGAGAACGGCAAGTCCCTGGACGACGCCAGGGCGGAGGTCCTCTACGCGGCGGAGTTCTTCCGATGGTTCTCCGAGGAAGCCGTGCGCACCGAGGGCGGTTTCGGCTCCTCCCCGGCAGGCGGGACCCGGACGATCGTCACGCACCGCCCGATCGGGGTGGTCGCCATGATCACCCCCTGGAACTTCCCGGCGGCGATGGGGACCCGCAAGATCGCCCCGGCCCTGGCCGCCGGGTGCACGGTGGTGCTCCGTCCCGCGTCCCTCACGCCCCTGACAGCGGTGGCACTGGGACATCTGATCCAGCAGGCCGGCGTGCCCGCGGGCGTGGTGAACATCGTGCCCTCGAGCCGTTCCGTGGAGGTCTCGACGACGTGGCTCGAGGACTCCCGGGTCCGAGCCGTCTCCTTCACCGGTTCCACCCAGGTCGGTCGTGTGCTCATGAAGCAGGCGGCGGAGAAGGTCCTGGTGTCGTCCATGGAGCTCGGGGGCAACGCACCCTTCGTGGTGGCGGCCGACGCCGATATCGACGCCGCGGTGACGGGTGCCGTTCAGGCCAAGCTCCGAGGCGGGGGCGAAGCCTGCACGGCCGCCAACCGCTTCTACGTCCACCGCGACGTCGCCCAGGAGTTCACCGAGAAGTTCTCCGCCGTCGTCCGCGACCTGAGGGTGGGGCCGGCCCTGGCGGACGAGGCGAACCAGATCGGCCCCCTGGTGACACCGGCTGCCCGCGACAAGATCAACGCCCTGGTGGACGGGGCGGTGGCCGGGGGCGCCGTCGTCTATGCCGAGTCCTCCTGGCCCCGGGAGTCTCCGGGAGCGTTCGTACCGGTGCGGGTCCTGACGAATGTCGCCCCCGACGCGGAGATCGTGCGCACCGAGATCTTCGGCCCCGTCGCCCCGATCGTCACCTGGGACGACGAGGACGAGCTGCTGACGTGGATCAACGATACGGACTACGGGCTGTCGGGCTACGTCTTCTCCCGCGACCTCGGGTGGGCACTGCGCCTGGCCGAGCGCATGGAGGTCGGGATGGTCGGCGTCAACCGTGGGCTCGTATCCGATCCCGCTGCCCCCTTCGGGGGCGTCAAGCAGTCCGGTATCGGGCGTGAGGGCGCGCGCGAGGGGATCCGTGAGTTCCAGGAGACTCAGTACTACTCGGTCGCCTGGGGCTGAGGGGCCCGTCCCCGAGCAGTGCTCGACCGCGAGGGTCGATGTCGTCGATATACGTGGTGCCCCGGGCCGAGAGCCCGGGGCACCAGTGCGCTGACACTCAGGTCGTCAGCGGTTCAGGAGGCCTTGGGGTAGGCCTTCTGGACGGCCTCGAGCATCTCGAGGGCCGAGTAGTAGTCCAGCCGGAAGGACGAGGGCGGCATGTACTGCACCTTGCCGCCGGTCACCGGGGCCGCCGAGCTGAAGGTCTCGTTGGTGGTGACGGCGTTCTTCGCGGTCTCGTCGGCGGCGATGACGACCCAGTTCTCACCGGTGAGTCCCGCCTGGACGTTCTCCGGCGAGAGCTGGACGATGTCCTTGCGATCGCCCATGGACTGATCGCCCTTGACGCTGTCGGGGACAGTGGCGATGGTGAAGCCCAGGTCCTTGAGGAGCTGGACCTGCGGGGCCTCCTCGGTGAAGGCGTTGGCGCCCTTGGTGCCGTCCCCGGGGACTGTGAAGACCGACGTCGCCCCCTTCGGGACGGCGATGGCGCCCTTGGCCTTCTCCGCCTTGGAGGTGTAGTCCTTGATGACGGCGTCGGCCTTGGCCTGGCGGCCGGTGGCCTGGCCCAGGGTCTTGGTGACGTCCTGCCAGGAGTGCGATCCGTAGTCGATGACGAGGACGGGGACCTCGAGCTGGCGCAGGCTCTCGACGACCTTGACGGCCGAGTCCTGCCCCGTCTTGGCGACGATGATGAGGTCGGGGTTGTCGCCGGCGACCGTCTGGGCGAGGTTGTCCTCGGTGCCGTCAATGGCCTTGACGCCCTTGTCGGTGGCCTGCTTGGACCACTGGGTGAAGAAGCCGTTGTCGTCGGTCTTCTCGTCCTTCTTCTTGGCCGGCGTCGAGGCGACCACCGGGGCATCGAGGGCCAGGAGCGATCCGGTCAGGGTCACGGAGGTGGACACGATGCTCTTGGGCTCGGCCTTGATCTCGACGTCGACGCCGTCGTCCCCCTTGATGGTGACCGGCCAGGTGGCCTTGGTGGAGGCCCCGGCCGAGGCGGCACCGGAGGCTCCTCCGGCCGAGGCTGCGCCGGAAGCCCCTGCGGAGCCGGCGGCGGTGGAGGTGGAGGTCGAGCTGTTGGAGGAGCCGCAGGCCACCAGGCCGGTGCTCAGCACCATGGCTGCCACGGCGAGGAGGCCCTGCCTCAGGCGGCTGGCACGCCGCGAGGATACGTTCATCTGTCTGTGTTCCTTTCTTGTCCGTCCTGCTGGGAGCGAGCAGTCGGGCTGGTTCCTGCCGAGACGGGCTCGGCAGAAGGCTGTGGTGCCGGACCTCCGGCGGAGTCGCCGGGAGCGGCGGGGGCCGTAGCAGGATCAGGGTCGGCCGGCGTGACCGCGCCCAGGTGACGGGGAACGACCATGGGGGTGCCGGCCACCGGGTCGGGGGCGATGACGACCGCCAGACCGAAGACCTCCTTGATGAGGTCCTCGGTGAGGATCCTGCGCGGGGAGCCGGTGGTGCGGACCCGGCCGTCGTGCATGACGATCATGTGCTCGGCGCAGCGCGCCGCCTGGTTGAGATCGTGCAGGACGGCCACCACCGTGCGACCGTCGGCGTTGAGGCGGCGGCACAGCTGGAGGATGTCGACCTGGTGGGCCAGGTCGAGGAAGGTGGTGGGCTCGTCCAGGAGGATCGTCTCGGTGCCCTGGGCCAGGGCCAGGGCGATCCACACGCGCTGGCGCTGACCACCGCTGAGCTCGTCGACGGGGCGGGCGGCCAGATCGGTGACTCCCACCATCTCCATGGCCTCCTCGACGGCCTGCCTGTCCTGCCGCGACCACTGACGGAACAGGCCCTGATGGGGGAAGCGACCACGGGCCACGAGGTCGCGCACCAGCATGCCGCCGGGCACGGTGGCGCTCTGGGGCAGCAGGCCGACCCTGCGGGCGACCTCCTTGGTGCCCAGGCGGGCGATGTCAGCGCCATCGAGGAGAACAACCCCCTTGGTGGGCCGGTGCAACCGGGCCAGGGCGCGCAGCAGCGTGGACTTCCCACAGGCGTTGGGCCCCACGATGGCGGTGAAGACGCCGGCCGGGACGTCGACGTCGAGGTCCCGGGAGACCACGTGGCTCTCGTAAGCGATGGTCGCACCCCGGGCGGCCAGCCGAGCCTCGGAGGCAGCTGGTCCGGCGCCGGCGTTCAGATCGGTGGAGGGCAAGTCGGTCACAGGGATCTCCTTCCGCGCGCAGCCACTGTCAGCGCCACCATGAGGTAGAGACCGCCGACGGCGTTGGTCACCACGCTCACGGGCATCGACTCGAGCACCAGCTGGCTGAGCAGGTCGGCACCCACCAGCAGGAGGCTCCCGGTCAGGCCGCTCACGAGCAGCGGGGACTGAGGGGAGCCGGTGAGGAACCGGGCCAGGTGGGGCGCCACGAGGGCCACGAAGCCAATGGGTCCGGCCGCCATCGTCACCACCGCCACCAGCACGGTGCCCAGCAGGATGAGGAGGGCACTGGCGCGGCGGGTGGGGCTGCCCAGGACGGTGGCCACCTGCTCCCCCAGGCACAGGACCTGCAGGTGCCGGGAGGCCAACAGGGTGAGGACCACGGTGACCCCGATGGCCAAGCAGGTCGGGGCCACCACCGGCCACCGTGCGGCCCCGAGGGTTCCGGTGATGGCCTTGAGGGCGCCCAGGCCCTCGTCGTCGTCGACCCGCACCAGCAGCCAGCGGTTGACGGAGACGAGCATGGAGCTGATGGCGATCCCCACGAGGATGAAGCGCAGGCCGGTGAATCCGCCGCGCAGGGAGACGAGGTAGGTCACCGCCCCCACGGCGGCCCCGCCGATGAAGGAGGCCAGGGAGGCGGAAAGCATGGATCCGGGTAGAAGGAGGACACTGACCAGGATCCCGGTCTGCGCGCCCGTGCTGAAACCGATGAGGTCGGGTGAGCCCAGGGGGTTGCGGGTGATGGTCTGGAAGACGGCCCCGGCCACGCCCAGGGCCAAACCCGCCACGAGCCCCAGCACGATCCGGGGCAGCTTCCACTTGACGATGACGACCTGAACGATCCTGCGCCCCTGCCCCTGGAGCGCGTCGATGGCCTCCTGGGTGGAGACGGGGAACTTCCCCAGGCGCAGGGCGGCCACGGCCACTGCGAGGCTGAGCACCAGCAGCATGAGGCCGACGATGACGTGGCGCGGGGTGATGAGCACCGACCAGCGTCCGACGACGATCCACAGGCGTCCGGCGTCGGCCCCCACGTGGAGACCACGGCGCGTGCCGGTGGCGGCGCGGCGACGCGCCGGAGAGGCGGCAGGGCTCAGTCTGATTCCCCTCATGAGTTCCGGTCCTTCATTCGCAGGACCATGAGCAGCAAGACGGGCGAGCCGACGAAGGCCGTCAGCAGACCGACCTGCATCTCGCCGGGGCGGGCCAGGACGCGGCCCAGGACGTCGGCTGCCAGGACGACGACGGGACCGCCCAGTGCACACAGGGTCACGATCCAGCCCCGGTGGGGCCCCATGAGCCAGGAGGCCGTCAACGGGGCCATGAGTCCGACGAACCCGATGGGGCCGGCCACCGTGGTGGCCGTGGCGCACAGGAGCGTGATGACCACCAGGCTCAGGCCCCGCACGAGGCCGACCCGGGTGCCCAGCGCGGCGGCGACGTCGTCGCCCAGGGCGATGTTGTCCAGCGACCCGGCCAGGAGGAGGGCCGCGCCGGTTCCCAGGACCACGAGGACCGTCATGGGCAGCAGGGGGATGTCGGTGCGGGTCAGGGAGCCGACCTCCCAGTCGATGAAGGTGCGGAACAGGTTCGGCATCGTCAGCACGACGCCGCGGATGACCGCCCCGGCGAAGGCCGAGAAGGCGACACCGATGAGCACTAGGCGCACCGGCGAGGAGGTCGAGGCGCCGATCATGCCGATGACCTGGACGAGCGCGGTCGCCACCAGGGCTCCTCCCGCCGCCAGGGCCAGTTGGTCGGTGATCGGGAGCACGCCCAGCGCGGCGGTACCCAGGACGATGCCCAGCGAGGCGCCGGCGTTGACGCCGAGCAGCCCGGGCTCGGCCAGGGGGTTGCGGGTGACGGCCTGCATGACCGCACCGGCCACCGCCAGGGCGGTCCCGACAAGCACGCCGATGATGGTGCGCTGCACACGCAGGACGTTGATGTTGTAGCTGACGTTGGAGGCGTCGGGGTGGAGCAGGTAGTGGGCGACCTGGTCGGCGGGGATCCTGGAGGAGCCGATGAACAGGGAGGCCAGGATGCACAGGGCCAGCAGGATGGCTGCGGTCAGAAGGATGGCCGAACGGCGTACGACCACGCGAGCACTCACCTCCGTCACCCTCTGAGAACGGGGGCGAAGACGGTCTCCGAGGACCTCGATCGGCATCCACTCTCCCCACGCCAGATATGCAAAGGTAAACCTAACCTAAGACGCCGGCTGGGGTCTGTCAAACCTGGACTGGCCTGTCGGTTTAATCATCGCGTCGACTCCACCCAGCAGCATGGGCAAGTTCGAGAACATCGTCCCCACGGAGTATGTCGTCGGTGTATACACTCGGCGTATAGTTGTGGACATGGAATCCCGACTCACTCTTCTTGGACTGCTCAGCGCCGGGCCGGGTCACGGCTACGACCTCAAGCGCTCCTGGGACCACTGGTTCGCCGCCTCCAAGCCGCTGGCCTATGGTCAGGTCTACGCCACGCTCGCCCGACTGGTGCGCGACGGGCTCATCACGCAGGTCGAGACCGAGCCCGGCGCCGGGCCGGAGCGCAAGCGCTACGAGGTCACCGATGCCGGGCGCCAGAGCGTCGAGCAGTGGCTGCTGACTCCGGTGGCCCCCGCCGGTGACGTCCAGGCCAATATCTTCGCCAAGACCGTCATCGCTCTCATGCTCGACGACGACGCCGGGCGCCTCCTCGACCTCCAGCGCGCCGAGCACATGGCGCGTATGCGCGAGCTGACCCGCCTCAAGCAGGACGGCGACCTGCGCACGGTGCTGCTGGCCGACCATGCCCTGTTCCACATCGAGGCCGACCTGCGCTGGATGGAGACCACTGCGGCCCGCCTGAGCGAGCTGCGTGAGGAGGTGCACTCATGAACGCCACCACCTCCACGGCCGCCGATGTCCTCCCCACGCCAGATCGGGGGGAGGCGGACCCGCCGGACAAGGTCATCATGCGCGCCCGCGGCCTGGAGATGAGCTTCGGGCAGACCCACGCGCTGCGCGGCGTCGACCTGGATGTCCTGGCCGGTGAGGTCCTGGCCGTCACCGGCCCGTCGGGCTCGGGAAAGTCAACGCTCCTGCACGTCATGGCTGGGGTCCTCGTGCCCGACGCCGGACGCGTCGACTATCACGGAGGCGATACGCCGCAGGACATCGCGGCCCTCGACGAGTCGGCCCGCAGCCGCCTGCGCCTGAAGGAGTTCGGCTTCATCTTCCAATTCGGCCAGCTCCTGCCGGACCTCTCCGCCCTGGACAACGTCACCATCCCTCTGCTTCTGGCGGGCGCCTCGCGCCGGAAGGCTCTGGCCCAGGCCCGCGAGACCCTCGGTGAGCTGGGGCTGAGCGAGCACCTGGACAAGCGCCCCACCCAGCTCTCGGGCGGGCAGGCGCAGCGGGCCGCCGTCGCGCGGGCACTGGTGACCAACCCGCACCTCCTCTTCGCCGACGAGCCCACCGGCTCCCTGGACTCCCTGGCCGCCGAGCGGACCATGGAGGTGCTCCTGAACTCGGTGCGCTCCCGAGGTGCCGGCCTGGTCATCATCACCCATGATGCGCGCATCGCCGCCTACGCCGACCGGGAGGTCACCGTGCGCGACGGTCGCATCGGTCCCGGGGCCACACACGCCGTGGTCGGACCAAAGGAGCCCGGGCACGCCGCTACCGGGGGCCGGTCATGAGCCGTATCGCCCTGACCCGGCTGCTCGTCGCCAACGACCGCTCCGCCCGACGCCGCCTGGCCGGGATCGTCGCCGGCGTCATGGTGGGAGTGGCCCTGTTCCTCATGCTGCTGGCCGCCGCCCAGGCCTTCCCTGAGCGCAGCATGCGCTCCAGCTGGGGGTCCACCGCGCTCATGCCCGGCCTTTCCCAGCAGTCGAACCACACGGACCTCCAGCCCGATCATGTCCTCACAGACAACGAGCTGGCAGTCGCCAGCAACGTCGACATCGTCGGCGACAGGCCGATCACGCTTCTACGGGTGGCCCTGCCGGAGTCAGGCACCACCTCAGTGAGGATCCCGGGGGCCGATGTCGTCCCGAAGCGGGGCGAGTACCTGGCCTCGCCGGCCCTGGCCAAGCGCATCTCCTCCCTCCCCGCCGACCAGCTCGGCGACCGCTATGGCAAGCAGGTGGGTGTCCTGGCCCCCGAGGCCGTCGAGGGCCCGGACTCGCTGGTGGCCGTCGTCGGGACGGACCTGGGGACCGTGGCCGCCTCCGAGTTCTACATCCCGCCCCAGGTGGTCACCTCCTTCCAGGGCATCCCCTACGAGAATGAGGCGTATCGGATCGCCACGCTCATCGGTGCCATCGCGGTGCTCGTGCCCGCGCTGCTGCTCGTCGGGATCGTCACGGACCTGGGGGCGGCGCAGAGGGCCGAGCGCTTCGCCACACTGCGCCTCATCGGGGCCACACCGCAGCAGGTGGCCCGCACCGCGGCCCTGGAGATCGGGGCCACCACCTTCGTCGGCGCCCTGGCGGGCGTGGGCCTCTACCTGGTCATGATCCCCGTGGCCGCGCAGATCACGCTGAGGTCCAGTCGCTTCTACTACTCCGACCTGCTGCGCTCACCGGTCAACGCGGTCCTCGCCGTCGTCGTGACCACCGCGGGGGCGGCGGCCGTGGCCTGGTGGCGCACGCGACGGGCCGACCTCGGCCCTCTGGGCGGGTCCCGAGAACGCACCGAGCGCCGCCCGCGCCTCATCTCGTTGGTGCCCGTGATCCTGGGGACTGCGGGTCTGGTCAGCACTCCGGCGGTGGCCCGTCAGGACTCCGATCTGACCATCTACCTGCTGCCCGCCTCCTTCCTGTGCGCGATGCTGGGGCTGCTGTGGGCCGGGCCGGTCCTGACCTGGTGGGTGGCGCAAGGAGGTCGGGCACTGGCCCGCTCGGCGGCGCAGGTCATCGGCTTCAACCGGATCACTCAGCACCCTCGGGCAGTCTTCCGAGCGGTGGCGGGCGTCGTCATCGCCGTCTACGCCATGACGGTGTTCGCCGTCGCCATCACGGCCGCTGCGGGAACCCGTGACGTCACGCAGGGCGGTGGGCACCTGAGCCCCACGACACTCGAGGTGATGCCGACGGTCAGAGACGAGGGCGTACTGGACAGCGCCGTCGACCGGCTCTCCGGCGTACCCGGGGTGACGACGGTCGCCGCGGGGAGGATCCGTGGAGACAGCACGCAGGACAGTCAGGTCATCCTCGAGGCCGACAAGGCCGAGGCACTCGGGGCGCCGCACGTGGCGGCCCCCGATGGCGCGGTGAGCATCAGCACCCGGTGGTTGTATGAGAATGCCGCCGCCTCGCCGTCACCGGTCAGTGCCGGGGAGCTGAAAACCGCCCATGAGCAAGGCGCTCCCGTCCTCCTGGTGGGCACCGACCCGGCCAGCCCCGGAGCAGTCGAGCGGGCCCGCACCGCTCTGGCCACCTCCGGCCTGGCCCCGGGTACCTCCCCGACCTCACCCAGCTCGATTCGGGCCCTCGAGGGCAGTGCCATGGAGAACCAATTCGCCCAGCTCGGTTACATCGGCATCCTCATCGCCGCGGGCATCTCCGCGGTCTCGCTCGGGGTGTCGACGGTGGCGGCGCTGCTGGGGCGCCGGCGGGTCCTCGGCCTGCTGCGACTGGTCGGCATGCCGGCGGCAACGCTGCGCTCCATGGTCTCCTACGAGACGGCGCTGCCGACGGCCACCGCCCTGGCCATGAGCATCGGGCTGGGTTGGCTGACCGCGTGGTCGCTGATCGGTGGGGTATCAGGGCGCCGTATCAGCTGGCCCAGCAGCGGCTACTGGTTGGTGCTGGGGGCGTGCCTGGCGCTGGTGGTGGCGGCGACCCTGGCCAGCGCCCGCTACGGCAGGCGGATGCTGGCCGGCACCACCGTCCGATTCGAGTAGCGGCGGTTCATGGTGTCCATGTCGGTGACAAAGGCCGCGATCACCCTCAGTTGCGGAAAAGAAAACCGCATGATTCCGAGGTTCCTTTCGGCGGAGTAATGGCCTCGGAGCTCCTTTGTCACAGATTTGGACACGAGTCCCTCCGTCACGTCCGGGCACCGGGGAGAACAACCCCCGGTGCCCGGAGCCGATCTGCGATAGAACATGTCCATGACCGCAGAACGGACCGACACGGCCGCAGGCTCCTCCATCGCAGCCTCCCCGAAGCCGCCGGTCCTCGCGGCACCGGGCCTCGGTCGCCTGCGTGACGGCGCGGCCGATGAACTGGCCGCCGGTGGGATGGTCGAGGATCTGCAGCTGGCCGAGGCGGACCTGAGCGGTTCGGACCTGTCCGCGATCAGCCTGCTGAGCTGCCGGTTCTCGGAGGTCTTCGCCAACGACACCGACCTGGCCGCCGCACGGCTGGTCGACTGTCGCCTGGAGCGCCTGAGTGCCACGTACCTTCACAGCCCGCGCTCCACATGGCGAACGGTGGAGTTGGTCGACTCCCGTATCGGGGCCTGGGAGCTCTACGACGCCGATGTCGAGTCCGTCCTCGTTGAGGACTGCCGTCTGGGCTTCGCCAACCTCGCCGGGACCGCTGTGCGCGACCTCCTCATCCGGGGCACCCGGATCGACGAGCTGGACCTGAGCGACATCGAAGCAGAGCGGGTCCGCTTCGAGGACTGCCAGGTGGGCACACTGCGCCTGCGCGGTGGGAGCCTGAGCGATGTCGACCTGCGGGGGCTGGAGATGAGGGTGGTCAGCGGCGTCGACTCCTTGGGTGGGGCGACCGTCAGCGGCGAGCAGCTCACCGAGCTCGCGCCGCTCTTGGCTCAGCACCTGGGGCTGCGGGTCGACGACCAGGACGGCGAGCAGAATCCAATAACAGGGGGTAGGCGAGCATGACGCTACTGACATCCGATGACGTCCTCAACGTGAAGTTCGATAGCACGAGACTCCGTGAGGGATACGTTCAGGACGAGGTCGACGAGTTCCTCGACGAGGTGACCACCACGCTGCGGGGACTCGAGGAGCGCCTTGGAATGGCACCGGGAGCGACTACCGGTTCTCACCAGGAGGCGGAGATACTTCTGACCTCCCAGGACGTCAGGAACATACGGTTCAAGACATCCAAGTTCCGAGAAGGGTACGAGCAGCCGGATGTCGACGCCTTCTTGGATACGGTCGTGGCCACCATGGAGACCATGGAGGCGCGGCTGAACGGCAGTGTCTACGGGGCGGACACGAGTTACGGATCAGCGCCCGGGGCGTACGGGAATGCCGGCTACACCACCGGGGCAGGGACCGTCCCGGGAGGCGGCGGAGCGATGAGCGACCCCCAGTACGCCGAGGCGATCACCCAGCGGGACCAGTACATCGCCCAGCTCCAGCAGGAGAACGCCTACCTGCGCGCCGAGCTCGAGGCCGCCCAGCGCCGCCTGGGGACTACCGGGTACTAGGCCTGCTGAGGCCCGTCGGGCTGCCATGACAGAACACCGGCCGATCATCACCTGCTCGGAGGCGGCGATGATCGGCCGGCGCGGGAGGCCGAGTATGGGTCAGCTCCGCTTGACCAGCGGGAAGGTGATGGTCTCGCGGATGCCCTGACCGGTGAGCACCATGAGGAGGCGGTCGATGCCCATGCCCATGCCGCCCGACGGCGGGAAGCCCTGCTCCATGGCCACGAGGAAGTCCTCGTCCAGCACCATGGCCTCGGGGTCGCCCTTGGCGGCCGCGAGCGCCTGGGCCTCGAAGCGCTCGCGCTGGACCACGGGGTCGGCGAGCTCGGAGTAGGCGGTGGCGGTCTCGAAGCCGCGCACGTAGAGGTCCCACTTCTCGGTCAGGCCCGGCTTGCTGCGGTGGTAGCGGGTCAGCGGCGAGGTGTCCTCGGGGAAGTCGTAGACGAAGGTGGGCGCCCACAGCTTGTTGCCGACGAGCTCCTCGAAGATGTCCTCGACGACCTTGCCGGCCACGGCGTAGTCGTCGATCTCGAGGCCGATCCTCTCGGCGTGGGCGACCAGCTGCTCGCGCGGGGTCTCCACGGTGATCTCCTCGCCGAGGGCCTCGGAGACGGAGGTGTAGAGGTCGATCTTGTCCCACTCGCCCGACAGGTCGTACTCGGTGCCGTCGGCCAGCGTGACGACCTCCCCGCCCTCGGGCAGGTCGAAGGCGTCGCGGGCCGCCTGCTGGACGAGGTTACGGGTCAGCTCGGCCATGCCGTCGTAGTCGGAGTAGGCCTCGTAGGCCTCCAGGGCCGTGAACTCCGGGGAGTGGGAGGAGTCGGCGCCCTCGTTGCGGAAGTTGCGGTTGATCTCGAAGACGCGGTCGACGCCGCCGACCACGGCGCGCTTGAGGTAGATCTCCGTGGCGATACGCAGGTAGAGATCCATGTCGAAGGCGTTCATGTGGGTAATGAACGGGCGCGCGGCCGCCCCGCCGTGAATGACCTGCAGCATGGGCGTCTCCAGCTCCAGGTAGTCGCGGCGGAAGAAGTTCTCGCGGATGGAGCGCACGACGGCGGCGCGGGTGCGCACCATGTCGCGGGCGGCGGGCCGGGTGAGCAGGTCGAGCTCACGACGGCGCACGCGCTGCTCCTCCGAGAGCGTCACCGCCTCGCCGGCCTCGTTGGTCCAGGTCTTGGGCAGGGGGCGCAGCGCCTTGGAGGCGATCCGCCAGGCGGGGACCTCGACGTCGTCGTCCCCGGCGGAGGCGGCCTCGGCGCCCTCGCGCAGGACCGGCTCGGCCATGACGGACAGCTCGCCGCGGCGCGAGGAGATGACGCGGCCGTGGACGAAGAGGTGGTCGCCCAGGTCGACGTCGGCCTTGAAGGCCGCGAGCGCGGTGTGCCCCTCAGCGGGCAGGGCCTTGGCCGAGAGCATGGCCTGCAGGGTGGTGCCGGCCCCGTCCTGGAGGGTGACGAAGCATAGGCGGCCAGTGTTGCGCAGGAAGACGACCCGGCCGGCCACGCCGACGACGTCGTCGGTCTCCTGCCCGGCCTCGAGGTGGGCGTAGCCCTCGCGCACGGCAGCGATGGTGGTGGTGACGGGCACTGAGACCGGGTAGGGGTCCCAGCCCTCGCCGCGCAGGCGCTCGCGCTTGCCTGCGCGGACCTCGAACTGCTCGCCCGGGCCCGGGTCGGCCTTGGGCTGCTTGGGCTGGGCCGATGAATCGTCTGCAGACTTCGGCGACTGGGTGCCGGCGGCGTCGGTGGCGGTCGGGTCAGGGCTGGGGGTGCTCTCGTCTGTCACATGAAGGAGTCTAACGGCGCCGGCCCTCCCCGACCGCCCCCTGGGGACCGACGACGCCCGATCCACCTCCGATCCTGGTCACACCGGGCGGCGGTTCCACCGGTCAGGTCCAGGTGGGCACGACAGCGGCCCCGGTCACGGTTTCCTCTCCCTTCCGGCTGCGGTGCACGGACACGCAGTACTCGGCCGGGAACCAGGTGGGGCCCAGGGCCTCACCCTTGACCGGAACCCGGCTCAGGCGCAGGGCGGTGCCGCGGGCCGTGGGGCGCTGCTCCCACTGGGGTGGTGTGCGAATGAGGAAGGCAGAGAGCAGCCTGGTGTAGTCGGGCCCGAGGTAGCACCACGGGACCGGGATGGAGGGAAGCCCACTCAGGATGACGCCGTCGGCGGCCAGGGACTGGGGCTGCTCGGCTCTGAGGTAGCCGGGCATGACGTCGCCGTCGTAGGAGTGATTCCATCCATCGAGGACCTGCGCCCAGGCCAGGTCGGCGCCGAGCTCGTCGCAGGCCTCGAGCAGCAGCTCGTGGAGGAGGTCCAGGTCGCCGGGGCTGAGGGGTGCCAGCTCGGCCACCCACTCAACCATGTACATGCCGTGAGGATCCTCCTCGAGGCCAAAGAACGTCGCCGTACTGATCGGCGCGGGCCCGGTCAGGAAGACCCCGACGTCATCGACATACCTGCGATCATCGGCGGCCTCGATCGTGGTCTCGCTCAGTGGCAGCATGCGTGCCTGGCCGGTGTACTCGGTGGGGCTCCAGTGCGGGGCCACTCGCCAGATGGCGCGCATCCAGGCCTTGACCGGATCGGGGCAGACGGACTCGCGCACGTAGGCCCGCATCTCGACCACCTGAACGTCCTCGTCAAGCCGCTCCCAGTCCTTCTCGTAGACGTCGGGATTGAAGTGGGGCGCGGACAGGGCTTCCTGCGGCTGTACCACGTGCTCGAAGAACAGGGCCACGACGCCGTCGTTCCAGCGGGCGAGGGTCTGCGCCGACGCCAGGGCCCTCTTGCTGGCCGAGTCGCCTCGGAACCAGCTCTTGGGCCAGGTGAGCCGGTAGCAGTAGGGCAGATCGGGGTAGCCGGAGACCTCCTTGACGTAGTCGACGAAGTCGAGCTGCACGTCCAGAGAGGTCTCCTCCAGCTCGAGGACCAGCAGGTGACCATCGCGGATGCGCAGGTGGGTTCCGTCCCCGTCGTTGCCCTCGACGGTGAGGTCCGGCAGCGCCGCGCGCACACCCTCGATCGTCAGCTCTCGAGTGGTGTAGAGCTCGTAGATGTCCTCGTCCTTGAACTGCCCCAGCATGCTTCCCGACCTTATCGGAGCACGGCGGTGTCGGGGGCGGTTCGGGACGGCCTGGTAGGGCGGCGGCCCGCAGAGCGGTCAGGCGCGGGCCTCGGCCAGGGGGATGCCGGAGGGACGCAGTCCCTGGAGGCGGGCGACGTCGGAGTCGGCCGGGATCTGGCCGGGGTCGGTGCCCCGCTCCACGATCCGGTTGGCCGCGTCGACGAAGACGACGTGGGGCAGGTAGGTGCGGGCCTCGGCGTCGGACATCTGGGAGTAGGCGATGAGGATGACGACGTCGCCGGGGCCGACCAGGTGGGCGGCGGCGCCGTTGACGCAGATCTCTCCGGCTCCGCGCTCGCCGGGGATGACGTAGGTGGACAGGCGGTTGCCGTTGGTGCAGTTGCAGATGTCGACGCGCTCGCCGGGCAGCAGGTCGGCGGCCTCGAGCAGGTCGATGTCCACCGTGATGGAGCCGACGTAGTCGAGGTCGGCCTGCGTCACGGTGGCGCGGTGAATCTTGGACGTCATCATCGTCCGGGTGCGGGAGCTCATCGCCGCACAGCGTAGACGGCGGCGGGCCCGGCGCACTGTACGGTGCGGCACAGGGTGAGCGACCTGACAGGCGCAATCGGGCCTGAGCGGGGCCAGGCCCCGGGCCGCCGGTTCCCGAGGACGACCATAGGGCTCCGGGACTGTTCCTCAAGGGTGCGTCCTCGGGGACTCATATGCGTCCTCACGCCGGGCCGGCCCGGTTCGCGGCGCCCGGCCCGGCGTGAGCCCCCGGCCGAGCGAGGCGGTCAGGGGCGCAGGTCGATGAGGGTGTTGTCGATGAGGCGGGTGGTGCCCACGCGGGCGGCGACGGCGAGTAGGCCCACGGAGGGCAGCCCCTCCCTCGCCGACTCTCTGCGCGGCAGGCCGAGACCGGCGCCGGCCAGGTCCTCGAAGCTGTCCGGGGCGACGAGGGCCACGTAGTCTACCTCGACGCCGTCGGCCGCCTCCAGGGACGCCAGGGCGGCCCGGCGGATGGCAGCGGGATCCGGGCGGGTGCCGGAACCGGCCCCCTGCGCGGCGGCGTCCCGGCCGGCGTGGAGCGCGCGGGACAGGGCCAGGGCCTGGCGGCGCTGCTCAGGGCTGAGGTAGGCGTTGCGTGAGCTCATGGCCAGGCCGTCGCTCTCGCGGCGGATGTCGACCGGCACGATCTCCAGCGGGACGGCGAGGTCGCGCACCATGGACTCGATGATCGCCAGCTGTTGGGCGTCCTTGCGGCCGAACAGCGCCCAGCGCGGCATGGTCAGGTGCATGAGGGTGAGCACCACCTGGCAGACGCCGGCGAAGTGGGTGGGGCGGGTACGGCCCTCCAGGACGGTGGCGATGGGACCGGGATCGATGCGCACCGCCGGCTGCCCGGCCGGGTAGATGACCTCCGGGGTGGGGGCGAAGACGATGAGCCGTCCCACGCCCAGGGAGCCGTCGGCGCCGGTGAGGGTCCGGACGAGGCCGGCCAGGTCGCCCTCGAGGTCACGCGGGTAGGAGTCGAGGTCCTCGGTGGGGGCGAACTGCAGGGGGTTGACGAAGATGGTGACCACCACTGTGCCGGTCGGCCCGACGCGCCGGGCGGCCTCACGCACGAGATCGAAGTGGCCCTCGTGGAGGGCGCCCATGGTCATGACGACCGCCCGCGGGTCGGGGGACTCGGCCAGGGCGGAGGCGAGGTCGGCTCGGCTGCGGGCGAGGACGGTTGCGGCGCCGGTTGATCGGGGGGCGGGAACGGGCGTCGGTGCGGATTCGGTGCTCACGTGCCCCACGCTAGTCGCCCTGCTGGGCGGTGCCGAATCCGCCGGGAGCCGCGGGCATGAGAGCATCGGGGCATGAGCGACATCGATGGCACGGGTCCCGGCGTAGGCGGCGAGCACGTGGGCCGTGCCCCGATCGCACCGGCCACTCCGAGCAGGCCGGGCCGGTTGGGCATTGGCATCATCTCCGCCGGGCGCGTCGGGGCGGTCCTGGGCTGCGCGTTGCGCGCGGTGGAGCACCAGGTGGTCGGCGTCCACGCGGTCTCGGAGGACTCGCGTGAGCGCGCCGAGATGCTGCTGCCGGGTGTCCCGGTTCTGGAGGTCGAGGAGATCGTCGAGCGCGCCGAGCTGGTCCTGCTGGCCGTGCCCGACGACGCCCTGGAGCCGCTCGTCCAGGGGCTGGCGGACCTGGAGCGCTGGCAGCCGGGCCAGCTGGTGGCCCACACCTCGGGTCGCTACGGCGCCGCCGTGCTCGCACCGGCTCAGCGCTGCGGGGCGATTCCGCTGGCGATCCACCCGGCGATGACCTTCTCCGGGTTCTCCACGGATGTGTCCCGGCTCGTCGGCTGCCCGATGGCCGTGACCGCGCCCGCCGCGGTGCTTCCGATCGCGCAGGCGCTGGTGGTCGAGCTCGGCGGGGAGCCCTTCGTCCTGGAGGAGTCGGCGCGCCCGACCTACCACGCTGCTCTCGCCCATGGCGCCAACCACCTGCTGACTGTGGTGACGCAGGCCGTCCGGGTGCTGGCGGCCGCCGGGGTCGAGGACGGTGCGGCCACGCTCGGCCCCCTGCTCACGGCGGCCCTGGACCGGGCCCTGCACGAGGGCGAGGCGGGACTGACCGGCCCGGTCTCCCGGGGCGACGCCGGAACAGTGGCCTCCCACCTGGAGGCGCTCTCCTCGTTGCGCGACGGCGAGGGGCGGGGTCTCGACGACGTCGTCGCCTCCTACCGGCAGCTGGCCGCCGCCACCACCGAGCGCTGCGAGGCCATCGGGCGTCTCACCATCGAGCAGGCTCTGCGCCTGCGCGAGGTCCTGGGCCCGGAGCGGCTCGAGGACTGACCTGCGAGGGATCAGCGGCCTGAGTGGCGGCGACGGCGCGCGCGAGCCACCGGTCGAGCTGCTCTGCGCGGGAGCGGCGCAGCGCCCGCTCGCTGATCCTCGCCGCAAGCTCCTTGGCGTCGGCGGCGTCGAGATTCGTGATCGAGGTGGGGACCTCTTGGGCGACCATGTCGAGCCGGAGGGAGGCCAGGCTCCGCCGGCGCGCCAGCGGCCCCTGGCGCACGCGCAGGGACTGGATGCGCTCGTAGGGGAAGACGGCGACTCGCCGTCGCCAGCGTCCGTGTCGGATGATGACACAGGTGTCGGTGAGGACAATGGCCGCGCGCCGCCAGGTCAGGGGACGGAAGAGCCGCCCCCTGCGGCTGAGGCGAACGAAGCCGCGCTCAGTCGAGCCCGCAGGGGCCTGCGGGTCGCCGACGCCGTCGTCGTCGCGGCCGGTGAGGACCTGGGTGAGCAGAGTGTCCGGGTCGGGTACCCCCAGGTCGGGGACCACGAGCCACAGTGCGCGCAGGGCGGTGTCCCGGCTCCCCACGGGCAGGAGCAGGTTGCCGATCTCCCGAGTCTGGCCGTCATGGGGGTTCTCGTCGCGGCCGGCCACGTTGACATTCACCTTCCACCAGTCCTTGCGGCGCCACAGGATCGGCCCGACGAGCCCGACACCGTGGACCCGCCCGGGCGGGAGCGTCCGGGAGGTCTCCGAGGTGAGGCCATAGCTCATGCGGATACCGCTGGGGGTGGCGGCGGCGTGGAAGTTCCAGGCACTGTTGAAGTGGCTCCACACGATGGTCGCCATCGCGATGACGATCGTGATGTAGGACGAGATGAGCGTCAACGCTTCGCCGCCGGTCACGGAGTCCGTGATGAGGATGAGGATCCCTACCGCAAGCGTGCCGATGATCGTCAGCCCGAGCACATAGACCGAGGAGCTGCGCAGCAGGGACCCGAGGAGGGTGGCGCCGTCGACGCTGTAGAGCGGGTATTCCTGGAAGTGGGAGGCCCGCAGATGCGGGGAGCGCGGCATGGAGCCAGTGGCGCTCTCCGAGCCCGTGGCCCTCTCCGGCGTGAGGCCCTCGGGTCGGGCGGTGGAAGCGAGACCGTCGATGCCGCCGGTGTCGTAGCCCGCTCCGTTGTCTTGGACGGCACCGTCCTCCGAGGCGGGTCCGGGCATGTCGATCTGTCCGGCGGCCAGGTCGAGGATGCGGTCACGCAGGGCCTGGAGCTCACGGGTGGTGAGGAAGCCGATGACGACCCGCGAGTTCCGGCCGCCGGCGACCTCGACGGTCAGCTTCCCCAGGCCGAAGAGGCGTCCGAGCAGGGGGTGGACGACGTCGACGGACTGGATGCGAGGCAGACGGGCTGTGCGCAGCTTGCGGCTGAGGATGCCCGAGCGCAGGTAGACGCCGTCGGCGTCCACGGCGTAGGCGCGCCGCCACCAGCTGAGCAGTCCGAGGCCCGCCCACACGACGATGAGTGCGACCAGACCGAGCAGGTAGTAGCCGATCTGACCGCCCGGGGAGAAGCCGTGCTCGCTGATGAACTGATAGGCGCGCACCAGCTCGTCGAGGTTCTGGGCCGTGACGAAGGCGAGGACACCGGTGACGATCTTCCAGCCCTCCAGCAGCGGCGTGATGAGGCTGACGCGGTGCCAGGTGACGTTGTCGGGAAGGGTCAGGTCCCGGGAGGCGGTGGGCTCACTCTCCGCCGAGTCCCCCGCCCTCGCCTTCCGGGCGGCCTCCAGCCTGCTCTCCCAGCTGGAGCTCACAGCCCGGCCATCCTCTCCTCACCGCGCTGGGACAGGACCTGGCGCAGGTTCTCGGCCTCGGCCACCGGCAGCCCGTTGATCGTGGCGTCGGTGCTGGCCGAGGCGGTGTGGAGCCTGACCTCGGCGATGCCCAGCCGGCGGGCGAGCGGCCCCTGGGAGGTGTCCACGAACTGCATGCGCCCGTACGGGGTGACGGTGATGGAGCGGAACATGACGCCGTGGCGCCACAGGAGGTGGTTATCCGCCAGGGCGTAGCCCATGGCCCGCACCTGGCGCGGAATGAGCCAGAGCTGCCAGATGAACAGGAGCGGGGCGAGCGCCGCCGGGATGAAGAATCCGGAGGAGAAGAGCACCCCGGGGATGACGAAGCCGATGATGAGGACGGCGCAGAGGAGACCGACTCCCAGGATGCGGGCGGTGATGAGGCGGTGCGAGACCGGGTGGAAGACGACGCCGTCGGGGGCGAAGGGGTCGGCGCCGGCAGGTGGCCGCACGGCCGGCTCGTAGCCATGGCCGGAGGCCGGGACGGCGGAGGTGGCGGGGGCAGCGGGGACGGCGTCGGGACTGGTCATGCGGGAGCTCCTGGTCCTTCGGGGGCCCGCCCGGAGGTGCCCGATGCACCGTCGTCGTCGCCGTCACCGGAGATGGAGCACCACTGCTCGACGACGAAACCGATGATGCACCACACGAGGCAGGCGATGAGGCACCCGGTCGAGGTCCAGGCCAGGTGAGTCATGGCCGGCGAGCGCGGTGTCACCAGCGCCAGGATGATCCCACCGCCGTAGACGCCGCCCAGGACCGCCCCCACGATGGCTGAGGCCTGGGCGGCGGCGGCCGTGGTGGCTGCGCCGGTAGGGGTGATCCAGGTGTGCTCGCGCGCCCGCAGACGCCTGACCGCCAGACCGGCCACCAGGACGATCCCGGCGATGACCAGCGCGGTCACCGCCCCCCAGGGGGAGAGGACGGGGACCCAGCCGACGTGACGCAGAAGGAGGTCACCGATCACCCAGGAGGCCACTGCCGCGGCGATGAACCAGGTGACGGCACTGGTCCAGCGGGTGCGCCGCATCAGACGTCCTGACGGGGACCTGTCCCCTGGGCGCCACCGCCGATGACGTCGTTCCACTGGAGCGGGGACCTCCAGGCGTCCCCGGCGGCGTCATTCTGCTGGTCGTTGGGGAACTCGCCCGGGCCGTCCGTGTGGCCGGGGGCGTAGGCGCCCTGCGGCCCGGCCGCCTCAGGGGCCGAGGCGGCCTGGTAGGGCGAGTCGACCTGCGGGGCCTGCCCGGTCCAGGCGTTCGCCTCGTTGGAGGAGTCGAACGGCAGCTGATCGAAGGGCGCCGGCTCAGCCTGCGGCTGGTCACTGAGGGGCTGCGCGGGGGCGGCGGGCTCTGCGGCGGCCGATGAGACGTCGGAGACGCTGCCGGCGTAGTCGGCGGACAGGGAGGCGTCGGCCACGGAGGACTCGTCACGGGTGGCGTCGTAGACCAGACCGGGCTCGGCGCCGGCGGCCTGCTCCACCGGGGGCTCCACGTAGGGGCCGGTGGGCTTGTCCGGCAGGGCGTCGGAGTCGAGCCAGTCGAAGGCCAGCCAGCGCAGGCCACCGCGGTCGGGGGCGTTCTCGGCGAGCTCGGACACGGAGCGCCCGGACAGCTCGGCGAAGGGGTCGGCCTGGCTCCACGGCACGAGGACGAAGGCGCGCTCAGCGGCGCGCGGGTGCGGCAGGGACAGGGCCGGGTCGGCGGAGGTGACGCCCTCGACATCAACCAGGTCGACGTCCAGAGTGCGCACGCCCCACGGCTCGGTGCGCACGCGCCCGGCCGCGGTCTCCAGGGACTGGCAGACCTCGAGCAGCTCTCGCGGGGAGAGGGTCGTCATGGCTGTGACCACCGTGTTGAGGTAGTCGGGCTGGGGCTCGGCGCCCTCGGCGACGACGGCGACCGTGCGGGCCAGCGGTGCCACCTGCGTGACCTCGATGCCCTCGGCGGCCTTGAGACTCTGGACGGCCGTGCGCAAGGAGTCCACGACGCCGCCGACGTTGGCGCCCAGGCCGAAGACGACGCTGACGGGGCGGGCGGGCCGCTCGGCGAGCGGGTCAACCGGAGCGGCGGGAGCAGCCGGAGCCTCAGGCGCGGCGGGGGCCGCCGCCGGTGCGGTGCCGGGGGCCGCGGCGCCCGGGAAGTCGGACTGCATCGACGGCGCGGCGTACAAGCCGTCAGCGGACTGGGAGAAGTCCTCAGAGACGGAGGGCTGGGAGTAGGAGGGCTCGGAGTAGGCCGGCGCCGCGCTCTCCTGGCTCACGGCCCCGGGGTACTCACCAGGGACGGCGAAGGCACTGGGCTCCGGCTCACCCAGAGGCTGGGAGGCCGGGACGGAGGAGGCGTCAATGAATCCGTCGGTGTCGGTGGTCCCGGAGCTGGAGGCGTCACCGCCCAGCGCGGGGAAGGAGAAGCCGGCCGCGTCGGCGCCCGCCGTCTCGGAGGCGGCGTCCCCGTCATAGCCGGTCTGGTTGTAGGCGGCTCCGCTGTAGGAACCGGACTCGTCGAAGGCGACGGATCCGCTCAGCAGGCTCGCGGAGCTCTCGACGGCGGAGGCGGCCTGCTCCTCATCATCCTCGGAGGAGGCCACGTGGCGGCCTTCGTGGGGCAGCCGGACAGCGAGGTCGCCGGCGGCAGAGGCCGGCTCGGACGAGGCTCCTGCGGAGGCGTCGGCAGCCACCTCCTGGGCATAGCTGGGGGCGGCGGGCTCCGGCTCGTTGGCAGAGGGCACCGCGCCCAGCGCGTCGGCCGCCAGGCTCACGAATCCGTCGGCGCCGGCGGTCCTGCCGGCGGAGGCCGCGGTGGGGGCGCTGGTCGAGGGGGTCTCCAGCGCACTCGATGCGGCGTAGGAACCGGCTGCCGCGCTGGAGGCATCCGAGGTCTCCGAGGCCTCGGGAGCCTCAGGAGCCCAGGAGGAGGCCGATGAGACGGAGGAGTCGGCGCCGTCGGCGGCCCAGTCCGGCGCCCAGGACTGGGTCGACTCGGCGCCCCCACCGGGGAGGCTGGACTCGATCGGCATCGGCGTGGGGATCGAGGGCGCGGCGGCCGCGAAGGGCGAGCGGGCAGGCGCCTCCAGCGGCGAGGCCGGCGAGGG